>JAUMUA010000005.1:59425-65662 GCA_030530925.1 Rothia sp. (in: high G+C Gram-positive bacteria) | reverse complement strand
TAGTCTCTAGTCTCTAGTCTCTAGAGCAACGTTGTTTGTCCTGGAGTCTGCACATCCACGGTCTCATCCTCGCCGCCGTCGTGGCTCTCCGGGGCCTCCACCTGATCTTTGCGCAGGTCAGCGATGGCTTTCTCAAAATCTTCTAAATTGTCGAATGCCTGGTACACGCTGGCAAAACGCAAATACGCTACGGTATCGAGCTTAGAGAGCGGCTCCAAGATGGTGAGTCCCACCTCATGCGCGTCAATCTCAGCTAAACCGCGGGCGCGAATTCGCTCTTCGACCTCTTGGGCAAGTTTTGCCAAATCGTCTTGCGAAACGGGTCTGCCCTGGCATGCCTTACGCACACCAGAGATAATCTTTTGCCGATGAAAAGGCTCCGTCACACCAGAGCGCTTAATCACCGAAACTGAGGTGGTTTCAACGGTAGAAAAACGGCGTCCGCATTCGGTGCATTGCCGACGTCGACGAATCGCGGCGCCGTCGTCGGAAGTGCGCGAGTCCACCACGCGCGAGTCGGGGTGGCGGCAATAGGGGCAGACCATTTATTTTTCACCTCGGGTTCGTGCCAGAATGGCTTCGCCATGTGCTGGCAGGTTTTCAGCGTGTGAGAGTGTTACAACGTGCTCGCCAATTTCTTCAAGGGCGTCTTGGGAGTACTCGATGAGTTGTACCACTTTCATAAACGTGCTGGTGTTTAACCCCGAGGCAAACGCCGCAGTACCGGCTGTGGGTAGCACGTGATTAGAACCTGCCGCGTAATCCCCCAGCGGAACCGGCGAATAGGGGCCAATAAAGATAGCTCCTGCATTGCGTACTTGCGCCGCAATCTCATAAGCTGATTCGGTATGAATTTCCAGGTGTTCAGCGGCGTAGGCATTAGCCACTTCAACCGAATGTTCTAGCGAATCGGTGAGCACCACTGCAGATTGCGGACCTTCCAGGGCCTCTTTGACGCGCTCACTGTGCTTGGTAGCTACCGCTCGGTGGGCAATCTTCGCCCGAACTTTATCTGCCATAGATTCAGAGTGAGTAATAAGTACAGATCCCGCGTGGGGATCGTGTTCAGCTTGCGAGATTAGATCTGCCGCCACAAAATCTGGATGTGCCGAGTCATCTGCAATCACGGCGATTTCGGTGGTTCCTGCTTCGCCGTCCACTCCTACGGTACCCTGCAAAGCACGCTTAGCCAGTGCCACAAAGATGTTGCCCGGACCGGTGATGGTATCCACAGGTTCGAGGGTGTTTGCACCGTCATCTAATCCGAAGGCCATGCTGGCAAGCGCTTGAGCACCGCCAATCGCCCAGACTTCATCAATACCCAAAAGTGCCGCAGTGGCCAAGATGGTGGGGTGCGGCAGTCCCCCAAACTCTTTTTGAGGAGGGGTGCATAACACGATAGATTCAACACCGGCAGCCTGAGCTGGAACAGTGTTCATAATGACTGAGGAGGGGTAAACAGCCAACCCACCTGGTACATAGAGACCCACGCGACGCACAGGAGTCCAGCGATTGACCAAAACAGCACCCGGCGCCACTTCGAGGCGAGTATCGGCTGGGCGCTGTGCAGAGGCAAACGCACGATTGCGCTCAATAGAAGCTTCTAATGCGCGCCGCAGGCTATAATCGAGTGAATCTAGCGCTTCATGAAGTGCCTGAGCTGGCACGCGCAACGCTTCTTGTTCCACCCCGTCAAATCGTGTAGACAGTTCGCGAACGTAGGCAGCACCCTCAGATTGCACACGAGAAATTATCTCGTTCACGATCTGCTGGGCCTCGCCCACATAGTCGCTATTTTGCCGAGGCACAGATTGTTTCAGCTCGGCAAAAGTTAGGTTTTTTCTCCGCAGATCAAGAGTTCGTATCTGTGGTGCCGCGATGTGCTCAGAAGTATTCATGCCAACCAGTCTAGTGGTTTCGGCTTTCTTCGTACACGCGGCACCGCAGATGTGAGACGTGAGAGTTCGTGTTAGTTCTTCTGAGAACCCTGCTCAGAGTACTTAGGCACCCACATCGCATCTTGTACTGCTTGAACAATGTTCTCTGGCTGGTTCTCGGCAACGCCATCGGCAATTGCCGCCTTGACCACGGCAACCGCTACCGTTGCCGATGATGCGCGTAGCGTTTCAACGTCGGGTAAGATGGAGGCGCCGGAGATGGTGGGGTCCACCTGGTTAGAAACCGCTTCGGCTGCTGCTTGAAGCATGCGGTCGGTGATTTTCTTGGCGCGAGCTACCACCACACCCAGCCCGAGCCCCGGGTAGAGCAAAGCGTTATTGCCCTGACCAATGTGGTAGGTGGTGTCGTTGTATTCCACGGGCTTAACGGGAATACCGGTTGCAATCAGTGCCTTGCCGTCGGTCCACTCTATGAGTTCTTCGGGGAACGCCTCAATGCGTGAGGTGGGGTTAGATAGCGGAAGAATAATGGGGCGCTCTACTCCCTTTGCCATAGCTTTCACAATCTCTTCGGTAAAAGCATGGTGCACGGTTGAGGTGCCAATCAAAATGGTGGGCTTGACCTGCTTGATAACCTCGAGAAGATCGATGACACCGTCCTTGCGGTCCCAATCTTTGACTTCCTCAGCTGAGCGGGCGTAAGTCTTTTGGTAGTTCGGCAGGTCCTTTTGATCATCGGTGACCAAACCGTTCTTATCGATGAGCCACACTTGCTTCTTAGCGTCGTCCTCACTCAGACCATCCCGTACCATTGCCGCCGAGATTTGATCTGCCATGCCGGTGCCAGCGGTACCCGCACCAAATACGATGAGGCGCTGATTGGCAAAGTTAGATTTAGCAACTTTGAGACCTGAGATAACCGCCGCCATGACGATTGCGCCGGTGCCCTGCATATCGTCGTTGAAAATACGAAAATCATCGCGGTATTGTTCAAGGATCCGACGCGCGTTCGAGGGACCAAAGTCTTCAAAGTGCAAGATAGCTTGCGGGAAGAGTTTGCTTGCGGTTTCCAGGTATTTCTTGATGAATGCATCGTAGCGATCGCCGCGAACGCGGGCATGCTGATTGCCCAGATACAGCGGATCGTTGAGGAGCTTTTCGTTATCGGTTCCCACATCGAGATTGACTGCAATGACGCGGGCGGGGTTAATTCCTGCCGCAGCGGTATAAATTGCGAGCTTGCCAATGGAGATGTCGGTGCCGTTAACACCCCAGTCGCCAATGCCCAAGATTTGCTCAGCGTCGGAGCACACAATCAAATCCACCTCATCGGGTTCAAGGTTCAGCGATTTAAAGGCAGTTTCAATAATTTCTGGTGCATCAATGGAGAGGTACAGCGCGCGTGAGTAACGGTAGTCATCGCTCCAGTTCTCAATGGCTTCACCAATCGTGGGATCGTAAACGATGGGCAGAAGCTCTGAAAGGTGATCTACGAGCACCTTGAAATACAACACTTCGTTGCGGTCGTGTAGCAAATCAAGGTAATGGTACTTTGCCAGATCGTTCTCGAATTTTTGAAGTTGCTGATAGCACCGACGTGCCTGAGTTTCTAGAGATTCGATGCGGGAAGGGAGTCTACCCACAATGCCTAGCTCTTGGCGCTCTTCTTGCGAAAACGCAGTGCCCTTATTGGTGAGTGGATTGGTAACTTCTTTGGGGAAAGCCATGTTTTTCCGTTCTCTTTGTGATTCATCCTGATACTGAAAATTTTATCTCACATTAGAAATTAATGAAATTTTATTTTCAAAATATGGTGAAACAGGTGCCCACTGGAGGGTAAAAACTTTATGAACGGTGAATGCCCAGCGCCTGAAACCCCTCTTCAAGCCGCTGCGCTCGCAGGGCTTCACCGGCGCCGTCATGGCCCTTAATAATCTGCGCAACATTCTCTAACAGAAGATCCATCACCAGCATCCATGAAGCCCGCGAGGTAAAAATACCTGAGCTGTTGCACTCCGGGATCTGCAGAAAATAATCCGGGGTAATCATCGTGGTGCTCTCAGAATGATTGGAAACCAAGACAACAGTTGCTCCGCGCGCCACAGCCAACTGCGCCAAAGACACCAGCTGAGCGGGAATCCTATTGACCATCGAAATAACCACCACGGAATCAGAATCTAAATCCGTGACTTGATGCGCCCAGCGATCCGGACCCTCCAGCATCACCACCGAACCCCGCACGTAACTGAGCATCAACCCAAAATACTCGAACAACGGACGTCCGGTGGCTACCGCCGCGAGATACACGGTGCGGTGCGAATCAGCCAAGACCTCGCTTACCCGCTCCACCTGCGCGGTATCTAAGTGCTCACCGGTAAAAGCAATCCCTTGCACGCTTTGCTGCAAGGTGTGGATAACAGTAGAGCACTGATCAGATAGTTGCGCAATGCGCTGGGCTGGCTTCTTTAGATCCCGCGAAAGCACATCTGCTAGTTTCTGGGAGAACTCCTTAAAGTCCGCATACCCCACCTTGCGCACAAATCTCGTGACACTGGCGGTGCTCACCGCGCTCGCCTGCGCCACGTCTTCAATCTTGCTCCAACACGCCTCAGGAAAATTTTGCCGGTAATAGCGGGCAATCTTTTGTTCTGAGGCGGTCAGCTGCGGCGTCCGCGCAATCAGCTCTTCAAAGTAGTCAAGAAGCACTGAGTGACGGATGCCCGCCGCACCCGCCGAAGTAGCGATAACATTAGCCGAACTTAGACGTCCAGGCATGCTGGACCTAAGAGCACTTTAAGATCGCCGAAGAGGGCGGGGTTCGGTTGCACACGCAAGTCCGCACCCAAGCGCATCAAGATTCTCTTGGTACGGGTGTTCAGTGCAATGCGAACCTCAGATTCACCCTGGTGATTACGCAAAATACCGCGCAATTCTGCCAAAGTTTGCTCAGTTGCCTTGAACTCTGGCAGCGCAATCACCACCGGACCACTGTTGCCATCAGCAGAAATCTCCGGCACATTGAGCTCTTGTGCGCTGATGGTGGTCGTGCCGTCGTCGCGGCGCTGCAAACGACCCTTGATCGTACAAATCAAATCTTCTGCAAGCACAGGAGCAATCGGCTCATACGCCCGACCAAAGAACATGACCTCAATCGAGCCGGTTCGATCTTCAAGTTCAATACGGGCATAAGGATTACCCGAGGTTTTAGCAACGCGGCGCGAGACGGAGGTAATCATGCCAGCCACCGTCACGATCGCACCATCTGGCTTATGCGAATCCTCAGAAAGCAAGCTCTGGACCGACGAGTCAGACAGCGCATCGAGCTGCTCCTCAATACCTCGTAGCGGGTGATCAGAGACGTACAGACCCAACATTTCTCGTTCAAAGTTGAGCTTATCGCGCTTGTCCCACTCGGGGACGTCGGGAATCGACACCATCAAATCGGTCGAGGGATCATCGTTATCCATGCCCATGCCGCCGAAGAGGTCGAACTGTCCGGCCGCCTCTTTTCGTTTGACGGAGACCGTAGCATCCACCGCTTCTTCGTGAATCATCGACAGCGCACGACGAATATGGCCCAAATCATCAAAAGCACCGGCCTTCACCAGCGAATCAATGGTGCGCTTGTTACACACGACGGCTGGAACCTTCTTCAAGAAGTCATGGAACGACTCAAAGTTGCCCTGCTCATCGCGCGCTTGCACCATAGCGTTAACCACGTTGGCGCCCACGTTACGAATAGCCCCCATACCAAAGCGAATGTCCTCGCCCACAGGGGTAAAGTTCAACGCTGATTCATTGACGTCTGGGGGTAACACGGTAATGCCCATACGACGACATTCGTTGAGGTACAGCGCCAGCTTATCTTTATCGTCACCTACTGAAGTAAGCAACGCAGCCATATATTCCTGCGGGAAATGAGCTTTAAGGTACGCCGTCCAGTAAGAGACCAGACCGTAGGCTGCGGTGTGCGCCTTGTTGAACGCGTAGTCAGAGAAGGGAAGCAGAATATCCCACAGCGCCTTGATAGCAGCCTCCGAATAACCGCGATCAATCATGCCCTGGTGGAAGTTCGCGTACTGTTTATCCAGCTCTGCTTTTTTCTTCTTACCCATCGCACGGCGCAAAATATCCGCCTCACCCAGAGAGTAGCCCGCTACTTTCTGCGCGATAGCCATAACCTGTTCTTGATACACAATCAGACCATAGGTGGTATCAAGAATCTCAGCGAGCGGCTCTTCCAACTCGGGGTGAATCGGAGTCACTTCCTGCAAACCGTTTTTACGCAACGCGTAGTTGGTATGCGAATTAGCACCCATCGGTCCAGGGCGGTATATCG
>JAUMUA010000005.1:55474-59415 GCA_030530925.1 Rothia sp. (in: high G+C Gram-positive bacteria) | reverse complement strand
GCGCCAAAACTGCCGAAATGTGTTCAAAGTGATCTGGTTGCATGAGCTTCAACAGCGAGCGCATGGGCCCACCATCGAGCTGAAACACGCCCAAAGTGTCGCCTCGGGCGAGCAACTTGTACGATTCGACGTCGTCGAGTTCAAGCGTCTCTAAGTCGAGGGTGAAATCACGGTTGTAGTGTATATTCTCGAGCGCATCAGAGATAATCGTGAGGTTTCGAAGCCCCAAGAAGTCCATCTTGATCAGCCCCAAACCTTCACAGGTGGGGTAATCGAACTGGGTAATAACCTGCCCGTCTTGTTCACGGCGCATCACCGGAATCACATCGAGTAGGTCGTGGCTAGACATGATGACGCCCGCCGCGTGCACACCCCACTGACGCTTTAGACCCTCAATGCCCTTTGCGGTTTCAAAAACCTTGGCGGAGTCGGGGTCCGTCTCAATGAGCTCACGCAAATCTTTGGCATCGTTATAACGCTTATCTTCTTCGTTATACACGTTGGCGAGGGCAATATTTTTGCCCATGATGTCTTCGGGCATGGCTTTGGTGAGGCGCTCGCCGGTGGAGAACGGGTAGCCCAACACACGCGAGGAGTCTTTGAGTGCCTGCTTCGCTTTAATCGTGCCGTACGTGACAATCATTGCCACTTTGTCTTCGCCGTACTTTTCGGTCACATAGTGAATAACCTCAGAACGACGGCGATCATCGAAGTCGACGTCGAAGTCGGGCATGGAGACGCGGTCGGGGTTCAAGAAGCGTTCGAAGATGAGGTCGTGCTCTAGCGGGTTGAGCTCGGTAATGCGCATGGCGTACGCAACCATCGAACCTGCACCCGAACCACGTCCGGGACCCACGCGAATGCCATTATTCTTTGCCCAGTTGATAAAGTCCGCCACCACGAGGAAGTAACCGGGGAACCCCATCTGGGTAATGATGCCCACTTCGTAGTCAGCTTGTTTGCGCACGTCGTCGGGGATTCCTTTGGGGAATCGGTAGTGCAGACCGCGCTCAACTTCTTTGACGAACCAGGTTTCCTCGTTCTCCCCCTCAGGCGTGGGAAAGTTAGGCATGTAGTTGGCTTTGAGGTTGAACTCAACGTTGCAACGCTCAGCGATTTCGAGCGTGTTATCGCATGCTTCGGGGTAATCGCGAAAGAGATGGCGCATCTCTTCTGGCGATTTGAGGTAGAAGTCATCGGCGTCGAACTTAAACCGCTTAGGGTCTTGTAAGGTGGAGCCAGACTGCACGCACAACAGCGCCGCGTGTGCCTTAGAATCCTCGGCGTGAGTGTAGTGCAGATCGTTGGTTGCTACCAGCGGCAAATCAAGCTCTTTAGCAAGTTTATGCAGGTCAGCCATCACATTCTTCTCAATTTGAAGTCCGTGATCCATGATTTCGCAGTAATAGTTTTCTTTCCCAAAAATATCGCGAAAATCTGAGGCAGCCTGTACTGCTTCTTGATACTGTCCCAATCGTAAACGAGTTTGCACCTCGCCCGAGGGGCAACCGGTGGTGGCAATGAGTCCTTTACCGTAGGTCTGTAAGAGGTCGCGGTCCATACGGGGCTTGTAAAAGTGACCTTCCAACGATGCCAACGACGACGCGCGGAAGAGGTTGTGCATACCCTGGGTGGTCTCTGCCCACAGAGTCATGTGGGTATAGGCGCCGCCGCCAGAGACGTCGTCACGTCCGGCGTCCTCGCCCCAGCGCACACGGGTCCGGTCATTACGCTGAGTACCCGGGGTTACGTACGCTTCAACACCGATAATGGGCTTCACTCCGGTTTGCTGCGCTTTATTCCAGAAGTCAAAAGCACCAAAAAGATATCCATGGTCGGTAGTAGCGACCGAATCCATGCCCAGCTCTTGAGCATGTGAGAACAAGTCACCAATACGTGCCGCGCCATCGAGCATGGAGTATTCGGTGTGTACGTGCAGGTGAGCAAAACCTTTTGAGCTCAAAATTTAATCTCTTCTCTCAACATGTTCTCGTGGGGGGCCGCAATTTTTCAGGATTTAATACTGACCTTCTCGCAAAGCGTCAATTGCAAACTCTAAATCTTGCGGATATTCACTTTCGAAACTGACAAACTTTCTAGAGCTGGGGTGGGTGAAACCTAGCTGATGCGCGTGAAGCCACTGCCTGGTCAGCCCAAGGTTAGCACTCATTTTGGGGTCGGCGCCGTACGTTAGGTCACCGGCGCAGGGGTGGTGCATGGCTGAAAAATGTACGCGAATTTGGTGGGTGCGTCCGGTTTCCAAGTGCACTTCTACCAAGGACGCAGAGCCGAACGCCTCGATCACTTCGTAGTGGGTGCGCGCGTGGCGCCCGTCTTCAACTACGGCAAATCTCCATTCGTGTCCTGGGTGCCGCGCAATCGGTGCGTCAATGGTACCTTTGAGCGGATCGGGCATGCCCTGAACCAGCGTGTGATACACCTTAGTCACGGTGCGATCTTTGAAGGCTTGTTTTAGAACTGAATACGAGCTTTCGTTCTTTGCCACCACCATCAGCCCTGAGGTTCCCACGTCCAAACGGTGCACTACGCCCTGACGCTCTGCTGCGCCTGAGGTAGAAACGGTGACGCCGGCGCCCATCAACGCGCCGACCACGGTGGGACCGTGCCACCCCGGTGAGGGGTGCGCAGCCACCCCTGCTGGTTTATCGACGACGACGATGTCGTCATCTTCAAAGACAATCTTAAAACCGTCGACCATTTGGGGTTTAATGTCGGTCAAATCTCGCGGTGCGGGTGCATCAATAGAGACGTGATCGCCCTCTGCCAGCTTGTAGCTTTTTGCTGCTTTGACCGGACGGTTCTGTGCGTTTTTCACGCTCACATAACCGTCTTTAATCCATGACGACGCTAAAGTACGCGCCACCGAAGCCTTTTCAGAAACTGCGGCGTCAAGACGGAGACCGGTCAGCTGCTCAGCCCTAAAGTTCAACACAATATTATTGCTCATTTATGAATTCTTTCTTGAGTCTGCGGGGTGGTCCTCTGCGCGAGTGCCATCAATTTTGATACCGCGAAAAACCCACAACACCAAAAGCGCCATGGAAACGCAGATACACGAATCGGCAATATTGAAGATGGCAAAATTTCCCACTGAAATAAAATCAACGACGTGACCAACCCCAAATCCAGGGGCACGAAAGAGGCGATCAGTTAGATTTCCAGCGATACCACCGGCAAGTAATGCCAAGGTTACAACCCACACCACCGCGCGGGCCTTGAGAAGATTGTAGAGAGTAACTACCAGCGCAATTGCCATGATGAGCGTGAAGATCCAGGTATGGTTCTCCCCCATTGAAAACGCTGCGCCCGGGTTGAGGATGTAATACCACCGCATGAAATCCCCGAGTACAGGTATTTTTTGGCCGAGTTCCATAGAGTGTTGCACCCAGTATTTAGTGAGCTGGTCTGCACCGTAGGCAAGTATCAGCACTGTAAAAGCCAGCATGATTTTGCGGGAGGTCGAAAGAATGGGAGTAATGGTGGGCGCTGGGGCACCATCGGCGGCTGGGTTCGATAGTGTGGATGTTCGCTCAACCCGTTCTGAAACCATAATCTATTATATTTTCATGCTGATGCCAGGTGGCATATAGCCTTAAACTTTATCCCACTGAACTGAGAAGGCGGTGTGCACATCATGGAATTGATGTGCACACCGCCAAAAAAATTTCAGAACGAAGTATTTTAGCCCGATGGGGCATTCGTCTTAGATACTTCGATAAATTTCAATTAGAAGTTATTCTGCGATACGGAATTTTCCACCGACGGAGTAGTTTCTAGATCTTGCAACTGCTCTTGAATGAAGTTGTGCAGACCTGAGCGGTACTGCTGTTCGAAGGAACGCAATTCTGCAACGGAGGATTCCAAAGTGGACTTGGTGAGATCGAGATCGCCCAGAACCTTTGAACGCTCTTCTTGTGCGT
>JAUMUA010000005.1:0-55464 GCA_030530925.1 Rothia sp. (in: high G+C Gram-positive bacteria) | reverse complement strand
CCAGACGATCCTTCTCGCGCTGACCTTCAAGTACGTAGTCGTCGTGAACCTTCTGTGCCATAGCAAGCAATGAGGCGGCGCTACTGGTGCTGGCACCGAGGGCAGACTCAGGAGCCGATTCAGTAACAGGAGCTGGTTCTTCAACCGGCTCAACCTCTTGAACCATAGACTCGGAGGTTTCAACGTATTGTTCTTCAGCAACAGGGGCAACTGCGGCATTGGCAGCGCGGTTCTCAGCATCTTCAAGCTGACGCTTAAGGCTGGAGTTCTCAGCGTTCAGACGGCGTAGCTCAATAACAATTTCATCAAGGAAATCATCGACTTCTTCAGGGTTGTAGCCCTCTTTGAACTTGGTTGCCTGGAACCGTTTGTTAATGACTTCTTCTGGTGTAAGGGCCACTAATTATTCACCTCTAAAAATTTTGCGTAGTTTAGGACTCCCCGGCGAGATGATGCTCATCCCTAAAACATCTTCGCCGCTAGAATTCTACCCATTTTTTCATATTCATAACCAACAATACATGTGAGTTTATTCAAAGTAAGCATTTCAGACACTCCATTACTCTTGACAATGTGGGAGTGATCAGGTCATACACTCAAACAGCATCAAGCCAAATTTTCTCACTACTCAGCAATGTGTCTTCAGAACTCACCAGAAATAGGTTGGTTACTCTCTCCGCTAACTAAAGTTATAGGTCAGTGTTCTCAAAATTGAAAATAAAATCCATACCGCTACAGCAAAAATCAAGAAGGCAATATCTAAAGACATCCCCCCGATATTAAGTGGTCGTACCCGTTTGCGTAAGAAATTCATGGGGGGATCAGTAACCGCATATACAGCGGAAGCAAGGACGAGCGCCGCACCGCGCGGGCGCCAATACCGAGCAAACATTTGTACCCAGTCCAACACCACGCGCAAGGTCAGCGCCATAAAAACCAGGTAAACAGCAATCGTCAGGAGCGCAAAAACATAGCCCACGAGAATTTACCTTAGTCCTGATCAAAAAGGTCAGAGGGTTCGCTGTCTAAGGCAACCGGAACTTCAGCACCCTCTGCGCCTAAAACCTCAAGATTTGCAGGAGTCAACAGGAATACTTTGTCGGTAACTCGTTCGATGGAACCGTGAAGAGCAAATGCCAAACCAGCCGAGAAATCTACCAAGCGCTTAGCCTCAGAGTCACCCATGTCAGTGACATTCATAATGACGGGGATGTTTTCACGGAAAGATTCACCAATGATTTTTGCATCGTTGTATGAACGGGGGTGAATGGTGGTGATACGGCGCAATTCTTCTTCGCTTTCAGTGGTGGATGATGGGGTTTGGGGTGTCTTTTGAGCAGTTGAGGTGGCTCGCGGCTCCAGGGGCGTGACTGCTGCCAACGGCCCCGTAGGGGCAGGTCTACTGCTACGAGGCTCTGGAGCAACTTCATGCAATACGGTGCGAGATGAACGATCTACCGTATCAGCGCTTCGCGAGGACGCTGGCTCTGAATACTCCTGAGATGCAGACCCTTGAAATGAGCGGTCATTTTCTTCTCGAACGGAACCTTCTCGCACCGAACCGAAAGAAGAACGGGAGTCTTCATAGCGATCGTTCGGGGCGAAGTCATCCTCGGTGTAATTATCAAAATGATCTACCTCAAGGTTGTCATAATGCACGTCCTGAGTATCTTGATAATCGTCAAAACGGTCTTCGTACTGCACTTCCTGACGCGACCGGGTATCACGCACCGGTTCAGTTTGCTCAGCGAGCCCTAAGTAGGCCATTGCTTGATGCAAGGTACGTGGTGCCATGTCTTTCTCCCGTTCGTTTTACCCTTTTTCAACAAGAGCACGATATTTTTGCTTAACCTCTAAGGTATCAATTACTAGCACGAATAACGGCGCGAAGCGCCTGAATGTTCGCTGAAAGTGAGGTCATTAAAATCTGGCTTTAACTCTATCCTACGGACAGGCGCGGACCCATAATCTGCGAACCGATACGCACGTTTGTCGAACCCCAGCGAATTGCAGCCTCAAGGTCCGAACTCATACCTGCAGAAATAGAGAGAGCTTGCGGAAACTCTTTCTGCAGGTTCTGAGAGATATTCCAGAGTTTTTCAAAAGCACGATCAGGTTCCATTCCTAACGGAGCAACAGCCATCACGCCACCGCACCAAAGACCCGGTGCGTCCTCCAATGCCTCAGCTATCTGAACCAACGTGTTGACACTTGCGCCACCGCGTTGACCCTGGGCCGCCAGGCCTGCCGTTGACACGCCGTCGTCCTCAAGGCTTACCTGAACCAAGCACTTTAGCCCGTTCTGATATGCACTGGGTGCAACCCCTTCACCGTTTTCAAAACGGCTCGTTTGCAAAGCAAACGCCTTATCTAGGGCCTTAACTAGTGAAAGTCGATCAACAGAGTGAACTTCTGAGGCATACTTGACCACAGACTTAGCTTTATTAGATTGCAACTGGCCAATATAAGACCAGCGCAAAGAATCATCAGAGCTCACATACTGTGCAAGATCCTCAGCTTTAGCAGATGCTTCTTGGTCGCGATTCTCCCCCACAGTACGAACGCCCAAATCATAAAGGGCTGCCACATCTGATGCGGGGAAAAATTTTGTCACCACGGTGAGTTCAGGCTCAGGCGAATTCGCGGTGCGCACCGCAGAATAATCGGTACAAGCTTGAGCAATGGAATCTCGCACAGCATCTAATCTTTGCGAAAGTTCCTGAGATCGCTGTGAACTATACGATAAGCTCTGCATTTTTACTCCGTCCAAACAAGCCCGGCAATGCGACCTTGCGGTTCCCCACGCCGGTGCGAAAATACGGTTGAGTCTTCAAAGGTACAGGTTGCCAGCTCAGTATGAACCTGGGTTACTTGCGGCATCTGTTCCAAAAGCGCCTTCGCCGCGGCGGGAAGATCCAAGGCAGGAGTTCCCCAGCTAGTCTGTGAAGAAATCTGCGGGATTTGCTCCACTGATTCACGCTGCATTTGCTCTGGGACTTCGTAGCATCGCCCACAGATAGAAGGACCCAGCCACACCTGAATTTTTACGGCGCCGCGATAAAGCATCTCACCCACAGTTTGCTGAATGACGCCGTCGAGCAAGCCCCGACGTCCAGCATGAGCCACAGCGAGAATGGGTTTTTGTTGCGCAGTTTCACCCACCAACACTACGGGGATGCAATCAGCGACCATCACCGCAAGCGGTCTTTTACGAGAAGTGACCATGGCATCAGCCACAGGAGCTTCCTGCGCGATTCGCTGGGCATCGAAAGTGGTAATGGACTGTGAGGGCGTCTTCGCCTCATCAGAGTCGGGATCAAAGACCTCGGTGCCATGAACCTGATTCATATAAACGAACGAACCCGGCTGAAGCCCTAACGCATCTTCTAAATCCCTACGATTCTGAACAGTACGCAGGGGCTGATCGCCCACATGCAACCCCAGATTGCCCGCTTCACACGAGGTAAATCCAATGTGTACCAGCGAGTCCCCCACCGAAACCGTAGCTTCAGAAAATAAAAGTGAAGTCACCTGATGCCCTTCCGTGCTCAAATACAAATGATGCGCTTCATCTTGAAGTAGATGAAGCGCATCAAAAACCAACTAACTCTTGATTACTTCAAGAAGTCAGGAACATCGAGTGAGTCACGACGTGCGGGAGCTGACTCTTCAACAACGGGAGGCAAATCAACGTCAAAACCGCTGTTACGGTTCATATCATTGTTGTTGTTCTGCTGCTGCCAGTTGTTGTTGGAACCACCCTGGTTAGGAACAGACTTGCTGTTACCAAAAGCGGCGGTGTTGCGCTGTTCTTGCTGAGCTGCGCCGTCGTGAGCGTTGGAGTTGGTCTCAGGGTTGACCTGATCAAAACCAGCGGCAATAACGGTAACGCGAGCTTCATCGCCCAAAGCGTCGTCAATAACAGCACCGAAGATGATGTTTGCATCGGGGTGTGCAACTTCCTGAACCAAACGAGCTGCCTCGTTGATCTCGAACAAGCCAAGATCTGAGCCACCCTGAATCGAAAGGAGCACGCCGTGTGCGCCGTCGATGGATGCTTCAAGAAGAGGTGAAGCAATAGCAAGTTCGGCTGCCTTGACGGCGCGATCCTCACCTGATGCTGAACCGATACCCATCAGAGCTGAACCAGCGCCCTGCATGACGGACTTGACGTCTGCGAAGTCGAGGTTGATCAAACCGGGGGTGGTGATCAAATCGGTAATACCCTGAACACCCGAAAGCAAAACCTGGTCAGCAGACTTGAACGCATCCAGCATAGAAACGTTGCGGTCTGAGATGGAGAGCAAACGGTCGTTAGGAATAACGATGAGGGTATCTACTTCGTCGCGAAGTGCAGCAATACCGGTCTCAGCCTGGTTTGAACGACGACGTCCCTCAAAGGTGAAGGGGCGGGTCACAACACCGATGGTCAAAGCACCGAGTGAGCGAGCAATGCGAGCTACGACGGGCGCGCCACCGGTACCGGTGCCACCGCCTTCACCGGCGGTTACGAAGACCATGTCTGCGCCCTTGAGTACTTCTTCGATCTCAGACTCGTGATCTTCTGCTGCCTGGCGGCCAACCTCGGGGTTTGCGCCAGCGCCAAGACCGCGAGTAAGTTCGCGTCCAACATCGAGCTTCACGTCAGCATCTGACATCAGCAAAGCCTGAGCATCGGTGTTGATGGCGATGAACTCTACGCCGCGCAGACCAACCTCAATCATGCGGTTGACTGCATTGACGCCGCCGCCGCCGATACCAACGACTTTGATGACTGCAAGATAATTTTGGGGGGTTGAAGTGTCCATGAAGTCCCTCATTGTTGAAGTTGTTTTTGACTTCAACCTTAAACCTTTAGCTAAGGGTTTAAAGTTGTATTCTTAAGTCCAGTTGCTTTTAGAAAAAGAGTACCAACACGGTTGCAACTATGTCGCACCCATTTCAAAAAATTCACCATTTTTTCAGTAAATTGCTTGATAACACCTAAAACCTCTACTTGAAGTTCAACTATTTGGTTGTTGGTACTAGTGGGCTCGAGACATCGTAGGTTTGCACCGCACCCTTCTCGCCCAGTGACGAACGAAGCTGAGTTAGAACCTTAGCTTTAAGTTCACTGTCTTCTGCGGTGCCCCACACCACTTGGGTATCATCAGTCATCTTCAAAGAGATGGTTGAGGTGGAATCAGCGCTAGCTTCTTGTACCTGCGACAGCAGATCTTTAGGTAGAGCCGCGAGCACCGCGGTCACTGTTTTAAACTCGGGGGTTTGCACCACGTCAAGTCCACCCTTGATAAGCGGCACCCCGGCGTCCTGCACAGAATCTACGTCCCCCAGCTTGACGCCGTCGGCATCTACCATCATAAATTTATTATTATCTTCTACCACAGCTACCGGTACGCGCTCGTGCAAGGTCACGAGCAACTCATGAGGCGGTCTCGCCTCAACAGAAACTTTGCGCAGTACCGTAGAGTTACCCAAGAGATTTTGAACATCTTGATCGCTAATGCGCGTGAGCGGTTTACCCTCCAGTGGGGCAAGCTGATCTACCACCGTTGACTGAGACAGTAAATGCGCTCCCTCAACCGTAATCGTACGCGTAGCTAAAAGAGGCGAATAAAAAACAACGCCAATAAACAAAAGAGCAAGAGCCAACAACGAGCCAAGAGTCCACAACAGACGCTTAAGACGACGCGGTTTGCGAGCTTTAGCGTCCGCTGGAATTGAGGACGTTCTTATGCTGGTGACGTTATTCTCTGCCGACTCTTTCTCGCTCTGCCGACGCTGACGCCACTCTGCGAACTTGCTTTTAGGCTCCACCTGGTTCAAGTTCTCTTGGGTTAGTGGAGTCACCTTAGAAGAATTCACTCGAACCGATGGATTCTGAGGTTTTGAAGGCTTCTGGTGAGATTCGCCCTGCTGATGTGATTCAGCCACTATTACTGTTCCTTTGCATGCTGATTTTCAAGCATGGCAACCATCTGGGGACCAAATTCTGTAACGTTTCCGGCACCCACGGTCATAATGACGTCCCCCTCTTGAGCTTGCTCCACAATGCTCTGCATTGCCTCTTCGGGCGAAGCATAGTGAACCTCAGAGAATCCGGCGTCGGTAATCAGATGGCTGGTGACCCCTTCAATCGGTAGCTCACGGGCGGGATAAATATCAATGACGTACGCGCGGTCAGCTTGCGCGAGCGCCTCTGCAAACTCGTGGGCGAATTCGCGGGTGCGCGAAAACAGGTGAGGCTGGAAGAGCGCATAGAGATTGTGCCCGGCAGCCACGGTGCGCCCTGCTTCCAAGGCCCGGAAAACTTCGGTGGGATGGTGTGCGTAATCGTCAAACACTTTGATTCCTTGCACGTCTCCGCGCAGAGTGAATCGACGATCGGTACCACGGAAGTGAGTCAGAGCTTGCAAAACCTGCTGGGCAGGTGCTCCCGAAAGCAAACCACAGATAAATGCTGCGGCAGCATTGAGCTGGTTATGGAAACCAGGAACATGCAAAAGCAGAGTGCCCGATCCTGCAAAACGCTCGCCAGCGATAGTGAAATCCCATTCCAGCTCAGAAGTGCACTCAATGCCTTCGCTGGTGGTGTTAAGCAAACGAACCCCAGCAGATTCGCTCTGCCCGTAGGTTACAGCCTCTACCCCATGATCACGTGCACGAGAAGCTAAATCTGCTGCGCCGGCGTCGTCCTGACATGCCACCAAAACCCCACCGGTTGGCATAGAACCAACAAAACGGTTGAAAGCCTCAAACACACGCTCTGAAGAACCATAGAAATCAAGGTGATCAGGCTCAGCGTTAGTGACCACGGCGATCTGGGGGCGGTAACGTACAAACGAACCGTCAGATTCATCAGCTTCTGCCACAAACCACTGCTCACCGCTCGTTTTACCTAACCGAGCGTTAGTATCAAACACTGCAATGGTTGATCCCACGGCAAAAGAGGGTTCTTTGCCCAACGCATCGAGCATCACCGACACCATGGAACTGGTAGTGGTTTTGCCGTGAGTGCCGGCAACAGCAATGACCTGGGAGTCCCCCATGGTTGCCGCCAGCGCCTCCGAACGATGCAAAATTCGCAGTCCGCGATTGCGAGCCTCTACGAGCTCCGGATTATCTTCTTTAATAGCCGTAGAAATCACCACGGTATCGGCTTCGCCCACATTCGCTGCTTGCTGTGGCACAAACACCGTGGCGCCTTGCTGGCGTAAGCTCTGCACCAAGGCATTCTCGGCACGGTCTGAACCAGAAACGGTCAGCCCGGTTTCAAGCATCAACTGAGCAATAGCAGACATGCCAGCTCCGCCGATACCGATAAAGTGAACGTTGCCAAGATCTGCCAAGTTCAGACGGTCGCTAAAGGGAGGGTTCAACGGCGCAGGAAGCTCCATTGAAAGATTCATGATTGAATTAGTCATTATTTGCCACCTTGAGTACTTCCTTGGCCATAGTTTCTGCCGCGTTGCGAATGCCCAGCTCATAAGAGCGCTGAGTCATTTCGTGTAAACGCTGTGAATCTTTCATGAGTGTTGGAACGTTCTGAGCGAACCAGGTGCCCGTAAATTCGGCGTCATTCACCAAAATTCCAGCCTGTGCATTGACCAACGCTCGCGCGTTCAAAGCTTGCTCACCATTACCGATGGGTAGTGGCACAAAGATTGCAGGAATTCCCACGGCCGCCACCTCTGATACGGTGGCAGCGCCAGAGCGCACCACCAGCAGATCTGCCGCTGCGTAAACGTCTTCCATACTGGTAATGAATTCACGCTGCTGATAGTAAGGGGCTGAAATTAGCTCGCCGTTGGAATCGCGAAGCGCCTTTTCGCGACCGGTGATGTGAAGAAGTTGGAATCCCCACTCTTTCAACCGTGGATAAATTTCTTTGACGGCGTGATTGAGGCTCTGTGCCCCCAAAGAACCACCGGTAACGACGACGGTCGGAAGGTCAGTTGCAAGGCCTAAACGCTTTCGCGCCTCGGCTTGCTGAGCGGCGCGATCGAGCGTTTCTACTTCTTCGCGCATGGGCATACCCACGTGCCGAGCGCCCTTAATGGGGGTTTGTGCAAAGGCAGTGCCAACCATGGCAGCTTTGCGAGCACCGACCTTGTTAGCCAGACCGGGCTTAGAATTCGCCTCGTGAATAACTACGGGAATACCTAGCTTGTTTGCCGCCAGATACATAGGGGTGCACACGTACCCACCAACACCTACGACGACGTCGGCATGAGCATCTTGCAAAATCTTCTGCGCGATTTTCAGCGAACTAGCGAATTGCCCGGGGAACTTGAGCGCAGCAATATTCGGACGGCGAGGAAACGGAACCCGCGGAATAAATTTAATCTCGTACCCGGCTTCTGGAATCAAGCGGGCTTCCATTCCGTTTTCAGTACCCACCATCACAATGGAGGCGTCTGGGGAAAGCTCCTTGACCTTGCGGGCAATCGCCAGCATAGGGTTGATGTGCCCGGCAGTTCCTCCGCCGGCCAAAACAATTGATGGGCCTTCACTCATTCTTTTACTCCCCAAAGTAGGTGGGTTTTTCTCGCACCTCATCATACGCGCAGATGCGATTTTCGCTCAATTTTACTGCGGCTGACGCTGGGATCCCGAACCCTTTTTCTGCCGGAGTTTCTTGACGGGTACTAGCCCAGCAGGCAAGGTATCTGAACTTGTACGCTGAGACTGTTGCGGCTGCTTCACTGGTTGCGGCTGCGCGCGTTTTTGAGGTTGCGCTGCTGACCGATTCTGCTGTGTGGGGCGCGCTTGCTCCGCCGAGCGAGTCTGTTGCGTGGTACGGGATTGCTGTGTTGGACGGTTCTGCTCAACGCGCGAAGTTGCCGAACGAGGTGCAGAACGCTGTTGCGGTGCCGAGGTCCGTTTCCGCTGGGGTTCACCGGCATGTGCGCCAGTGCGCGTCCGCGGTGCAGGAGCCGATGCAGGCGACATCCGCTCCTGGGCTGAACGTGGCGAGCGTGAGGGGCGCGGCTCCACTGGGCGGGTTCCCGCCCGCCTGGGCTGAGCAGTATGAGAGGTGCCACGACGTCGTTGCTGGACTTGATTTGCGCCAGCGCGCAAGTTGTTCCAGAAAACCTTGATATCCCACCCTGCATTTTCTCCTGCTCGGTCAAGGCGCTTGTTGTCTTGAGCAACAATGGCAGAGAGCGAACGACGGCGCTTTTCATCGTGCATATCAGGTTGAGCGGAGTCGCTAGTGTACGAAACTTCGTCAACGGTCAACGGCATCAGAGGTGTTTGCCGGGCAAAAGCTATGAGGACACCGATGGCTATCAGCGAGGTAATCAAGCTAGAACCACCATAAGAAATCAGCGGTAGCGGAATGCCGATCACCGGCAAAAGACCTGCCACCATGGCAATGTTGATGGTTGCCTGACCCATCAACCACATCATAATCGCGCCGGTGGTGAGCGCAATAAAACGGTCTGAGGTGCGAAGCATAATTCGAATGCAACAGTACACAAACCCTAGGTACAACAAGATAATAAGCAAGGTGCCAATGAGCCCCAACTCCTCGCCTACCACGGCAAAAATGTAGTCGTTGTGTGCTTCGGGGAGATAGTTGTACTTCTGACGCGAGCGGCCTAAACCTACGCCCCAGAAACCACCGGTTGCCAGTGCGGCCAGACCTGCATTGGATTGGTCACAGGTTGCACCTTGGCAACTTCCCAAGGTACCCATGATGCGAGCCATACGGTTTGGCGATGAAAAAACTGCAATAGCAGCGGCCAACGCAGTCACACCAAATCCAATGAGAATACCTTTACGGTTCAGCCCTGCAAACCAGAGCATTCCCAAGAGCATGATGCCGTATACCATCACGGTACCGACGTCGTGACCTGCCAGGATAAAGAGAATCAGCAACCCAGCGCCGATGAGTAGCGGGAAGAATGCCTTGCTACTACGACGGCGAACGTCGCCCTGATTCATCAGCACCCAGCTACCCCACAGGGCTAACACTAACTTAGAGAACTCAGAAGGCTGAACCTGCATAAACCCCAGGTTGATCCAGTTGCGGTTACCGCCCACATCCACGCCAATAAATGCCGTCAAAAGCTGCACCACAATGGCAAGAATAATCGCCGCGTTAAGCACAGTTCCGCGGCGATACAGTTGCACCGGTATGAAGGCCACCACAGCCATTCCCACCAAACCGATCAGGGCATAAATTCCCTGTCGGCTCACCTGCGAAAAAGGCGAAAGTCCCTGAGCGATCTGCTCAACGCTAGATGCTGAAAGCACCATAATCACACCAAAAGAGGTAAGTCCCAGGGCAATGAGCGTCAACAGCAATGGCACTTCTCGCAACGACGTCGCCGAAGTTCGGCGGTATTGCCGTTCCCACCAGTTACGAACGCGCTGTATTGTGCGTTGTATTGGGGACTGAGCCGAGGTCCGCCGGGTTGCCGAAGGTGGCAGGGTGTTGCTGGTGTTGCTCAAGCTGTCAATCCCCTTTTTGTGGTGTGTGTGCAAACTCTTTTACTGTTTTACCATATGAAACGCATGAGCCTTCCACTGCGCATGCAGTGAAAGGCTCAAAGTGTTCTATGAATTGAGGGAATCAACCAAAGCGGTTACCGCCGCAATAAATGAGTTACCGCGATCGGCGTAGGAAACAAATTGATCCATGGATGCCGCTGCCGGTGCTAGCAGAACCGTATCGTTTTGTTCTGAGATCTCATGAGCTTTTTGTACTGCCTTTTGCAGAACCTCAGACCCGTCATGAGCGTCAGAGCTTAGGTCGGTGATGAGGTGTACCGGCACTTCGGGTGCTTCTTCCTCTAGCGCCTCCCGCAACCCGGCGGTATCTGTACCGATTACCAGCACTGCTTTGAGACGGTCGCGATGTGCACTGACCAGCTCGTGGTAGTCCACACCCTTTGATAATCCACCAGCAATCCAAATCACTGGATTGAACGAAGCAAGCGAAGCGTTGGTGGCGTGCGGGTTGGTGGCTTTAGAATCGTTGACCCACAACACCCCATGGGTGTTAGCCACCAACTGAATGCGGTGATCACCAGGCTCAAAGTTTTGCAACCCGCGCTGAATATCGGCAGGAGCAATACCTGCGGCACGAGCAAGAGCCGCAGCCGCTAACGCGTTTTCCACCGTGTGTTTGGTAGGAAGCTGCCCGGTATCTGCAACCTCAGCAAGTTCCAGTGCTTGTTGCTGACGATTCTCTACGAACGCACGATCAACGAGTAACCCTTCGACCACACCCAGCATCGAAACAGCCGGGGTGTCTGCGGCGAAACCAATGGCGCGGCATCCTTCTACCACATCTGCCTCTTCAACCATCTTGATAATCTCAGGCTGGTTGGCGTTGAAGATGCATGCAATCTGGGTGTTCTCAAAAATGCGAGCTTTATCGGCTAAATAGTTCGCGTAGCCTTTATGCCAGTCCACGTGATCTTCTGCCACGTTTAGCACTACTGAGGCTAACGGCGACATACTGTGCGTCCAGTGCAACTGAAAGCTCGAAAGCTCCACCGCAAAGAAATCGTATTCTACAGGGTCTCGCAAAGCGTCAAGAATAGGAGTTCCAACGTTTCCTACGGCAATCGCTTTCTTACCTGCGTTTTGCAGGATGGACTCGGTCATTCCCACCGTGGTGGTTTTGCCGTTGGTGCCCGTAATGCACAGCCACTGTGGGGTCTTGCGTCCTTCGCGGCGGTTAAGACGCCAAGCGAGTTCGACGTCGCCCCAAATCTGAATTTTCTGTTCCGCTGCCTGAGCCAGCAAGCCAAGTGTGGGTTTGAGTCCTGGGCTCGTGATAACGAGTTCGGCAGGTTGCCCATCAACGAGCGGCAACGAATCCATCGCGTTAGCGCTGAGCTCGACGTCGTGAACTCCCACAATTTTGAGGGTCTCCGCTTTTTGCTGATTAGCCTGCGAGTCGTTGCCGTCGACCACCACAACCTGGGCGCCGAGCTCAACGAGGGTATCTGCCGCGGCAAAGCCAGAGACTCCCAGACCTGCAACGACGACGCGCAGACCTTTCCAGTCGGCGTCCCAGCTCGTGAGCGAATCGAGGCGCTCGTTGCTGTAAATCGGGTTTTCGTTAGTTGCTTTCACGAAACTAGTTCACCATTCCTCCGTGACTGAGCAACCAGTCACCGTAGAAGATACCTAATGCCAGCATGGTAAAGAGACCGGCAATAATCCAGAAGCGGACTACCACGGTAACTTCTGCCCAGCCACCTAATTCAAAGTGGTGCTGTAGCGGTGCCATCCGGAAGATGCGCTTACCGCCGCTGAGCTTGAAATAACCCACCTGAAAAATCACGCTGAGGGAGATGATGACAAAGAGACCTGCGATAAGAACGAGCAACAGCTCTGTGCGGGTCAAACGCAGCCAAGGCACCACCTAGACCCAAAGAACCGGTATCACCCATAAAGATGGTTGCCGGTGAGGTATTCCACCAGAGGAAGCCAATCAATGAGCCAATCAGAGCTGCGGCAAGCATGGCCATTTGACCTGGATCACGCACTTCGTAGCACACCGGATCGGTAGAACTGGGTGAGCATAAGTGCTTGGTTTGCCACATCGAAATCAGCATGTATCCCGAGAACACCAAAATAGCGGCACCCGAAGCCAGACCATCCAAACCGTCGGTGAGGTTCACCGCGTTCGTGGTTGCCGTTGCAATCAAGTTTGCCCACAGCACAAAGAGAATCACACCAATAACAGGGCCTGCGAACGCCAAGTTCAGTATGGTATCCCTGGTAAAGGAGACCGCAAGAGAACCCGGCGTCCAACCATTTTGATTCGGGAAGAGTAACGCCAAGATAGCGAAAATCGTACCCACCGCGCCCTGCAAAAAGATTTTGCCGCGCGGCGTCAGACCCTCAGATTGCTTCTTAGAAATCTTCTTGAAGTCGTCAATAAAGCCAACCCCTGCCATTCCTAAGGTCAAAAAGAGCGCCAAGAGAACTGATGCAGAAGGCACCCAGGCAGTTCCAAAGAACAAGGCGGTAACCCACAATGAGAGCAAGAAACCAACGACGGCGGCGCCCATCATCACCACCCCACCCATGGTGGGAGTACCACGCTTGGTTTGATGGCTTGTAGGGCCGTCTTCACGAATGAATTGTCCATAGTGCTGGCGCACTAAGTACTTGGTGAACACAGGTGTGCCCACAATTGAGATCAGCAGACCAAAAGCGGCAGCTAGCAGAATGGGAATCATGCGTGTTTATTTGCCTTCCCGGGTGTCGTCAGTTTCAACATTTTCAGGCATCGTTTGATGGCCAGAGTCTGAGTTTACAGTGCCAACCTGGTCCCCTGCACTGAGCCACTGCGAGGAGGGACGTTGATCTGCAGATTCTAGGAGGGTCTGCGTCGTAGCAACTTGTTCACCCAGTTTTCCGAGACCTGCGCCGTTGGAAGACTTGAAGAGAATAATGTCTCCGGGTTCGGCTTGTCGTTTAATCAGCTCAAATGCTTCTTCAGCGCTCTTCACCCACGTTGCCTCGTTTCCCCAAGAACCCTCCAAATGAGCGGCGTTATAAATGGGCTGGGCGACGTCGCCCACTGCAATCAGTTTAGAGATATTCAAGCGCACCACATGCCGACCGAGGCGATCATGTTCTTCAACCGAAACATCGCCCAGTTCTAGCATGGCTCCAAGTACTGCCCAGGTGCGTCGCTGCGATTCACGACCAATTTGTGCCAGCGCGCGAAGGGCTGCCGCCATCGATTCGGGGTTTGCATTGTAAGCGTCGTTAATAACGGTGACGCCGTCGGCACGGTCCGTGCGTTGCATACGCCAGCGCGATACTGCACCGGAAGAGTTCAATTTCTCTGCGATCACTTCGGGGGCAATACCAGCCTGGTATGCGCCAGTAGCCGCTGCCAATAAGTTATATACGTGGTGCTCGCCAATGAGCTTGGAAACAATCTCGAAAGTTTCTCCGCTGGGAAAATGAAGCGTGAACTCGGGACAACCAGATGCACCGGTACGTAGATTTTCCGCAAAAATTCGAGACTCATTACCACCGTCGTGGTTCTTCTCCCCCACACCAAAATAGGTGGTGGGAACGGTGGCACGAGAAATCATTCGGCGCACGCGATAATCGTCATCATTTAAAGCTAAAGTTTGGGTTGACCCCTCTGCGAGCTCTCCCTTGGTCTTTTCGATGTTATCGACCCCGCCAAATTCACCCGCATGAGCAGTGCCCACTTTGAGAATTACGCCGTGATCAGGTTTGACGATATTGGCAAGATATTCGATGTTGCCCACATGGTCAGCACCCATTTCGCTCACCAAAAACCGAGTTTGTTCATCTGCACGGAAAATCGTGAGCGGCACACCTACCTCACCATTATACGATCCCACCGGAGCGATCGTATTACCGGCGGTTTCAAATATTGCCGCCAACAAATCTTTGGTGGTGGTCTTTCCAGCAGAGCCGGTAATACCCACAATAGTCAATTCGCCATTAGCTCGCATTTGCTCGATGCAAAACTTAGCCAGCGCGCCCATGCCTAACACGACGTCGTCCACCACAATCTGCGGGTAGGCGTTACCGGCGGCGTCGGTGACTTCGCGTTCCACCAGTGCCAAGGTGGCGCCTTGTTCGAACGCTGCAGGTACAAAGAGGTGTCCGTCGGTTGTCTCCCCTGGTTTTGCCAAGAACAGGGTGCCAGCTTCAACTTCACGAGAATCGGTAGTGGCGAAACGAGCTGTAGTTGTGCCAGCGTGCTGAGGGGCTATCCCCACCAGTGTGCCACTTGTGGCATCAGCTATTTGCTGTGCGGTCAAAGTAATCAATTATTTCGCCTCTTTCGCGGTGAGTCGGTATGCTTCGAGCACGTCGTAGTCGTGTTCAAGGAGCGCGCGCGCTACTTCAACGCGGTCATCTAAATCGTGGTTGACACCAGATACTTCCTGCGCCACTTCATGTCCACGCCCGGCCACCAGAATGGCATCGTGCGGTCCAGCTAGTTCAATAGCGCGGGAGATGGCATCAGCACGAGGGGAAATATTGAGAATTTCGCGTACTCGAGCGCCCTCCTTTTGTGCTTTTATGGCACCTGCACAGACTTCGTCACGAATTGGATCTGCCGGTTCATCGTGGGGGTCGTCATCGGTCACAATCACAATATCGGCAAAGCGAGCGGCGATATCGCCCATGATGGGGCGTTTGGTTTGATCTCGTTCACCGGTTGCACCAAAAACCACAATCACTTTGCTGTCTTGCCCAGCAGAATGCAATGCTTGCAAAGCCCGTTGAAGCGCATCAGGATTGTGCGCAAAATCCACCAATGCGGTGGGTTCGGTGCTAATGAGCTGCATACGCCCAGGAACCACCGGGGTAATCCCTGATTTTTCCGCCAGGATTTCTGCAAGTCGTTGCTGGTTAGCTCCCGATTCGTACACCATCACCGCAGCAAGAGCTGCGTTCGAAACATTAAAATCGGCGGGTAGTTGAGTTGACGAATCAAGACGAACGCCGTCGCCACGCACCACGCTAAAGGTGTGGCCGATACCTTCGGGGCGCACATCAATGAGCGCCCAGTCCTGGTCTGCCAAATCGTGTGGCGCCTGAATAAATCCAGCACCGTGGTGGGTGAAGAGCGCAACCACGTTCTCTATGCCCATTGCCCCGATTGCTTGCCCCAGCATTTTCTCACCCCACTCGTCGTCTGCGGTGATGACGGCGCGACGGGAACGCTCGGGGGTAAATAGCGCAGCTTTGGATGCACAGTAGTTTTCCATGGTGCCGTGCTGATCAAGGTGATCTTGGGTGAGGTTGGTAAAACCGGCAACGTCGTAGCGCACCCCGTCCACGCGGCGATAATCGAGGGCGTGCGAAGAAACTTCCATAGACATCGACGAGATGCCCTGCTCACGCATGAGCGAGAGCAAAGAATGCACATGCGTGGATTCTGGGGTGGTGAGCCTGGACGGGATAGCGGCTCCACCGGCAAGAATCTCAATCGTACCGATTAGACCTGTGGTGTGCCCGAGCTGTTCCATGAGCGAGTTCACCATATAGGTGGTGGTAGTTTTGCCATTGGTACCGGTGAGAGCCAAAAGGGTAGGCGCTGAACCGTCTTGAGGCTGAGAACCATAAATTTCAGCAGAGAGCGGGCCTACTGCTGCGCGCAGCTCTTCGCACTGGATAACTGCCAATTGCTGAGCATGTTCACCTAGCATTGCTACCCCTGCGGAATCGGTGAGCACGGCAACCGCGCCGGCGCTCACAGCAGCACCTATAAACTGCCCACCATGAGCCTTAGCACCGGGCAACGCCACGTAGAGATCGCCGGATTGCACTTGGCGCGAATCCATGGTGATACCGGTGACGGTCGCACTACCGCGTGCGATATCTACGTTAAATCCACGGTGCTTCAGATATTCAACAATTTCTTGCGCACTCATTCCCTGAACATGGGATGGGCGCAAAGTTTGGGCAGTGCCATTCAATGCTGAATTTTCAGTGCTCATATCTGTTTGTGCTTTCATAATGGTTCGATTCTAATGCCCCGTAAGCCTCGTGAGCGAGCGAACGGGGCGGCAAGACTCGGCTACGATTCAAAAAATTTACCGCGTCATCCCTTTTCATCGTGACCTTCTGGGAACTTTGGAATCTCTACGGGTTCGGTCGTGGAATAGGGCACATTGTAGGTGTGCAAAACTTTTTCCATGATCTCGGAGAACTGCGCTGCGCCACCTGCTAGACCAACGTTAGAAGCATTAGATTTTGGCTTCTGAATAGTAACGCTCACCATGTACTGCGGTTCTTCGATCGGTGCCAAACCAAAGAACGAGGTGGTGTAACCGTCGTAGCCTGCTTGGGTTTCGCTCGCCGCCTGCGCGGTACCGGTTTTGCCGCCTACGCGATAACCGGTAACCTCTGCGGTGGTTGCGTTTTGCACCACCACATTTTCCATGAGCGAGAGTGCTTTGCGGGCGGTATCCTCGCTAATGATGCGCGTACCCTCAGCTACTGGTTGCACATGTTCGGTGCCGTCGTTATCAATAATGGCATCCACAATGCGAGGCTTGAGTTTGACGCCCAAGTTACCCACCGTTTGGTACACCATGGAAGTTTGCAGCGGAGTTTGGGTAATGCCCTGACCGAACAAAACGGTGTATTGCTGGCGCACGTCCCACTCGTTGTAATCGGCAACCAAACCCTGTGCTTCGCCAGTCAGTTCAATACCCGTGTACTCACCCATGCCATAGCGTTTGAGCCAGTTATAGCGTTCTTCTTTAGAGAGCTTCTTACCGGCTAGTACCGTACCGGTGTTCATCGAATCGGTAATAATGCCAGAGAAGGTGCGTTTTTGCGCGGGGTGCGTAAAAGCGTCGTCGATTGTCTGATTATCAATTACCAGTTCGGCAGGCACGTCAAAGACCGTGGTAGGTTCTACCCCTTTATCTTGCATGACGGCGGTTGCCGTAAGGATCTTTTCAGTAGAGCCCGGTTCCACTGCCTGATTGATGGCGCGGGGAATCATATCGGCAAGCTCAAATTTATCGGATCCCGGATCCATGGTTGAGGAATCAGCAAGGGCAAGTATCGAACCATCTCGCACTCGCATAATGACGACGGTGCCCCACTGCGCCTTCAAATCGTCAACACGTTTTTTGATAACCTGCTGCGCAAAATACTGAAGATCTTGATTGATGGTCAGCCGAACGCTTTGTCCATCTACTGACTTCTTAGAAACTTCATCGCCTACCGGAATGCGAATACCGTCGGCAGAAATTTCGAAGACTCGTTCGCCGTCCTGCCCTTTGAGCGCCTCATCATAAACTCGTTCAATACCTGTGGAGTTATTGGTGAGCTGAGAATTAGAAGTGCCCGGCACCGCCTCATCCACCATGCTATAGCGGCCGATGACCGAACCGCCCACCTGACCATTAGGGTACAGGCGCTCAGATTTCACTTCTCCGTAGAGGAAGGTCGCGCCAAGGTCCATCACCTTGTTATAGACCTCAGGAGTCACATTTTCTTTGATGACCTTGTATTTGTCATGACCATCGAGGGCTGCTTTGACCTCGGTGTCTTTCATTTTGAGCAAATCAGCCAGCTGATACACCAGCTGGGTAGGAGTTACTTGTTCCTTTTTGCGCTCATTGCCATCAACATAACGGGTATATTCCGCCACCGCCGTTTGGTCCGCGGTGATGTTATAGCGCTGCACCGAACGAGCCAAAACGTTACCGTTGATATCAAGAATTTGACCGCGCAGCGCAGGAATAATTTGGGTACGCGTACGAGACTCTTTAGACTTCTGAGCAATCCCGGCAGGATCGAAACCCTGTAAATACAAAAGACGAGCGCTCAGTACGCCCAGCCCGCCAACCGCCGCGGTACCAGCCAAAAAGCCACGTCGACCAATCTGGCGCTGAATACCGGGCTTTGCGTCCGATGAATCGTGAGAGCTCAACGGCGTCCTTTCCTCAAATCTGATGACTACTTTTCACGAGCGAGGGTGCCCGAATTTTGATATTTCGGGCACCCTCGCACCTGCATCACATGTATTCTTTGAGCCTTAGTTTCCAGCTGATGGGGTAGGTTCTGCCGAAGCTGAATTATTAGCGGCAGAAGGTGAAGCGGATGCAGAAGCAGAAGCATCTGCTTTTGCCTTCTCGTCAGCCTTCTTCTTTTCCTCCGCTTTAGCCTTTGCCTCAGCTTCGTCCTTCTTACGCTGATCATCTGCCCGCTGGCTCGCCGTTGCATAGGCATCGGTGTCATAGAGCGCCGGCGGATCAATCAAATTCTTGGTGTCGTGCGCTTCATCAGGCTGAGTGGCAACCATTGGGGTGCCGCTAATCTCACCGGTCTGCAAGTTAATAGTTGCTTGCGCCTGAGTGGCAACAAGTCCCAACTGAGAAGCACGAATCGCCAAATCTTGAGGCGCCTGATAATAAGCAATTTCTTCAGAAAGCGCCTCATTTTGCTGAGAAAGCGCCAACTCTTGAGTCTTCAAATCCACTAAATCATATTGCTTAGAGGCAGTGAAAATATTAATCAACAGCACAAAGAGCAAAATGAGCGGAATAGTGGCAAAAAGCAACACCATCAAAGTACGACGAGAGCGCGGCACTGCCTGCGGTACTAGCGCCGCTTTCTGAGGCTTCTTGTGTGAAGAGGTCCCACGAGCTTCTTCGTCACTGCTCACGATGCTGAGGTGGCGATTCTTGGGAACTCGCTCTGAGCTGGTGAACTGTGGTTCGGCACTCATGATGAAACCTTAGTGTTTTTAATCTTTTCAGCAGCGCGCAACTTGGCGCTGGCTGCTCGAGAATTTTGCTCAATTTCTTGCTCAGTAGGAGGCTCAGCTCCACGAGTAATAATCTTGAGTTCGGGTTTATGTTCCTCTAGCTCCACGGGAAAACCCTTCGGGGCGCTGGAAGTAGAGCGCGCCACCAAAGCACGTTTCACCACTTTGTCTTCTAGGCTGTGGTAGCTCATAGCAACCAGACGCCCGCCAACGTTGAGGGCATCGATAGCCGCTGGCACCGCGCGCTCCAGCGCGTCGAGCTCATGGTTCACTTCAATACGCAACGCTTGAAAAGTGCGCTTAGCAGGGTGACCGCCCTTGCGCTGGGCACCAACAGGGACCACTTTTTGGATAATGGAGACCAGCTCACCGGTAGTTTGCAACGGTTTGTTCGCGCGAGCTTCAACAATCCCCCGCGCGATTCGGGAGGCGAACTTCTCTTCGCCCCAGGCACGAATAATATGACGTAACTGAGCCTCGTCATATTCATTGAGCACAATTGCTGCGGTCAGCTCTTCGGTGGAATCCATACGCATATCCAACGGCGCATCATACGAGTACGCAAAACCGCGCTCGCGCTCGTCGAGTTGCATGGACGACACACCGAGATCAAACAAGATGCCGTCAATACCGCTGAGATTATTTTCATCAAGGACGCGCGGAATTTCGTCGTACACCGCATGGGCAGGAATAAAACGGTCTTCGAATCGCGCCAGACGCTGCCCAGCCAAACGGTGAGCCATCAAATCGCGGTCGATGCCAATGACAGTTAGGGAGGGGAAGCGCTCAAGCATCGCCTCGGTATGCCCACCCATGCCTAAAGTGCCGTCGATAACTACAGCTCCGGGCTGTTGCAGCGCGGGAGCTAATAGTTCTAGACAACGATCAAGCATGACAGGTACGTGCCTGTCTTGTGCAAGCTTGCCCGAATCACCCGGGGTGGCGGTTTCGGTCACTATCGCTCCTCTGAGGTTGCGGCTCGGCATGTGCGGTGGTCGTAGCATGAGAGGGGGAATCTCATCCACAAAATCTTCAATTGTTCTTTAGTTTTAGCTAGGGTAGCAATCCCGAAAAAACGTTGTCGTCAGTATCTGAGAACTCTTCTTCTTTTTCGCGGAGATAAGCGTTCCAAACCTCGGTATCCCAAATCTCTGCTCGAGCACCTGCACCGATGACGGTGAGTTCTTTTCCAAGGTTTGCGTAATCCCTGAGCGTGGCGGGAATAGTGATTCGCCCTTGTTTATCAGGCGTCTCGTCTGAGGCTCCCGAGAGAAAAACGCGAATGTAATCCCTAGCCTGTTTTGAAGAGATAGGAGCAGTTCGCATTTGCTCATATACTCTTTGAAACTCTTCTTGAGAAAACACGTAGAGACAGCGTTCCTGACCTCGGGTGAGCACCAATCCTTCCGAAAGTTCCTCACGAAACTTTGCGGGCAGAATGAGTCTTCCTTTGTCATCAAGGCGCGGTGTATGGGTTCCTAAGAACATCATTTCACCGCTCTCAATTACACGAAGCCGATTGTCAGAAAAACAGAAACTACATGAGTGTTGTTCTATTTTCCTCCACTTTACTCCACAATGCCCCATATTTAGCTCAAATATCTTCAATGACGCGTATTTTCAGAGTTTTCACACGAAAGTATTTCCTTTGGATAATTTATCGTGACCTGCAAGAACACTTCATCAATGCCTGTTGAGGATGCAAGTAGCGGGTAGTGGAGAATGCAGACAATCAGTAGGGGTAACAATTGGCTCATTCGTGCGCCATTTACTCATGGGCAATACAAAAAGGGCTAAGAATGTTTTTGCATTCTTAGCCCTTGAGAAAAAACCTTATTTTTAGAATCCGCCTCGTTGACGGTTGTCCCAACGGTCTTCTAGATTTTGCATGAATTTTGAGGATCTAACAGTGCTCTGGGGAGAGTTTTGAGCAGAGCCTGGCACAGTGTTGGTGGAATCCGAAGACGATGCGCGACTGGTGACCCAGTACAACCCAGCAGCCGCTATCAAGAACCCGAGGACTCCGATAAGTATTTGCTTGAGCGCAACGCCTAAAATCACCACGCCAATACCAACGACGACGGCAAGCACACCGAGGATAATATGCTTGACCGAAAGACGCCGGCGCGTTGGGTCTGCGATGGATGATGAACCAATGGAGTCTGCAAAGTGGGGGTCATCGGCGCGTAGCTGACGCTCTAGCTGATCAAGCAACTGCTGTTCATGATCCGATAATGCCATGCGTATCCTCCAAATTAGGTGTTTTTAACACAGTAAAAAGTACCTTAATACTACCTTTCGCCACTGTCTTGAGAACCTTTCTTCAAAAGGTTCGCGGGCAAAAGTCCTGTGGAACCAAATTTCGTTTGAATCTCATCCATCATGGTTTCTGCAAGGAACCAGTTGTTGGATAAGTCAGCGGAATCGGGTGTGAGGTCTTCAGCAAACAGAGATTCTTGGATGCCGCTGGCTCGAACTTGTAAGTTTTCTGCGCGCACGCCCATGAGTCGAATTGCCCGCGGCAGGGGTGCATCGCCGTCGGGAACAATACCCAGCTCCCCCAATCTGCGCACTACAGCTTTATTGAGTTGCTGCCCAGAATCGGTAGGCGTTTTTAAAACACACGACCGAGTGATGGTTTCAAAATCATCAAACCGAATCTTGAGACTCATAGACTGAGCATATTTTCCTGATGCGCGAAGCCTACGAGCTACTCCTAACGAGAGCTTGAAAATCTCTCTTTTGAGCTCCTGAGCGCTATAAGTATCCTGCAGAAAGGTATGCTCGGCGCCGATTGATTTTTCAACGCGCGAGGTCACTACTTCACGATCGTCGATACCGCGACAAATGTTATACAGGTGTGTTCCCAATGATTGCCCAAAGCGCTGACGCAAAAACGGAAGATCGTATTCGCGTAATTGCGCCACCGTGTGAATTCCCAAAGATTCAATGGTGCTGGTAGTTTTGGGCCCAATCCCCCATAGTTTTCCCACCGGCATGGGATCTAAGAATTCTTGAATTCGATGCGGTGGAATAACCCACAATCCATTAGGTTTACTGCCAGAGGACGCCATTTTGGCAATAAATTTATTAGAAGCAATGCCTGCTGAGCTAGGCAAATTGAGTTCTTGCTGAATGCGATCGCGAACCCCTTGGGCTACGTCCACAGGATTACCCAGACGCTTGATCGTAGCGGTGAGATCTACAAAAGCTTCATCAACGCTGACCTGCTCCACTCGATCGGTCAGCTCATGCAACATTGCCATGACCTTTTTGGAGTACTCGGCATACGGTTGAGATGGCTCAATCACCAGTGCATGCGGCGCTTTACGTTTTGCTTGTACCAGCGGCATTGCTGAGCGAACCCCTAATGCGCGCGCTTCATACGAAGCAGAAAGCACCACAGATCGCTCTGACTCGCGTGCCACAATAATTTGCCGTCCGCGCAGTTCAGGGCGTTGCAATAATTCCACACTCACGAAGAAGGCGTCCATGTCCAAATGCATAATGACGCGATGCTTTGCGGTAGACACGGCAACCTCCCCACGCAAAAACTCGAAGATATGTTCGATAATATATTTTCATACCTCTTACGGTTTCGCCACCCTATCCCGCACATCTGCAAGCGCTGTAGCTATAGCTCATAGCTAAAATTTTCGCGGTGACCTAAGCTTGAAACAGTTCATTCCGGTACGAAAGGTCTCTTATGGGCTCCCCTGAAAATTCTCAGCAGATTGCGCACGAAGAATCTGCATTCCTAGCAGCACTTGAGCGCGAGATGTCTCAATTCTTTGCCGAGCAAGAACGCATCTTGGAAGAAATTTCTGCAGAAGCCCTGCCGTTGCTCATTTCTATCAAGAATCTTTCTACTGGCGGTAAGAGATTGCGCGCGTTGCTGGCGTATTGGGGATGGCGCGCCGCAGGGGGCGCGGCTGAATCAGTGGATATTGTGCGCGCAGGTGCCGCCATTGAACTTTTCCAAACTGCAGCTCTTATTCACGATGACATCATTGATCGCTCCGATACCCGCCGCGGTGCGCCGTCGGTTCACAAGCAATTTGAGAGCCAGCACAGCCAAAGCCAGTGGCGCACGGACGGCGCGATTTTTGGAATCTCCAGCGCCATCATTGCCGGCGATCTTTGTCTTTCGTGGTCAGAACAAATGTTTTCTTCCATCGGTACATCCGCAACTAGCGGTCACAAGGCACGCTCCATTTTTGATTTGATGCGCACCGAGGTCATGGCTGGGCAGTATCTCGATATTCTGGGCGAGGTAGTGGGCGCCGAAGAAAACACGGCGGCAGTGGCGCGTGCGCGCAACGTCATTCGATATAAATCTGCAAAGTACTCGTGTGAACACCCCCTGGTGCTCGGTGGGGCGCTCGCGCTCAACGCTCACACAGATCACGAATCAGAGTTACTAGAAGACTTTGCGGCATTCGCTTTGCCCCTGGGCGAAGCTTTCCAAATGCGCGACGACGTCCTGGGAGTTTTTGGCGAAACTTCGCTGACCGGCAAACCCGCTGGCGACGATTTGCGCGAGGGCAAAAGAACTCTGCTCATTGCAACAACCGAAAAGCTCGCAGCCCCTGAACAATGGCAAAAACTGGACGCAGCGTTGGGCAAGGAGAACCTGAGCGTAGAGAACATTGCCGAGCTGCAGGCTATCATTGCCGATTCCGGTGCACTCTCAGCACTTGAATCCGAAATTGAAGAAACCGGCAATCAAGTCTCTGCCCGGTTATTCACCATGCCCATCGATGAACTCAGCCGCAACGCACTCAAGAATATTGTGGATCGGCTGCTGCACCGCGCGTCGTAAAATTCTCAGAATTGAGCATAAAAAAAGGGCTGAAACTCAACCATGAGTTTCAGCCCTTGCCTCAAAATTCGCAGGTTCTTAGAACGCCAGCGCCTGTGCGCGACGGCGAATCTCGGTCTTGCGACCGTTAATGAGCGCGTCGATGGGCCGACCAGGAAGTGATTCGTCCTCGGTGAAGAGCCATTCGATGGATTCTTCGTCGGAGAAACCAGAATCTTTAAGGACGGTGAGGGTGCCCTTGAGAGATTCAAGAGGGCGATCCTCTCGCATGAATAGCGCGGGAATCTTACGGACGCCGCTTTCGGGGTCGCGAAGCGCCAACAGCGCACGCTCTGAAATCAAAGTGTGAACACGGGTCACTTTCAAATCCATTGCCTCGGCAATATCGGGAATAGTGAGCCACTGATCAACGAGTGCAAAAATCTGGGATGTATTCTTTTCTTCAGTCACACTATGAGTGTGCCAGATGCAGGTGTGCTTTAGCCAACTTTTGAGGGCAACCTCATGCGCCGTGTTTTCCCCAGACGTTGCAGAAGTTTCCAGGTTTTTCCCTTAGTATCAAAAGGATATGAGCAAAATGACGGTAAAGCCCTGGCTGACGGGTGAGATATTTGACGGCCACTTTGAGGTGGGCCATCTTATTGCCCGCGGTGGTATGGCTGAGGTTTATCACGGTATTGATCTGTGGTCTAACAACCCGGTGGCGATAAAAGTGCTCTCCCCGCAGCTCTCTGCAGACCCTTCGCAACAGCAAAAATTCTTTCGCGAGGAACGCTCGTTACGGCAAATCAGCCATGAGCATGTGGTGGGTGTGTTAGGTTCTGGCACGGAGAAAATTCGTGGGCTCGACCTCATGTTTTTGGTTCTCGATTATGTGCACGGTAGCACGCTGCAACAATTGTTGACGGTGCGCCCGGTGCTCTCGGTGCAAGAAACGCTAGATATCGTGTTGCCCGTGGTCGAGGGACTTTCTGAGGTACATGCGCACCGACTGATTCATCGCGATATCAAGCCCAGTAACATTTTGCTCTCTTCTGAGGAACGCTCGATTAAGCTCACCGATTTTGGTTTGACGCGCCGACAAGATCAATCGTGGACCGGGGAACTCATGGGAACCCCTGCCTACGTTGCACCCGAAATTGTTGACCCGCAAGCTAGCGTTGGCCCCGGTGTTGATATTTTTGCGATGGGCATTGTGATGTTTAGGATGCTCTGCGGTCGGCTACCTTTTAGCGGTAGCGGTGATGATCAGCAGATTATTTATCACAACGTCAACACCGAGATTCCCTCTATTGCTCGTTTTGCGCCGGGGGTAGATTCGGATTTAGTGGGCGTTATTAAGTGGTGCACGCGCAAGCAAACCTCGGCAAGACCTGCCGATGCCACCGAACTTTTTGAGGTACTGCTGGATATTCGGCGCAGGCTCTCCCCTGCAGAACTCGCCTACAGGGCAGATGATCTTGCAGCAAATCATCGCTCCATGTGGGACGACGTCGAAGAAATCGCCGAAAAAAGCGGCGCGAACGAGGTTTTGCGTCGCGGGTCCATTAGCGCCTTTGCGGTGGCAGATGATGTGGTTCACGATGAGCTGTTAGAAGCTCAAGATTATGAGCCCGTGCAAATCAGCGGTGTAGGCCCAGAACCTGAGCATCTTGAAGATTTTGAAGATTTTGAGTCGGACGTTGAAGACTTCGAATCTGAAACAGATCTCACCATGTTAGATGGTGATTTCACCGCAACCGACGAACCTTTAGCTACAGATACATCTGCGCATGCAACTGCACCCCCACAGCCAGTATTTGAGCCGATTTCCGCCTCATATCGCGGATCACACGGTTCGCAGCGTGCTGAAAATAGGAATGAGGCTAGTTCTCCTACCGACGACGAGCGCGACGTCGCCTCTTACGACCCTCGCCAGCCCGCGCGTGCCTGGGTCAGCGCACCCACGCCGGTGGCGCTCGTCCTCACTTTTCTGCTGCTCCTCGTGGGCATCGTTGCCGCCGGTTTTGTGGGGTGGGAACTCGCACAAGCGGTTCTGCGCTCGGGGTGGTTTGCTACCTACCTAGATTTTGTAGAGAGAATCCAAGGGTTCTTCTCATAAGTCAGCGGTAAACCAAATCAGCAGCAACACTCCACCCCGGCACACAGCCTACGTTTTTAGCGGCGTGAGAGGTACTCTGCCACCAAAAATGCGATTTCTAGGGACTGACGGTGGTTCAAGCGCGGATCGCACAATGACTCGTAACGATCAGCAAAAGCCTCTTCGTTAATCGGGTCGGAACCGCCCAGGCACTCTGCAACGTCGTCGCCGGTCATCTCAATATGAATACCGCCGGGGAACGAACCTAACGATTCGTGCACCTCAAAGAAGCCCGTAACTTCGTCCACGACGTCGTCAAAACGGCGGGTCTTGTAGCCCGAGGGCACCGAGATGGTGTTGCCGTGCATAGGATCGGTAACCCACACCACCTTGGCACCTTCTTTTTGTACGCCTTCAACGAGGGCTGGCAGATTCTCGCGAATCTTGGACGCACCCATGCGGGTAATAAAGGTCAGGCGGCCGGGTTCACGCTCGGGGTCGAGTTTATCAATCAGACGCAGAGCGTCATCGGGAGTAGTGGTTGGCCCCAGCTTGACTCCCAGCGGGTTACGCACTTTGGAGAGGAACTCAACGTGGGCGTCGTCCAAACCACGGGTACGCTCACCAATCCAGATGAAGTGCCCCGAGGTGTCGTAGGGCTGGTTGGTGCGGGAATCAATGCGGGTGAGGGCGCGCTCGTAATCGAGCAACAATCCCTCGTGACCCACGTATAGCTCGGTGCTCTTGAGCGCGTCGAAGTCGGCTCCACACGCTTCCATGAATTTCAGCGCGCGATCAATCTCGCGCGAGAGCGATTCATAGCGCGCGTGCGCAGGATTAGCGGTAAAGCCACGGTTCCACTCGTTCACCAATCGCAGGTCTGCAAAACCGCCGGTGGTAAACGCGCGCACGAGGTTCAGCGTTGAGGCAGAGGTGTGGTAACCCTGCATCATGCGCCGGGGATCGTGAACACGAGCCTCCTCGGTGAAATCGAAGCCGTTGACCATTTCGCCACGGAACGTAGGTAGCGTAACGCCGTCCCGCGTTTCGGTGTTGGACGAACGAGGCTTAGAGAACTGCCCCGCCATGCGGCCCATTTTAACCACGGGCATAGACGCGCCGTACGTCAGAACTACTGCCATCTGCAACAAAGTTTTAACACGCGAGGAAATGCGATCAGCGGTGGCGCCTTCAAAAGTCTCAGCGCAGTCCCCACCCTGCAAAAAGAATGCTTTACCTTCTGCTACCTCCGCCAGATGGCGGCGCAGGCGGTCTACTTCACCCGCAAAGACGAGCGGAGGCATCGCGTTGAGCTCTTCGATGGTCTGCAAATAATCCGGATGATCATGCCATGAAGGTTGTTGGTCGATGTGCAGCGAACGCCAATCATCGAGCCCGGGAAAGTCTTTGGCAGAAACTGAGGTACCTGCCAAGCCATTTTCCAATGTCTCTTTTTCCATGGGTATGAAACCGAATCCTTTGAATCAGAAATATTTACAAAGTTCTAGTGTATTACGAACGGTTTTTGAGCTGAGTAATTGCCTCATCAGCTGAGATAGACTTCTCAGCCATCAAATTTTTGACGCTCGAGGCATAAACATCTACGTATTCTTGGCCACTGAGCTTGCGGATTTCCTCGGCAATTTTATCGGCAACCAAACGCTGTACCGAAATGTCGTTGGCACGATCCCAGTACTGAGAGAAATCCAGGGGCTCACCAATAATGGTTTTGACCGTGATCTTTTTGCCGTTGTGTTTAAGATTAATCTTGTTGGTTCCTGACGGCTGAACCAGATTGTTGCCAATTTGCCCAATGGGAACCACGGGCACACGAGCGTTCAACGCCAGACGCGCGACCCCCAATTTGGGGCGATATGCACGCCCGTCAGGGCTACGGGTACCCTCGGGGTAAATTCCCAAATAACCACCTTCGCGCAACTTTTCGATACCGCCATCCAAAGATTTTTGGCTCTTCGAACCGCCGGAGCGGTCCAGAGGAAGCTGCCCCACCGCCGTAAAGAACCAGCGATTTAGCGCACCCTTAGGGCCCTTACCCGTAAAGTAATCAGATTTTGCAAGGAAAAAGACCTGTTGGGGCACAGCAAGGGGAATAAAAATAGAATCACAAAAAGCTAAGTGATTGCTCGCAAGAATTGCACCGGTGTTCGGCAGATTCTTCGCACCCACGACTTCGTGATTGAAGAGTCTGCGAAGCACCGGCCCCACAACTGATTTTTTTAGCGCCATATAAAGCATTGGTTTCTCCTGCGACGAACTGGCTAGGGGTTTTCATGCTCAACTTTACTATCTTGGGTCACAGATCATCATGTTGAATACGCCAGATGTGCTGTGAGCGAGCAAGAGCGCAGTAATTTGGTGCCGAGTGTCAGAATGAATTCACCAGAGAATAAGAGGGAGGAACGCTTTGAAAGAGACCATCAATCACAGCCCCATTTCAGTGCCGGGTGATAACGCCGTGGGAATTTTAGTTTTGCACGGATTCACTGGCTCCCCGTGGAGCATGCGCCCTGTAGCAGAATTTTTTGCGAATCAAGGCTACGCGGTGGAGATGCCCTTATTGCCGGGGCACAGTACGCGCTGGGAAGATCTCTTAGAAGTTACTCGCCACGATTGGCTAGCAGAAGTAGATCGTGCCTATTGGCGGTTGCGCTCTCAAGGTTTACCTGTGGTGGTTATTGGTCTTTCGATGGGAGGAATGCTCGCTATTCGAGAATCCGCCCGCAGAGAAGTTTTGGGGACTATTTTGATCAACTCTTTTGTACAAGACCCCACCCCACTTCTGCGGTTTGCCGGTATAGCATCGCACTTTGCACTCACAACCGAGGGCATCACCTCGGATATCGCTAAACCCGACACTGACGAGGGCGGATACCATAAAGTACCGCTCAAAGCAGCCCGTGAGCTGCATCTTTTAGGCAAAGAAACTCGCCCTATGTTGCCAGCGCTATACGCGCCCGTCCTCTATTTCAGATCAACCGAAGATCACGTGGTCAACGATCGCTCACACCAATTTTTCTCTCAACGTGTAGTGTGCCCTGTAACATTCATAGAGCTACCCCGAAGTTTTCATGTAGCAACTCTTGACTACGATGCACCCATAATTTTTGAAAAATCATTCGAGTTCATCCGCACTCTCGAAGCAGCCCAGAAAGGCCAAGCATGAAATTCGTTTCTGCGCCAGAGGTTTCCTCCTCTGACCCGAATCAGAACATCACCAGCATTCTTGAACGCCGAGTGCGAGACTCCAAAAACCCCGTGCTGTACAAAGTGCAGCGCTCTAGCGGAAACTGGGTTCCAGTACGCGCTACTGAGTTCAAAAAGATGGTTGTTGATCTTGCCAAAGGACTCATCAACGCTGGTCTGCAACCTGGCGACGTCGTGGGCATTATGAGCCGCACTCGATTTGAATGGACTCTCATTGATTTCGCTATTTGGTATGCCGGTCTCATTTCCGTACCCGTATATGAAACCTCCTCGGCAGCGCAAACTGCTTGGGCTCTCTCACATTCTGAAGCACGCGCCGTCTTTGTAGAAAACGATAAATTAGCGGCTGTGGTGCAGGACGCCGCGCATTATGAGCCCCTCAAAATTGAAAATACCTGGGTCATTGAAAACAAGGATCTCGATTCACTCGTTGAACAGGGTGCGCACCTTGCAGATAACGTGGTAGAAGAGCGCCGTGCCACTGCAAATCTTGAAGATATTGCCTCTATTATTTACACCTCTGGCACCACCGGCAAACCTAAAGGTTGCGCGCTAACACACGGCAACTTTGTTCGTCTCTCATCCAATGTGAAAGTCTGCGAACCCAACGTTGCGCTAGAGGGTAACTCAACCATTATTTTCTTGCCCTTGGCCCACGTTCTAGCTCGAGAAATACAGATTCTAGCGATTGACGCGGGCGTTGTGGTAGGACACTCCCCCGATATTAAAAACCTCACCTCAGATCTTGACTCCTTTAAACCCAATTTCTTGTTGGTGGTGCCCCGTGTCTTTGAAAAGATTTATGAGGCATCAATGCGCAAAGCCGAACAGGGTAGCAAGTTCAACGCGGCGCTCTTTCATCGCTCGGTGGATGTTGCTCTGAAATGGTCTAAAGCTTCTATTGCTGGCAATGTGCCTAAGCGTCTTGAAGCACAATACCGCTTTTACGACAAACTGGTCTACTCACAGTTGCGCAAAGCTATGGGTGGGAAAATTCAATATGCTGTCTCCGGCGGTGGCGCTCTCACTCCGCGCTTGGGCCATTTTTTCCACGCGGTAGGCGTGAAAGTTATTGAGGGTTATGGCATGACCGAAACCTGCGGTTCAATTGCGGTGGGCCGCACCCGTTTCTTTGAGGTCGGCAATGTTGGCCCGCTCATACCAGGTAGTGAAGCTCGCTTAGGTGTGGACGGTGAACTCGAACTTCGCGGTCAGGGTGTGATTTCGTCGTACTTTAAGAATCCCGACGAAGATAAGGTAGCTTTTACCGACGACGGCTGGTTGCGCACCGGCGATCTTGCCCAGATTGACGAACGCGGTTATCTGAAAATTGTGGGACGCAAGAAAGAAATTATTGTGACCGCAGGCGGTAAGAACGTGATTCCGGTTCCTGCCGAGGACCGTTTGCGTACCAGCCCCATGGTCTCTAACGCTATGCTCGTGGGTGATGAAAAGCCGTTCATCGCAGCGCTGGTAACGCTGGATCCCGATACGCTTCCTGATCAGCTCGAACACCTAGGTTTGCCCCGTGATATGAGTGTTTCAGATGCATCGGGCAACCCCAAGGTTCGCGAAGCTATTCAGCACTTTATTGATGAGGCTAACACTTTTGTTTCAAAGGCTGAGTCCATTCGAGAATTCCGCATTCTCAACCGGGATTTTACCGAAGAGGACGGGCATCTCACACCTTCGCAGAAAATTAAGCGCCCGGTAGTGCTCAAAGAATTCTCCGCCTATATCGATGACATGTACAACCGCACGCGGGATTCCATGGCGGGTCAACGCAAAAAGTTTCAGGAGCTCAACGCCAAGCGAGTTGAGCGTGCAGGAGTCAAACGTGCTGAGCGTGCCGAGAAAATCGATGAGTTTCGGGAAAACACAGGCAACCGGCTCATGGAAATGGGTGCGCAGCTCAAACAGCCTAAAAACAAGAATGGTTCGAACGAAAACGCCTCTGGGCAAGAGTAAATAACTCTCTGTCTATTGGGGATTCGCTCTCATTAAAAGGTGCCGCGTGCTGAATTCAGTCCGCGGCACCTCTTTTTACGTGCTTCTCGATGATCGGGAACTTATTGAGCGTCTAGTTCCAAACCCAACAGGGCGTTTTCAACCACTTCGGTCAGTGCTGGGTGAATCCAGAACTGACCGCGTGCCATTTCATGAGCACTCAAGCCAAAGCTCATGGCCTGAATGAGAGGCTGAATAAGCATCGATGCCTCTTCCCCTACCAGATGTGCGCCGAGTAGCTCACCGGTATCTTTGCGGGCAATCAGCTTGCACAAGCCCACTTCATCTTCCATCGCCCAGCCATACGCCACATCGCCAAAGTTCTGAACTTTAACCGTAATTTCAAAACCTTCGTCGTCACCCTTGGCGCGGGCGTCGTCCTCGGTCAGACCAACGGTAGCAATCTGGGGGTAAGTGAAAACGGCGGCGGGTACAAACCGCTCGTCCGTCTCACGAAGCGAATCGGGGTGGGTGAGGTTATACTGCACCGTGCGCATCTCTGCATTAGCAACATGTTTGAGCAGATGATGCGAGCTGACGTCACCAAGGGCAAAGACGCCGTCGACGGTATTGCCGCCCGATTGAACACGATGGAAACGATCCACCTCTAATGCTCCTGTTTCACGCAGGTCAAAGAAAGCCCCGGCATCGAGCGATGCGGTGTTAGGCGTGCGTCCGGTGGCGATGAGAACCAGATCTGCATTTACGGCAACCTCATTCCCCTCGTGTTCAAAGACGACGCGCGCCGAACCGTCATCGTTATTTTCAATCGCTGTGAGCGAGTGGTTGAGGCGCAAGTCCCACTGTTTGGCAGCCTCGCGCTTGAAGCGTTCAACGATTTCTTGATCATAGCTACGCAACAGGGTTTCGCTACGGTTTGCTTGCACGACCTTGGAACCAAGACCGTTAAATACGTGGGCAAATTCCGCGGCGATAAAGCCACCGCCGATAACGACGACGCGCTGCGGTAGCGCCTCGATGCGCATTACGGTATCGGAGGTGTGGACGGCGGGGTGATCAACACCGGGGACATCGGGCAGTTGGTTGTGGGATCCGGTGGCAATCACAATTTGTTTACCGCGTAGCTTCTGCCCTGATGCGGTTTCTAGCTCGTGAGTTCCGGTAAACTTTGCGTATTCTTCAAAGACGGTCACGTTTTCCAAGCTCTTGCGGTAGTCCAGCCCGCCGTCGGAAATAGCATCGATGCGTTTGAAGATGCGGTCTCGCATGGACTTCCAGTTCACGCTGGTAACCTCGGCTTCAACGCCGAGTTTGCCGATGTGCGTTGCTTCGGTAGCTACGGTTGCCGGGTACACGTACTGCTTGGTGGGAATGCACCCAAAGTTCAGGCAGGTACCGCCAAAAGTGCCGCCGTCGATAATGGCAACCTTTTTATGATCCCACTCTTCGTTGATGATGGAGTTGCCTGAGCCCGAGCCGATGATAATGAGATCAAATTCTTGGATGTTCGACATAAGTGACTTCCTGGTTGCGTACGCTTTCTTTGTTCTATTAAACAGTAGGACGGTGCGATTTTATTCCCGGGGCAATAGGGTTGACTTTACCCCCCCCCGAAGCCGCTTAGTACGCTAAAAGCGTTGATTGCTCATCTATAAAGGTGAGCAACCAACGCTTTTCGTGTACCTAAAGTTGGCCCAGAATGACTTAGCCTGTCAAACCACGAACCATAAACACTACTCCGCCTAGAATCGCTAGAATTGGCGGAATGAAAATAAGCAATCGGTGACCTACCGAATCGGGTCGAAGATGGAAGAACTCTAGAATGAAGATTTCTAGTTGACCCAGATTCATGGGGGGTGCGCGACGAGTAATTTGCCATTGTTTCCAGAGTGAAATCAGAATCATGGTGCCAACCATCAGAGCAAACGCTCCCAAAAGAATAAGTGCCCAAGAGATATCTGTTAGCGAGTGGTGCATAGTTCAGTCCCTATTTGAACGCGGGTACACTTCATACATTGCGAGTAGGCTCCTACTTTCTTTCCCACTGCACACCGTCCTTCGATACAAAAGTTTTACCTTCCCCTGCTTGCGTTACCCAGCTGGGATAGTTAGTAATAATGGAATATCCATGGGGCCCAGCTTTTGCATTCTCTAAAAAGCTGGGCTCGGAGCTACCGGGAGTAAAACCTTCAGGCAGGAATGGCGACCAGGTTGCCCCGTCATCGGCAGTGATAAAGTTTTCTCCACCATGCGGAGTTCCAAAGCTGATTACCCATACATGATCATCCAAGGGAATAACATCATAAACATCTCGATGCATACCAATCGCAGTAATGGCGCCACCGCGAACCCACTCACCATATACTAGTTGAACGCTCTGATAGAAATTACCGTCTTGAATCAAGCTCAGCTTTTGAGCGGGACCGGCACCAGGAACATCTCTCGAGGAATAAACCAAGGAATCGTCTGTGATATTTGACGAACCAGGTGTGTACGTTGGTGGGATGGTTTCGCTGGTCGGGACGCTTTCAGCTTCACCTGACTGAGTAGGTGTTATAGCTGATGAATCTGGGTCTATGGTGGGCGAGTTATACGGCGTCGAAAGTGGCTGATCCAATGGCTCTGCGCAGCTATAAGGACTGTAACCCTCAATCAGAGGATCGTTATTGTCTAAAAAGAAGCCCTTCTGAGATGAAAATACTTTACAATCTCCAGAAAGGTTCGACCGTATATAGTAAGTTTCCCCGGACCCCGAATGAACCGTCGCAGGTTTTACTAGGTGTATACATGAGAAAATTATTGCAGTAGCAAGACGAACCGCTCCGCCAAAAATCACCGTAGAAGAAATTGCATGAGATGTGCGATGTTGTTGAGATTTATCCCCAGGAAAATCATTAGCTAATTCCTTTTGTTCATTGATACCGCGAAATATAAGGCTCAGGGTCAATAACAAAAGCTGAACCGTAGCTAAAGAGTAAAGCCCCAGCGGCGTCAGCGAATATGAGCAAAAAGTCCCAAAACTGCACAGAGAAAAAATCCTGAAATCATGATGCGTGCAAGAATCTTCAGGGTTTCTTGTTTCATATTTATTCTCCGAGCGTGATGGGATTTAGTAAAAAAATTGTTGCGCCAGAGTGCCGAAGTGCTTTCCAAAACCTATAGGGCCATATTTTGCATCCAGCCAGTAGCTTTTCGGGTGTCAGAAGGAGTTGACCTAGCAGAAGGCCTTTCTTCCGGTCGATAGATCCGCCCTTGCCGGTTCGAAGCCGCTTAGTATGCTAAAAGCGTTGATTGCTCATCTATAAAGGTGAGCAACCAACGCTTTTGGCATACCCAAGTGCTGAGGCAACGCTTGCCCCCGCGGCATCGGGCTAAATTTACGTCATGCTGAAGTTCTGCCGAGCTGAAATTCCCTGATTTGAATTTCAGTTTCAGCTACTTACTTGGTCTTCAACACCACCAGCAGGTCTCCACCCTGAACCTGGGCGACGTCGTTGAACACCACGCGCTCCACGGTGCCGGCAACGGGTGAGGTGATGGACGCTTCCATCTTCATCGCCTCAATCGTGGCCACCTGATCGCCAGCGTTGATTTCATCGCCCACCTGCACGCCAATGGACACTCCACCGGCGAATGGCGCTGCGATGTGACCCTTGTGAGAGGTATCTGCTTTCTCGGCTTCCTTAACGTTCGATTCCACCGAGTTATCGCGAACCTCAACGGTGCGTGACTGACCATTGAGAGTACAAATCACATGGCGCATACCCTTAGAATCTGGCTCTGAAATAGCCTGCAGTGTAGCAAACATACGAACACCACGGCCCAATGAAATCACATGTTCACGGTTTTCCATCATGCCGTACAAGAAATCACGGGTGTGCAGAATTGAGACGTTGCCAAATTCTTCGCGCACCTTCTCAAACTCACGCGTTGGTGCGGGGAACAGCAGGCGGTTGAGCGTTGCGCGGCGCGTTGCCGAGTCCCCCTGCAGTGCCTGACGGTCGTCGTCGGAGAGCTCATTGACCGTAGGCTTTGCGAGCTTACGGCCCTCTAGCGCTTTAGTGCGGAAGGGCTCGGGCCAGCCTGCGGGCGGGGTACCCAGTTCACCGTTAAGGAAACCAATCACTGAATCGGGTATATCAAAGTTCTGCGGGTTCTTCTCGAACTCCTCAGGATCCACTCCCATACCGACCAATTGCAGCGCAAGATCGCCGACGACCTTCGAAGAGGGGGTAACCTTCACGATATGCCCCAACATGCGGTCAGCGGCGGCGTACATGTCTTCAATTGCTTCGAAGCGATCAGCAAGACCCAATGCAGTTGCCTGTGCACGCAAGTTCGAAAGCTGACCACCAGGAATTTCGTGGTTGTACACGCGGCCGGTAGGTGAGGTCAGACCGTTCTCAAAGGGCTGGTAGACCTTGCGTATGGCTTCCCAATAGGGCTCGAGTGAAAGCACAGCATCGAGTTCGATTTCAGGCTCACGAGCGTTACCGTCCATCGCTGCAACAAAAGCAGAGAACGAGGGCTGTGAGGTAGTTCCTGCCATCGTGGCTGTAGCGACGTCGACGGCGTCAACACCCGCTTCAACAGCGGCGAGCAAAGTGCCCACCTGTCCACCAGCGGTGTCGTGAGTATGCAGGTGCACCGGCAAATCGAAACGCTCACGCAGAGCGCTGACTAGCTGACGCGCAGCTTCAGGACGAAGCAACCCCGCCATGTCTTTAATCGCCAAGATATGCGCACCGGCGTCCACAATCTGCTGAGCCAGATCGAGGTAGTAATCGAGAGTGTAAACCTTCTCGTTAGGATCGAGCAAATTGCCCGAGTAGCACAGCGCCACCTCGGCTACGGCAGTGCCAGTTTTGCGAACGGCTTCGATCGCCGGGGTCATCTGCGAAACATCGTTGAGTGCATCGAAAATACGGAAAATATCGATGCCGGTTTCCGCTGCTTCTTTGACGAACGCATCGGTCACTTCGGTGGGGTACGGTGTATAACCCACCGTGTTACGTCCGCGCAAAAGCATCTGAATGGGGATGTTTGGCATAGCTTCACGCAAATAGCGCAGGCGTTCCCACGGATCTTCGGAGAGGAATCGCAGGGCCACGTCGTAGGTTGCCCCGCCCCATGCCTCAATCGAGAAAATGTTGGGGGTGACGTGAGCAACTGCTGGGGCGGCAGCGAGCAAATCGCGGGTTCGCACGCGGGTTGCCAGCAATGACTGGTGTGCATCGCGGAAGGTGGTGTCGGTGATCGCAACAGGCTGATATTCACGCAATGCCTTAGCAAAGCCCTCGGGACCCAGCTCTTGAAGCTTTTTACGCCAGCCAGCCGGTGGCTCATGGTTTGAGGCATCAAAGGGTGAGCGGAAGGGTTCTTCGGTTTTGTCGCCGGGGTAACGCGGTAGCTTGTTGCGTGGGTCCGGACCTTCGATACGAGCACCGTGGGGCTGATTTACCGTCACATTAGCTAGGTATTGCAGAGCTTTGGTGCCCTTATCGCCCAACGGTTTCTTGGTAACGAGTTCTGGGTGCTCGTCAATAAACGGGGTGGATACATCGCCAGAACGGAACGTGGGATCTTCCAAAACCGCTTGCAAGAAGGGGATGTTGGTTGCGACGCCGCGAATACGGAATTCTGCCAATGCGCGCTGCGCACGCTGAACCGCGGACTTGAAGTCGCGGCCGCGGCAGGTGAGCTTGACCAGCATGGAGTCAAAGTGTGGCGAAATTTGTGCACCGGTATAAACCGTGCCGCCGTCCAAACGAATACCGGAACCACCTGCTGAGCGGTAGTAGGTAACTTTTCCGACGTCGGGGCGGAAGCCGTTGGCGGGATCTTCGGTGGTGATGCGGCACTGTAAAGCGGCACCGCGCACGTGTAGTTCGTCTTGACGGATACCCAAATCTTCAAGCGATTCGCCGGCAGCAATGCGCATCTGTGATTGCACGATATCGACATCGGTAACTTCTTCGGTGACGGTGTGTTCAACCTGTACACGCGGGTTCATCTCGATAAAGACATGTTGGCCTGCTCGTTCACCGGCGGTATCTACCAAGAATTCCACGGTGCCAGCATTCTGGTAGCCCAGTTCTTTAGCGAACTTAACGGCGTCTTTAAACAGGGCCTGGCGGATTGAATCATCAAGATTAGGGGCAGGAGCAATCTCCACGACCTTCTGATGACGACGCTGCAAAGAGCAGTCGCGCTCAAACAGATGGACGATGTTGCCCTGGCCATCGGCAAGAATCTGCACCTCAATATGGCGAGGGCGCAACACAGCCTGCTCAAGGAAAACCGTAGGATCGCCAAAGGCAGTATCTGCCTCGCGCATTGCCGATGCGAGCGCATCGGGTAAGGCTTCGCGAGATTCCACACGGCGCATACCGCGGCCGCCACCACCGGCAACAGCTTTGACGAAAATGGGGAAACCAATTTTTTCGGCTTCTGCAATGAGGTAATCGGTGTCCTTGGAAGGCTCTGAGGAATCCAAAACCGGAATACCCGCACGACGAGCGGCTTTGAGCGCCTCTACCTTGTTACCGGCTAGTTCAAGAACTTCAGGTGGAGGACCAATAAACGTAATGTTTTTCTCTGCCGCAGCGCGAGCTAGCTCTGGGTTTTCAGAGAGAAATCCATAACCGGGGTAAATCGCATCTGCGCCAGAGTCCACCGCAATACGAATAATTTCATCAACATCGAGGTACGCCCGAACTGGGTGCCCCTCTTCGCCAATCGGATACGCCTCATCAGCTTGCTGACGGTGAATTGAATGGCGGTCTTCATATGGAAAAACGCCAACGGTTTTAGCCCCGAGCTCATAGGCTGCGCGGTAGGCGCGAACAGCGATTTCACCGCGATTCGCAACAAGAACCTTTTCAAACATACAGATTTGATCCTCTCACCATATGGGTGGTTTTAGAGACTAATTCACTCCGTTGTGAATTGGATAATATAACCGTACGGCATTGAGAAACCGAATACAGAATTAGCGCCATTGTTTACGTGTTTGTCCCACAAAATGAGCCAACATTAAGTAGTTTTTAAGATTCGGCGCATTTTTATTGAACTCTCACCCCCACTTCTGCGTTTTTTTGGCAGGGCTACCCTGGGAATTCCCCAAGATTCGGTAGCATTACATAGACTCTTACATGATTCATTTTCGAATCTTTTCAATCTGGTTGGGGGACCATCTTTATGCCTCTTATTGTGAGTATCAGTAGCCTTAAAGGTGGCGTAGGCAAAACCTCTGTGACTCTTGGTTTGGCGTCGGCGGCACTCGCTGCTGGAAAGCACGTGTTGGTGATTGATATGGATCCCCACGGCGATGCCAGCACAGGTCTCTTCATTGGTGAGGGTGGTACCGAGATTGGAACCATGCTCAAATCTCCCAAGAAATTTAATCTCTCTGCTGAAGTTGTGCCCTCTGGCTGGAATGCGCTTGCTGAGGCAACAGTAATCGAGAACCAGCTGCAAACTGAGGCGCAGGAATTCTCTGAAGATGATGAATTTGAAGATGACGCCGAGTTTGACGATGAATCCGAGTATGATCGCGAAGATTTAGAGGACGGCGAGCATTTAGAGGCCGACGATTATTTAGAGGACCGCGAAGAACTGTTCGAAGACGACGCCGACGATGCTACCGCTGAAGACGGTTATGACGAGCTCGATGAAGGCTACGAATACGTCACCGACCAGGCTCCCGAAGCTGAGTACGAAGACGAGTTTGACAACGAATCAGATGAGATAGCCGAGGACAACACAGCGCCCTCCGATTGGAGCGCCTCAGTAGGTTCCATTGACGTGGTACGCGGATCGGCGGCATCCAATACCTTAGAAAATCTGACGTTTAAGCGAGCCCTGCCACGCTTGCGCCAGCTCCTCGACGACGAGGTAGAAGATTACGACTTGGTGCTCATTGACTGCCCACCCACGTTGGGAAATCTCACCTCTATGGCGTGGGCTAGCTCCGATCGCGTCATCTCCATTGCCGAGCCGTCGTTGTTTTCTGTGGCGGGCACCGAGCGCACTCTTCGCGCTATCGCCCGTTTTGAGGAAAACAACAAGTACTCGGTGGAGTCGGCGTCCGTAGTGGTCAACATGGCAAAACTTGAAAACCCCGAGCACGTTTACCGTATTGAAGAGATGAAAACTCTCTTTGGCGATTTAGTGGCTGAGCCCGTTTTGCCCGCGTTCAACGAGTTTCAGCGAATTCAAGGATCCGCATACCCCGTGCATTTTTGGCCCGCTGAGAGCTCCAATGATTTTGCTCAGAAGCTGAGCGCACTGCTCGATGGATTGCTTGATCGCAAAATTCCGTGGACCTCATAAGCCTGTCTGCATTTGAACCCATTGCTTAGACGCCAAGGGGGCTGCTCATCAATTCGATGAGCAGCCCCCTTGAAGTTTAAGAGGTGCTAGGCGCCAGAAACTCGCTGTGCACGGCGCGCTGAAAGTTCATCCAGAACATCTTCTTCAAGAGCCTGAGTGCTTTCACCGGGGAGATTAGCCAGATTGGTTTCAAGTTCGCGCCAGACGCGACCAATGGCAATACCAAAGACGCCCTGCCCTGCTTGAACAAGATCAATTACTTCGTTCGGTGAGGTGCATTCGTAGACCGAAATACCATCGCTCATGAGCGTAATACCAGAGAGGTCTTCCACGCCGCGACTATGCAGATGCTCAACCGAAGTGCGAATTTGCTGAAGAGATACACCGGTATCGAGCAAGCGCTTAACGATTTTCAACACCAGGACATCGCGGAAAGAGTACAACCGCTGTGAGCCTGAACCCGACGCCGAACGCACAGTGGGCGTCACCAAACCGGTACGAGCCCAATAATCCAGCTGACGGTAGGTAATGCCTGCGGCTTTGCATGCGGTAGGACCGCGGTAACCCAAGTTTTCGTCCACTAGAGACATAGGGTCTGAAAACAGAACACCCTGCTCACCGTGAGGAGGTTCAACCGGCATGACGGCGTCAAAACCTAGAAGCGGTTGATCCATCGATGCTTCAAAGACACCGGTAGCGGTGTTCAAAGACCGAATGGGTGAAACGGCGTGCTGTGCACCCGAATTCTCATCAGCTACCATGTGGTGTTCCTTACCATCGACGAAAAGTGGGACTCTAGCAATAATACCGGCATACCAACGCAAAACCCGGTTAATCTGCTTTTGCGCACCCGATAAGTTAGGTGTGTTAAATCATGTAACTGCCCTGCGTGTTGAGCATCAGATACTGCAGAAGTTTTAGAACTCCGGCATAGACGATGCCACCAACGCCATGTGCAAGCGCAGGTTCAATTGCGCAATTTCTGACGCACGCGCTGCCGCTTTTGCCCGCGACTCGCTATCTTTACGCGACGCCAGAGGAGCAATGGCAGTTTCCACCAAGCCCACCTCACGTTCGGCAGCTGCCCTAAACTGGCGCAAGTGCCGAGGCTGAAGTCCGTGCGCAGTAAGTTGCGAGCATACCTTGGTAATGACGACGTCGTAATCGTCGTACACCCCGTCTGTCTCTCGAATCAGACCAAAGTTAATAAGCTCGCGCAACAGCGGCAAATCAGCACCCGTTGCAGCCGAAAGCTCACGCAAAGAGTAGGTGTTACCTGAACCTTCAATGCCTTCTAGCTCATGGGCAACGGGGGCAACCTCTACAGCTGGTTGCCGACTCTCAGCGCTGGCTGCGGCGTCGTCCTGAACTTCAGAAGTCTTACCCTGCTGGGTATCAGTGGTGTTTTTAGCAGCCCCAAAATCGCCGTTCTCAATCTTTTCTTTGATAACACGCAGGGGTAAATACTGCTCGCGCTGTAACGTGAGAATATAGCGCAACTGCTCAATATCTTGAACAGAGTACTTGCGATAACCGGTATTGGTTCGCTGCGGATGCACCAAACCTTTATCTTCTAAGAAACGAATCTTTGAAGCGCTAATCCCCGGAAAATCTACGTCCAGCGCACTGAGAACCTGGCCAATAGTTTTATCTTTTTGAGCCATGGTTTCAGTGTGAGAGGCATTGTTGAGAGCCTCGTGTGGTTGCTGAGATTCAGAGGAATCAGACATTACTTACCGGTTCCCAAGAAGAAGGCAAAGTGGAATTTGCCAATATAAATTTGGGCACCATTTTGCAGGTAAGCGTTATCAACACGGTCACCGTTAACATAGGTACCGTTGAGCGAGTTGTTGTCGGTCAACACAAAAGTACCCGCATTTGGCAAGAACACAGCATGCTGACGCGAAACAGTTACATCGTTAATATACAAATCTGCATTGGGGTTACGACCAGCAACAATAGGTTTAACCGCGCCGGTTTCATCCGTTTCAACGCTGAGCAAGAAACGTGCACCACGAAGCTCACCATTGGTACCAATCAAAAGAGCAGAGCCCTCAGGCAACGTAGCAATCGCCGAGAGTTCTTCGGGGGTGGGAGCATACGAATTGTAGCCACCATTTTGTGCAGTAGCCACAATAGCGTTCATGGCTGAGGTCTGCGGATGCGCCTCGTGATTAGGCATCTAGTACTTCCTTGAAAAAGAGATGAAATCAATCAACTTCAGTGGTTCAGAGTTATTGATAATGGCGGGGTAAATGAGTCAGTTCAATAGTCACAAATCGGTAAACATTGAACCTAGAGTCTAATCTTAGCTAGTAACTGCGATTAATGCAGGTCTTGGCAACAATTTTAAAAAACAAAAACCGCCGGCATCACAAAAAGTATGCCGACGGCTTGTGAAGATGATGGCCTCAGAAGATTATTAGGCGATTTCAGCCTTGTAAGCTTCGGCGTCCAAGAGGTTCTCCAAGTCCCCTTCGTTCTCAGGCTTAACCTCGATCAACCAGCCTTCGCCGTAAGGATCGGAGTTGAGTAGCTCGGGAGCACCTTCAAGAGCATCGTTGATCTTGACGATTTCACCGTTAATGGGAGCAAAAAGATCTGAAACTGACTTGGTTGATTCAACTTCACCGAAAGTGGAGTTAGCTTCGAGAGTCTCGCCAACCTCGGGTAGATCAACGTACACGACGTCGCCCAAGGCGTCCTGCGCGTGATCGGTAATGCCGATGCGAACGGTGCCATCTGCAGTTACAGCAGAAACCCATTCGTGCTCTGCGGTGTAAGAAAGATTTGCGGGTACATCGCTCATAGAGACTTTCCTTTCGTATGTAAGCGCTGGCTTTACCGCTGATCGTCATCAACCAAAACGGATACCAACGCTTGCCTTACCCTGTGGTGGTAGAACAATCACCATAAAGCGATTGCGCTCACATTAAGTATCGCATACAGGCGTGAGCTTCATGAACTTGGGAGAGAATCTTTTGACGATTTCTTGCAACCCTTTTAAGTGTTCATCCCACACTCTGCCCAGAAAACACAGCGGAGCTCCACCCATCTGAGTCAAGCTCCGCTACTATGAGTTTTTACCTCATGCCATCAATTGATTAGATGATCAGTTCTGAGAATCGGTTGGGGTTACCAAAACGGTGTGCAGTGATTGAGACAGCCTGTTCCTTGACGAACGGGAGCATCTCAATACGGCCCGCTTCGGTCACCGGCTGAGTGTACACCGCAACGTCGGGGCGTCCGTCCAACGCTTTGAAAATCGAAGCTGAATCCGAGCCCACAAAACGAATACGCATACCTTCTAGAGGGGTACCTTCGAGCTGGCGGGCGTCGGTCTTTGCATGCTGAGTCAGCCACTGGCGGTATTCGTCATCGCTCTGCACCGAAATCTTGACACCGTGATTCTCCAAAGTTCCAGCCACCGCAATCGGTAGCTCGTTTGCCACCGAGAGGTACACAGGTGCGCCAGCGGCAAGACCTGCAAGAACCACACGCAAAACGTCAATCGTTTTAACCGAAGAATCCGCACGAATTTGAGCTGACTGAGGAACGTAACGCAAGATATTGCGCTCCACACCTAGCTGGCTAGGGTCATGCCCAATGCTGAACTCAGAGTTCCACGCCATGGAGTCAGAACCAGCGGCGCGCAACAGCTTCTCAAAATCGCTGTGATCCATAGCAGATGGTTCGCGAACCGCCGCCAGAGTCTCGCGTACAGCAGCAGAAGTAGGAGCTGCGGTGCTGGTTGACTCTGCACTCTTCCAGTTGGAGAGTGCCACCAAGTAGTTGGGTCCCCCTGCCTTGGTGCCTGAACCCACGGTAGATTTCTTCCAACCACCAAAGGGCTGACGACGCACGATCGCGCCGGTGATGCCGCGGTTTACGTAGAGGTTACCCGCCTGCACCTTTGAAAGCCACAGAGCCAATTCTTCTGAATCAAGCGAGTGCAAACCGGCAGTCAAACCGTAATCTGTAGCGTTCTGCAACTCAATAGCTTCTTCAAGGGTCTTTGCGGTCATCACACCCAGGATCGGACCGAAGTATTCGGTCAGGTGGTACTCAGAACCGGGTTGCACCCCAGAGCGCACGCCGGGTGACCAGAGCTTGCCGCTATCATCGAGCTGACGAGGCTCAATAGCCCACCGCTCCCCCTCACCTAGCGTGGTCAAACCGCGAAGGAGCTTGCCTTCGGCAGGAGCCACAATCGGACCCATCTCAGTTTCAATATCCTGTGGGTATGCTACGTGAAGTGAGCGCACGGCGTCGAGCAACTGGTGATGGAAGCGCTCTGATGTTGCCACCGACCCCACCAAAATTACCGTGGATGCCGCCGAACACTTCTGCCCTGCGTGACCAAACGCCGACTGCACGACGTCCTTGACCGCTAGGTCAAGGTCTGCGTTAGGGGTCACGATAATCGAGTTCTTGCCCGAAGTCTCACCAAATAGCGGAAGATCCTTGCGCCATGAACGGAACATTTCTGCGGTTTCATAGCCACCGGTCAAGATCAGCCGATCAATCTGAGGTGAGGAAATGAGTTTCTGACCAGCGTCTTTGTCTGTAACTTTAATGAGACGAAGCAACTCGCGGGGAACTCCGGCGCTCCACATGGTCTCAGCAATCAACGCACCGGTACATGCGGTAAGAGTTGCGGGCTTGAAGATGACACCCGAACCGGCAGCAAGAGCCGCCAAAACGCCACCGGCAGGGATCGCCGTGGGAAAATTCCATGGAGGGACCACCATAGTGAGCTCAACAGGCTCATGGGTTGCGCCGTCCATCTTCTCAAGTTCTTCAGCGAGTAGCGCGTAGTAGTTCGCAAAATCGATAGCCTCTGAAACTTCGGTATCGCCCTGATCCAGAGTCTTACCAGCTTCAGCTGCCATGATTTCCATGAATTCACCGCGACGAACACCGATTTCAATGGCAACCTTGCGCAGAACAGCTGCGCGTTCTGCAGCAGGCTTTGTGCCCCATTGCTGAGCAGCTTTCTTGACCGAATCAATCAGCGGCTGCACTTCCCCAGCAGAAGCCAGCTTGTTCTCCTCCAGTGCTTTGAGACCAATCTGAGTGTTCTTTGAACGCTCCAGAATCTCGCGACCCCACACGCGGTTAGGCTCAAGAGCGGGATCGGTATCGGGCGCATTTTCAAAACCGAAGCGAGGGCGGAAAACGTTTTCTGCCGTTTCGGTTTGACGGTTCTGGGTGCGCTTAGGTCCGGGGACGTCGTCGGTAACCGAATTCAGCGAGCGCATAAAGCGCGATTCTTCGCGCGCAAAGAGCTCCTCGTTCTCGTGTAGGTTGAAGACGGCGCTCATAAAGTTTTCACTAGATGCGTTTTCTTCAAGACGGCGCACGAGGTAAGAAATAGCAACGTCAAATTCTTCGGGGCGAACCACGGGAGTGTAGAGCAAAATATGGCCCACACGACGGCGGATGATTTCACCCAGCTGATCTGCCATGCCAATGAGCATTTCGAACTCAACGTCATCTGTTACACCGCGATCTTCGGCAAGAAGCAACGCAAAGGCAATGTCAAAGAGGTTCTGACCAGCAACACCCATGCGAATGTTCTTGGTATGCTCAGGGCGCAATGCGTAATCGAGTACGCGCTTGTAGTTGGTGTCGGTGAGCTGTTTGGAATCCCAGGTGGTGGTTTCCCAACCGTGGGTAACCGCTTCAACGATTTCCATGGAAAGGTTTGCGCCCTTGACAAGGCGTACCTTGACACGGGATCCACCCTCTGCCACGCGCTGCGCTGCCCAGCCCTGAAGCTTCTGCATTGCATCGAGGGTATCGGGTAGGTACGCCTGCAAAACGATGCCAGCTTCAAGGTTTTTCAGGTGTGGCTGATCAAGGATTTTGGTGAATACAGCGATCGTCATATCGAGATCTTTGTACTCTTCCATATCCAAATTGATGAATTTTTTCTTGGGCGAGTTAGCTGCTAACTCGTACAGCGGGGTCAAACGAGTGACGGCTTCTCTAACGACTTCATCAAACGCCCAGTGTGAATGGGGACCAGAAACAGCTGACACTTTAATGGAGACGTAATCGATGTCGTCACGCTCTAGCAAACGCTGGGTTTCTGCTAGACGACGCTCAGCTTCTTTATCACCCAAAACTGCTTCACCGAGCAGGTTGATGTTGAGTTTATTGCCGCCTGCGGTGAGTTTTTCAATGGCTGGGCCGAGTTTCTCGTCGCGTGCGTCAATGATGAGGTGGCTGACCATCTCACGCAAAATTTTACGAGCCAGGGGCACAGTGGGCCATGCTGAGTGACCTGCTACTTTACCACCTGCGGCAACCGCTGACTTCATATACCAGGGCAAGAAGCCGGGAACCAAGTGAGAAATTTTGCCAAGGTTCTTACCGGCTGCTGCGGTGTCTTCGGGTCGCACAACGGTATCCACAAAGCCCACGGTGAAATCTAGTCCGTTGGGGTCTTTCAGAACACCTGCCAGCATTTCGGCTGCTTGGTCTGAGGGAACCGTTTGTGCTTCTTCGAGCCATTCGCGAACCAGTTTGCGAGAACGGAGCGCGAGGTCTTGATAGTGCTGAGATGCGAATGGCTGTGCCATGAATACTCCTCTAATAGTTGAGGCTTGGGCTTGAACCCAAAAATAGAACGTAATTCTATTGCACCACGTTATTGACTGGAACACACTATGCGGAAATTTGAATTCTATTCAGCGATACTCTTTAGAAATAGTTAATGATTTTTGCCGACGCCGCTAAGAGGTTTTATGTACGACATTCGCCGCCTAAGCATGTTATTAGAAGTGCACGAACGAGGCACCCTTGCCGCTGCTGCCCGCACACTGCACCTCACGCCGTCGGCAATTTCACAGCAACTTTCGGTGCTTGAAAAAGAAGTGGGCACCGCTCTGCTAGCGAAAGTGGGGCGCGGTGTACAGCTCACCGAAGCTGGACACATTTTGATTCACGGCACGCAGAAAGTGCTTCAAGAATTTGATGCCATGAAAACCGACGTCGCACGCCTGACGGGTGAAGCTGCCGGTACAGTGCGCATCGCAATCTTTCAATCGGCATCGCTCGCTCTATTACCTGCGGCACTACAATATTTGCAAGAGAACCACAGTGCCGTGCGCCTACACGCCGTACAAATGGAACCCGAGATCGGCCTCAAACTCACCAAGAGCCGGGAATTTGATATGACCATCGCCGAGGCCTACCCCAACCATTTCATCCCAGAAATCCCTGAACTTTCCTATGATCTGCTCACCGTAGATCAGCTCAACGTGATTGCTCCTTTAGGAGTAGAGGCAAATGAACTGTCCCAAGCGCAAGATCTGCATTGGGTCTTTGAGAATTCTGGAAACACCAGCAGGGAGTGGGCTATCAACCTATGCCGCGCCTCAGGCTTTGAGCCGCATATTGATTTTGACATCGACGACGTCATAACCCACCTACATTTAGTACGCGCCGGATACGCGGCGGCGGTGATTCCGAACTTTATTGCGCAAAGCCCCGGCGGGCTCGACGGCATCAAAATTCTTCGCACCCCAGAAAATCATTATCGGAAAATTTTTATGGTCACCAGGCAAGAGAGTAGAAACCAGCTCTCGATCGCCGCCGTGCGTGATGCGCTCAGATGGGCAGCGTGCCATGACACCCCTCGCTAATCTACCGCCTTACCATCCCTGAACCGTATTCATAATTCATACGTTGCACGTTTCAAGCAGACTGAAATAATAACTCCGCCAGCTGAGCGTCAATAACCAGATCGGTCACAGCGCCCGTCATTAATGCTCCTTTGAGCGCCGACAATCTGTGCGAACCGGAGACCACCGCAATTCGTCGCTTAATGCGCGCAAGCTCAGCAGGAGTAGGCCCGGTCGCACGCTTATTGGCCTCCAGATCTGCATAGGTGCCGTTTTCTCGCAAAAACACCGTACATACGTCCCCCACTGCCCCTTCTGCGCGCAATCCGCGCTGTTCGGCGTCGTTGAAATACCCGCCGCTATACACGTGCGAGGGAATCGCTCCCCCAAACGCACCGATTCCAAACAGAGCGACATCAGCCGCACGCTGCATTTTCAGCACCGAACGCACCGACTCTTCTTGCCACATAGCTTCTTTGGTACTGGCGCGGTCAAAGAAGGCTGGAACGGGAAAATGAATCATCTGCGCATTAAACGCTTCGGCAATTTGCCCCAAGATGGCACCGGAATAAGGAATCCCCGTATGCCGAGCGTTACCCGCTCCATTGAGCTGTACCACCAACGTATTTTTGAGCGGGTGCGCGGTAAGCTGACGAGCCACCTCGCTCACCGTTGATCCCCAGGCGACGCCCAAAACCATGTCATCACGCATTATCGAGTTCAGAAGTACACCCGCTTCACGCGCTACTGCCTGCATCCGCCCCAAGGCAGAATCGCGCGTGCTGGTCGGTACCACCAGCACTTTAAGACGAAACCGATCCCCAAGCTTAGTTGCGAGATCGCTTTGAGGTTTGAAATCCTCGTTGAGGTGAATCTGAACTAAACCGATCTCTCGTGCCTCCTTGAGCAATCGCGAGATACTTGCTCGCGAAAGCTCTTGATACCCGGCGATCTGATCCATAGTGAGATTCTGCAGGTAATACTGCTGAGCCACCTCAAACATCACTTTGTTACGTTCTTTCACAAAGACCAACTCTACTTGAAAATATTTTCATCGCGTTTGGCAAGAACCCACACTATCGCGTGCAATAGAAGAACAGCATATATTTACGCCCTAAGGAGCGCACATTGTCTACCAAACAGTTCAATCAGTTATCGCAACTGACCGCCGAATCACGAACCAAAGCACTCGACGCCATGAGCGACACCGAAGGCGTTGACATCCTTATTATTGGCGGTGGTGTTACCGGTGCTGGTATTGCCCTCGACGCTGCAACGCGCGGGTTACGCACCGCCGTCGTTGAAGCCGGCGACTGGGCCTCGGGCACCTCCTCGTGGTCCTCCAAACTCGTCCACGGTGGCTTGCGTTATCTCTACAACCTCGATTTCAAGCTGGTAGCTGAGGCGCTCAAAGAACGCGGTCTTTTGCTCACCAGCATTGCCCCTCACTTGGTGAAGGCTCAGCCCTTTTTGTGGCCTTTGAAGCTACCTGTGATTGAACGCGCTTACTCAGCCGTGGGCATTGGCATGTACGACGCTCTGTCATTCGCTGGATCCCGCGGCAAAAAGACCGTGCCACCGCAACATCACTTTACAAAAAAAGGCACCAAGAAAATATTCCCCGGCATCAAAGATTCTAAGTTCTCCGGTGCTATCCAGTTTTATGACGCACGCGTTGATGATTCACGCTTGGTCATCGACCTCATCCGAACCGCCGCAGGTTATGGCGCTTTGGCGGCCTCCCGCACTCAGGTTGTGAACGTATCCAAGGACGTCACCGGCACCGTCAACGGCGCCACTATTCGCGACCTGGAAACCGGCACGGAGCGCACCATCAAAGCAAAGCACATCATCAACGCCACCGGTGTATGGACCGAAGAGTCCGAAGCCATGGCAAATGACGATGCGGGCTTGAAGGTTTTGGCATCTAAGGGCGTTCACATTGTGGTCCCCCGCGAGCGCATCAAGGCGAGCTCGGGCATCTTTACCAAGACCGAGAAGTCGGTTCTCTTTATTATTCCGTGGCAGCGCTACTGGATTATTGGCACTACCGACACCCCGTGGCATGAAGAAGTAGAAACTCCCGTTGCTACTTCTAAAGACATCGATTACGTGTTAGCACAAGCTAATGAGCTCATTGCTGAAGAGCTCACTCGCGATGACATCATTGGCACCTACGCCGGTTTGCGCCCGCTCTTGCAGCCCGTACTTAAAGAAGGTTCGGATACCGCTTCCACCAAAGTTTCGCGTGAGCACACCGTTACCGAAATCGCTCCCGGCATGAGCGCAATTGCTGGTGGCAAGCTCACCACCTACCGCGTGATGGCAGCGGACGCCGTCGATTTTGCTTTGGGTGAGGGTGCGAAGAATCGCCCCAGCATCACCGAACACATCAAGCTGGTGGGTGCAGACGGGTTTGAAGCAGCACGCATTTCTGCAGATGCGATTGCCCAGCGCTTTGGCTGGACCTCGGCACGAATGGATCACCTGTTGGAGCGCTACGGCGCTGAAGTTGCCGATTTGGTAGCGATGATTGAAACAGAGCCTGAATTGGGTAAGCCCCTGGAACACGCACCTCAGTTCTTGCGAGCCGATGTTGCTTATGCGGTACGTGTTGAAGGCGCTTTGCACCTTGAGGACGTTTTGGTTCGCCGTGTTCGTCTCGATCTTGAACAGCGTGATCGCGGACTATCTTCTGCAGAAGAAATTTTGCAGATTATGACCCCGGAGCTGGGTTGGTCTGAAGAAAAAGCACAACAGGAGCTGGAAATTTACCGCCAGCGTGTTGAAGCCATTGCTGCTGCAGAAAAGACAGAAACCGATGCCGATGCCGTTTCGTATGTTACCGGAGCAGAGCACCCCGCACCTCGCGTAAAACTTTCATAAGTTCACCCATTTTTTACCTGTTGTTATGTAAAAATTGAAGATGTAGTGCGCTGAGATGATGATCCAAGGAGCATTTTCTTGGCGCACTTTTTCTTTTTCTATCACTCATTAGGACACTAACTATGACAACTCTTCTTGCCGAGGGCGGGAACGCGCTGACGGGGGTCAACGGCATCCCCACCGGACTTGGCCTGTTCTCATCAGAACTTCTCGGCACCTTTACCCTCATTCTCTTGGGGGCTGGCGTGTGCGCAGCAACCAGCCTGAGCAAATCCCACGCTAAAGGTGCCGGCTGGGTAGCCATCGCTTTTGGATGGGGCTTGGCAGTTTTTGCCGCCGTCTATGTTTCAGCACCTTCCGGTGCGCACCTGAACCCCGCCGTCACCGTAGGCCAATGGGTTGCCGGTAATGAGCTCACCAAGGGTGTACCCGCTACCTTTGCAAACATGTTGATTTACTTTGCCGGGCAGATGATTGGTGCTATTTTGGGGGCGATTGCATGCTGGCTTGCTTACAAAAAGCAGTTTGACGAACCGGCTGACGACGGAGTCAAGCTCGGTGTATTTTCTACCGGTCCCGCTATCAAATCATCGGTGTGGAACCTCGTTTCTGAAATCATTGGCACCTTTGTGCTGATTGGATTTGTGGTGGCTTCGGGGCAGACTCCTTCCGGTCTTGGTCCTCTGGCAGTAGCACTGGTCGTTGTCTCGATCGGCTTCTCCCTTGGTGGCCCTACCGGTTACGCGATTAACCCTGCCCGCGATCTTGGCCCCCGCATTGCCCACGCAATCCTGCCTATTCCTGGCAAAGGTGACTCTAATTGGGGATATGCCTGGGTACCTGTGGTGGGACCGCTGATTGGCGCTGTTCTTGCAGCCCTGATTGTTCCCGCCATGGTGGGTGCCTAATTAATACATCCTATTTTTCTGGTACATATCGGCCAGAATCACTACAGTTGCCACTAACTAATAACTCGTTCACAAGGAAGTGACTTCAATGGCACAGACTTCATCAAATACCAAGAAATATGTTCTCTCCATCGATCAGGGAACCACCAGCTCGCGCGCGATTCTTTTTGATAAAAAGGGGAGTATTGTCTCCAGTGGCCAGCTTGAACATCAGCAGATTTTCCCTAAAGCAGGCTGGGTTGAACACGATGCAGAGGAAATCTGGAGAAATATTCGCCGTGTGGTAGGTGAATGCCTCTCTTCCGCAGGGGTTAACCACCACGAAATTGCCGCAGTGGGCATCACCAACCAGCGCGAAACCGCAGTAGTGTGGGATAAAACCACAGGCAAGCCCGTCTATAACGCCATTGTGTGGCAAGATACCCGCACGCAGAAAATCTGTGAGGACCTTGCAGGCGAAGAAGGCGCTGGTAAATACCGCGATATCACCGGTTTGAACCTTGCCACCTATTTTGCTGGTCCTAAAGTTAAGTGGATTTTGGATAACGTTGACGGTGCCCGAGAAAAAGCTGAAGCAGGAGAGCTGCTCTTTGGCACCACTGATTCGTGGGTTCTATGGAACCTCACCGGGGGTACCGAGGGCGGGATACACGTCACCGATGTCACTAACGCATCGCGCACCATGCTCATGAATATCAAAACCTTGAAATGGGATGAGTCAATCGCTCAAGACATGGGGATTCCTGTTTCCATGTTACCCGAAATCAAGTCTTCTTCTGAGATTTACGGTAAGGGCCGCCCTGCCGGTCTGCTCTCAGGTACCCCGATTTCGGGTATTTTGGGTGATCAGCATGCGGCGACTTTTGGTCAGGCATGCTTTGAAGAGGGCATGGCTAAAAATACCTACGGCACCGGCAACTTCATGCTCATGAATACCGGCGAAGAACCCGTGTTCTCTGAGAACGGTTTGCTCACCACCGTTGCGTACAAGATTGGCGATAACAAACCGGTATACGCGTTGGAAGGCTCCGTTGCGGTATCCGGCTCATTGATTCAATGGTTGCGCGATAACCTCAAGATGATTGACGATGCCTCGGAGACCGAGAAACTCGCAACCTCAGTGGAAGATTCCGGTGGATGCTACGTGGTGCCTGCGTTCTCTGGTCTGTTCTATGTGAACCGCAATCACATTGTGCGTGCCGCCCTTGAGGCAACCGCATGGCAGACCCGCGAAGTGCTCGATGCGATGAACGCCGATGCTTCGCAGGCCGATCAGGAAGTTAAGCTTTCTGAGTTGCGCGTGGACGGTGGTATGACCGCCAACGAATTCCTGATGCAGTTCCAGGCAGATATCTTGGGCGTTCCCGTGATTCGCCCCAAGGTGATTGAAACTACCGCCCTCGGTGCGGCCTACGCTGCCGGTATCGCGGTGGGGTTCTGGGACGGTGAAGAGGACGTCACCGCCAACTGGGAAGAGGATAAACGCTGGGAGCCTTCCATGGATGAGAAAGAAGTGGAACGCCAGTACCGTAATTGGAAGAAAGCAGTTGAGCGTACCTTAAACTGGGTTGATGAGGACGTAGAACAGCACTAAATTCGCTGCGTTCTGGGTTTGTTTGTGCTCTAGTTTCGTTGATGGGTGGTTTTCTCAGCATGAGAAAACCACCCATTTTTATACGGTTGCGCACTGTGTTTTATGAGGCGTACACACCGTGTTTTAGGGAGCTACCCACCGTGGCATAGAGTAGTTTTATGGCAACTTCTCACGATTTGGCACAAAAACTCGCTCGCCTGGATGGCTCAAACTACGGTGCTCTCAAACAGCTCCAGGGCTCGTGGACTTTTGACGGATTCACGCTACACATCGACAAAGTGCAGTCGGATCCTTATGCTCCCGCATCTAAGATGCACCTGAGTATTCCTCTGGAGAAGACTCCCCTGCCCATAAGGTTATTGAACGACTCCGATTCGCAGGTGGCAGTTGCCGACTTCGTTGCCCGAGATATTGCCGACGCCATTGCGAACGGCCCGCACGAATTTGGGTTCACAACACCGGGTCAAGAAATTCTATTGCGTAGCTCAGTGGTACTGACCTCAAATACGGTAGAAGTACGCTTCACCTTCGCTTTTGCTGCAGCGGGGCGCCGCGTCAAAGGACGCCTAGCTTCCAAGCTACTCGTAGATAATCTGCCGGATTTGGTGCGCTTTTCCGCCCTCGGTGAGCAACTCGAGGTGAGCGCTTTAGAAAAACACTGCTCGGTCTATAGGGATTTTCTGTTCATTCAGCGCCATCTAGGCGAGCTGAATTTGGTGGGTTTTGTGCAAGACGGCGCCATCTTGCCGCGCGCCACCGGAACCTCCGATGTGCCGTTGAAGAACGCACGTCCATTCGCTTCCCCAACCTCGTTACAACACACGTTTGAACTGCCCAGCGGGCAAACTGTGACCGGTATGGGAATTTCTCGCGGCATCACATTAATTGTTGGCGGCGGATTTCACGGTAAGTCCACACTATTGCGCGCGCTAGAACGCGGTGTTTATGCACACATCCCCGGTGATGGACGCGAGTTGGTGGTATGTGATCGCACCGCTATCACCATTCGAGCTGAGGACGGGCGCGCGGTAACAGGTGCTAATATTTCGCCCTTCATTAGCAACCTGCCGGGTGTGATTGATACCGAAAATTTCTCTACGCAGAATGCCTCAGGTTCCACCAGCCAGGCGGCAAATTTGGTGGAAGCACTCGAAATGGGTGCCAAGACCTTACTCATTGATGAGGACACTTCTGTCACGAACTTCATGATTCGCGATGCGCTAATGCGCGAGTTGATTAGCTCAGATCACGAACCCATTACGCCGTTCGTTGACCGTATTAGCGCTCTCTACGATGAATTGGGAGTGAGCACCATCTTGGTGATGGGTGGCTCCTCCGCCTTCTTTGACCTTGCAAACACCGTCATTGCTCTTACAGAATACGTGCCGCGCGATGCCACCGATGATGCCCACCGCATATCCGCCCAGTATGCCTCGCACGGTACCGAACAGGGGGCCCAGCAGAACGCGGAACAGAGCGACCACAATAACCCGCAGGTAAAACAACTAGTGCGCTCGCGCGCTGTTCTGGGTAAATCTCTCGCCCCTGACGACACCCGCAAACCACCGCGTGCCCGCGGATTAGAACAGATTCAAATTGGTAAAGAAGACTTAGATGTTCGCTATCTCTCTCAGTTGGTAGACAGCTCCCAAACCCAAACGATTGCCCTGTCTCTGCGACTGGTGGCACAAGAACTTAAGCATCAGGGCACCACGCTGGCGCAAGCATGTCAACAGGTTGTTGAGCGTCTTGAACGCGAGGGCTTGGACGAACTAGTTGGCGGTGGTTCGCGGGTGCGTGGCGATTTAGCGCTACCCCGCTCCGCTGAGCTCATGCAGGCAATTAGTCGCTGGCGTCGTCTGCGACTAGCGCAAGATAACCGCAGGTTGTAACGCAATTTATGACGCTGGGTTAACCCGCCTGCGTGAGTGCCATAGAGCTGGGCTAAACTGACTGGGTGTAAGGGCTTTGAGAAGTTTCAGATTTAGAAAACATTGTTGATGAGGCAATATACCGTTGCCTGGCGAAAGGTCAGATGATGCCAATCCACCCCTTAGATATCTCCGCTGAAAAAACGAGCATTCTCAGAAATCCCCTTCGCTATGATGGCGCTGAATTTGGCAATCCTGAGCTTTTAGCTGAACCGTCTCAACTCATTTCCCGCTTTAGCGCACTGCACCCCGGTCTCGCTCAGCAAAAGCCCCTGAATCAGTGGGATGCACTTGCCACGTTAGCCAGCATCGATTTGGCGGCGGCGCGCATAGTGGAACCCCATCTTGATGCGCAGATTATTGCAGATGAGGCGGGGTTGGCTGAACTAACTCAAGAGGGCACCTGGGGGGTTTTCGCCGCCGAACGAGGGGGGATGCGACTTCTAGCGCACCCGCAAGATGACGGCAATTTTCTTCTTGATGGCCACAAGCCCTGGTGCTCGTTGGCTGCCCAGCTATCTCACGCAATAGTTAGTGCCGAAATTGAAGGGCAGAGGCAAACGTTCGCCGTCGAATTGGCAGCCCCATATGTGATTCCCGACGACGACCCGTGGGTAGCGCGCGGGCTTCAAGAAATTCCCAGCGGTAGCGCTCATTTTTATGATGCCCCTGCCACTGCCGTTGGTGCCCCACAATGGTACCTAGAACGCGCTGGCTTTGCCTGGGGTGGTATTCGGGTGAGCGCTTGCTGGTTTGGTGGTGCGCTCGGAATGACACAGGTTGCGCTAGCGAAAGCGCAAAAATCATCGAAAACTTCTGCC
>JAUMUA010000103.1 GCA_030530925.1 Rothia sp. (in: high G+C Gram-positive bacteria) | reverse complement strand
CTAGTACTCCGCCCTCTCACGGCGGCAACACCGGTTCAAATCCGGTTGGGGTCACTCTCAAAATGCTCTTTCCACCGGAAGAGCATTTTTACTTTAATTAGCTTTGAGAATTTTCAACAAGCACTCGAATCATTGCTTGAATGTGAAAGAATACTGAGTGTGGAAGAACAAACAACACAGCTCACAGCAAACACCCCCGAAAGCATCCAAGATTTGCAGATAATGCAAACCGCCCGGCAGACCATCGCGTCCGTTGGGTTGCCCCTGGATACAGCTGATGCAGCTGAAAATCGCCAACTCATTACCCGCACGCTTACTCAGCTTGATGATTACGTGTTGCCGCGACTGGCATCCCTTGATGCGCCGCTCACAGTAGTGGTGGGTGGATCCACCGGTGCTGGTAAATCCACGTTGGTGAATACATTGTTGGGGGAGCCCATCACTCGTTCGGGTGCTATTCGCCCCACCACGCGGCAACCAGTTTTGTTACACCGCCCTGAAGACATTGACACTCTCGATACCGCGCACCTTCTTCCACATCTGGAACGCATCAAGTTTGAGGGCAAGGGGCAGCTCATAGGCGCCGACTATGGCAAAGTTGATCAGCTGATTACCGTTGAGACGGAATCTATTCCAGCCGGTATAGCGCTGATTGATGCCCCCGATGTTGACTCGGTGAGTGAAGACAATAGACGTCTTGCGCAACAACTTTTGCAAAGTGCCGATCTTTGGCTGTTTGTGACGACAGCAAACCGTTACGCTGACGCCGTCCCTTGGGAATTGTTGCATGAGGCGGCTAGGCGAGACATCACCATTTCGGTGATTCTTAACCGCGTACCCGAAGGTGCTGAAGACGAAATCGAAGACGATTTGCGCCGTATGTTGCATGAGGCTGGTATCGATCCTGCTCTTTTGCTCACCGTCACCGAACAAGAAACCGACGAACGCGGGTTGCTCCCCGCCGTCGCGCTTACCCCCTTAGTTTTTTGGTTGCGTGAATTAGGAGCGAACACCGCAGAGCGTTCTCGAATTGCCCGGCAAACCCTTGAAGGCTCGGTTCGCTCTGTTGAGGAGCGAGTGCGCAGTATTGCCTCTGCCCAGCAGTCACAGCTCGAGAGCGAAAATCGGTTGCGTCAAGATGTAGACCGTAGCTACCGCAGAGCCTCTGAAACCATCATTGACTCTACCCAGGACGGCGCGTTGCTACGCGGCGAGGTGCTCTCACGCTGGCAAGATTTTGTGGGCACTGGTGAGTTCTTTAGAGGTCTTGAAACCGGAATTGGCCGTTTGCGCGATAAAGTTGCCAGCTTCTTCAAAGGCCAGCCCAGCCAGGCGGTAGAGGTAGAGCAGGCGCTCGAAGTCGGGTTGCACGCGGTGATCGTTGAAGAAGCCGCACGCGCTGCAGAAACCGTTCAACGTCTCTGGCTAGAGGAGCGCGCAGGGCGAGCGCTCCTAGGTGACTTTGACGTGCGTCGTCTTGATGAAGACTTTCCAGCACGAGTTGCCGAGGGTATTCGCGATTGGCAATCAGATGTGATGGCCATGATTAGCCAAGAAGGTGCTGACAAGCGCCAACGAGCGCGTTTTATGTCTTTGGGCGTCAACGCTGCCGCCGTGGTGTTGATGGTTGCCGTCTTCTCTATGACAGGCGGTCTGACCGGACTCGAAGTAGGTATTGCCGGCGGATCCGGCGTGGTGGGCACCAAACTCCTTGAGGCGGTCTTTGGCGAGGACGCCGTACGCCGCATGGCACTAGGAGCCCGCAAAAACCTCGAAACTCGCATTGAGCAAATGTTGCAAGATCACGCGGCGGTATTCTACGACAAACTGAATGCTCTCGATTTTGGTCCGTCCCTTGAGCTGCTTGAGCGTAGCGCCCAAGATGTTCACCACACGGCAACCGCTTTGAAAGGAAACCGCTAGGCACTATGGCACCTTCGCACACCAGCAAAGATACCGCTCTGACCAGCCTTTCACGCCGTGTGGCAGCTCTTGAGGAGGCTATTAAGCTAGGCACCGGCCGTATAGACCCCCAAACTTTAGTGGAAGCGCAGCGGGTTATCGATCGCACTTCCAAACGCCGAGAGCTCTCGGCTGAGCACACCGTCATTGGGTTCTTTGGTGCTACAGGCTCGGGTAAATCTAGTCTCTTCAACGCGGTGATTGGGCAAAAGGTTGCGCAAAGCGCCGCGCGTCGTCCCACCACTGCGCACGCTCAAGCCGCCATTTGGGGTAAAGAGGGAAGCGCTGAGCTTTTGGACTGGCTCGAAGTTGAGAATCGCGTTTTCATGGACGACGACGGCGAGCAAGCCGCCCAAGCACTCAATCAGTCTGAAAAGCCCAAGGCTGGCATGTGGAATCGCATGAAATCGATGATGGGCAGGGCAGATCTTGAGACCCACAGCGGCGGTCTGATTCTGTTGGACTTGCCAGACTTTGACTCGGTGGAAAAATCAAATCGCGCCATTGTTGAACGTATGGCGGGATACGTGGATGTGCTGGTGTGGGTCTTCGATCCGCAAAAATACGCTGATGCGGTGATTCACCACGAGTTTATTGCCCCTCTTGCAGAACACGGTTCGGTGACGATGGCTGTATTGAACCAGTGCGATCGTATTCCTGCTGCTGAGGCACCCGGTGTTCTTGATTCTTTGCAACGCCTGCTCGCCGAGGACGGTTTGAGTAGCAATCTTTTGGCGGCACCCATGGCTGTTTCAGCTAAAACCGGTGAGGGAATCGACCGGTTGCGTGCCGTGTTGGGGCAGGTTGCCGTGGAAAAATCGGCGGCTCTTTCTCGCATTGAGGCAGATCTGAACGGCGCCTGGGAGATGCTTGCTACCCAGGATGGGCAGGGAATTCCTGACGGCGTCACCGGCACCGCCATTCGAGAACTCGACGAAGGTTTGTTTCAGGCCTCCGGTGCTCCTGCCGTCATTCAGGCGGCGGGGGAGTCATATCAACTTCACGCCGCCTCGAATACCGGCTGGATTGCAACTCGCTGGTTGCTCAAACTCAAGAAAGATCCGCTAAAACGCCTCAATCTTCATCGCGACGACGAAGGCGCAGAGCTCACACGCTCGTCGTTGCCTCCCATGTCAACTGGGCAAAAGTCCATTGCCAGCTCGGCAATTAGACGCTTCGCTCACGATTGCTCTGAAGGCGTGCATGAGCCCTGGAGCCGGGCAATTCGTGACGCCGCGCGCTCGCACGAAGATGAGCTCCCCCAAGGACTGGAGCGAGCGGTTGCCCGAACCGACTACAAGGCTCAGAAAAAGCAGTGGTGGTGGGTTTTGCTCAATATCATCCAGTGGATTGCGATAGCTACCACGCTGGGCGGTCTGCTGTGGCTGAGTGCCCTGGCACTTGCGCAGTACTTTCAGATTGTTTTGCCAGATCCTCCCACAGTGCAGGGTTTCCCGTTGCCAGTACCCACACTCTTAGTGGTAACCGGCGTCTTCTTAGGAATTTTCACAGCCGTTTTGGGTAGGCTCTTCGCCAGCGTGGGCAAGAAAATGTACGAGAAAAAAATTGCGCGCCAGATTTCTTCAAATATCGAAGAAGTGTCAGAGGACTTTGTGATTTCCCCTGTACGCCAAGAAATTGACCGCCTGGCATCATTTTGCGACCGTCTTGAAGATGCACGCTAAATGAGTTCACCTCAGGAGCAGACAGTGAGAAACCAGCGGCACGCACCACTGATCGGTATTACGATTCGCGATTATCAAGAAGCCGACGAGTTGAACTGGGTGCGTTGCCGAGTGCTCGCTTTTCTGGACAGTAGCTATCGAGATGATGTGCAACCGTACCGTGAGGTTTATGAAAATCCGGCGGTGCAAATCGTGGCTATCGATCAGCAAACACAACAACTAGTGGGATTTCTTGACGCTGAGTTCGAGCAACGACCCGGCGCAGTGTGTAGTTTTGACGGGCCGCTGGGGGCCGTGATTTGGCATTTGGGAGTCTTGCCCGAATTTCGTGACCGCGGAATCGCTGATGCCATGTGGAATTGCGTCAAGAATCGGCTTGCCGACCAAGGAATACAGCGAGTACAGGTGTGGACTCAGG
>JAUMUA010000102.1 GCA_030530925.1 Rothia sp. (in: high G+C Gram-positive bacteria) | reverse complement strand
AGCAAGAGCAGCTGAGCCCCAGGATGCTGATTCGTTGCGATCAGGAAGTGCTGTGTGGGTGTAACCCTTCAGTTCTTTTACGCCTTCGATGATGATCTGACGATCGGTTTCAACGGTGATGATAGCGCCCATCTTCTGCAAGATGGCAATCAGATCCATGATTTCTGGTTCAATAGCTGCACCGGTGAGTTCGGTTTTGCCATCAGCGCGGGTTGCCGCCAAAAGTACCTGCTCGGTAGCACCAACAGAGGGGTATTCAAGATGAATCTTGGCACCTTTGAGGCCACCAGCAGGAGCCTTCATCGAAATGCCGGTAGGTAGTTTCTCCACACGAGCGCCAAATTCTTCGAGCACGCGCAAGTGGTAGTTGATAGGACGATCGCCAATTCGGCAGCCGCCTAGATCGGGAATGAATGCCTCACCCAAGGTGTGTAGAAGAGGTCCACACAACAAAATGGGAATACGGGAATCGCCAGCGTGAGCGTCGATGTCGGCGTGATTAGCCATGGAAACCTTGGTGGGGTCCATGGTTAGTTCGCCGGTCTTTGAATCGTTGTGCACAGCAACGCCGTGCAGTTCAACGAGATCGGTGACTACCTGAACGTCCTTGATTTCTGGCACGTTGCGCAACAAAGAAGGCGTAGAACCCAAAAGCGCAGCAACCATAGCCTTAGGCACAAGGTTTTTGGCTCCACGTACTTTAACTTCACCGGTTAGCGGGGTGCCACCTTCGATTCGCAGTGCGCTGGTCATATGTTTCCAATCGTGTTGATAATCTTTTTCCGCCCGATAACGTGCGGACAAAGTTTGTTCTCAGGTTGCCAAGTCTAAACGCTGTGGTTTGGCGCGTACTGGCAACAATCATTTGTTAAGAATAGTGCATTGGGGAACGGTTCTAGCACAGCGGGTAACTTTCACCGGGTGTAATTCTGGCGATAGTCTTTCCTGTGCAAAAAGCTCTGTTACTCATAGTACTTAGTACTGTGCCCGGTGCCAAAGCTGTGGCACCGGGCAAGAATAGAATGCTGTTGCGATGGCTAGGTGATTACAGTGTTGTGGGCAACCAGGCGGGGCGGTTCTTTTCGAACTCTGTGATCTCTTCTTCGTGTTGCAGAGTCAACCCAATATCGTCTAGTCCTTCCATCAGGCGCCATTTCACGTATTCATCAATATGAAACGGCAGCGTAAGGGAGCCGCACTGAATGGTCTGGTGTTCAAGATCCACTGTGACGGTTGCCCCGGGTTCGTTATCGAGAACCTTCCAGATTAGTTCGACGTCGTCCTGGTTGACCTGCGCTGTCACCAACCCTTGCTTACCGGCATTTCCGCGAAAAATATCGGCAAATCGAGCCGAAATTACTACGCGGAAACCGAAGTCTTTGAGTGCCCACACTGCGTGTTCGCGAGATGAGCCGGTGCCAAAATCAGGGCCTGCTACCAACACTGAACCCTGGTTGTAGGGGGCCTTATTGAGAACGAAGTTTTCGTCTTTTCGCCAGTTTGCAAAGAGGGCATCTTCAAACCCGGTTTTAGTCACGCGTTTGAGATAGACCGCAGGAATAATCTGGTCTGTATCAACATTTGAGGCATGCAGGGGCACGCCAATACCCGTATGAGTTGTTATAGGTTCCATGGAAAATATCCTTACCTTAGCGCTGAAGATCCGACGGCGAGCTCAACACGCCTCTAATTGCTGTAGCGGCTGCCACCAGCGGTGACACCAAGTGAGTGCGTCCGCCCTTACCTTGACGCCCCTCAAAGTTACGGTTTGACGTTGAGGCGCAACGCTCCCCCGGTGCGAGCTGATCGGGGTTCATGCCCAAGCACATAGAGCAACCGGCAAAACGCCAGTCGGCTCCGAAATCTTTGAAAATCTGATCAAGGCCCTCTGCTTCTGCTTGTGCTCGGACCTTTTGTGAACCGGGCACCACCATCATGCGAACGTCGGGAGCAATGTGCTGACCCTTGACGATGTCCGCTGCCGCTCGTAAATCTTCTAACCGGGAATTGGTGCAGGAGCCTAAGAACACTACGTCAACCGGAACTTCTTTGAGCGGAGTACCTGCTGTGAGACCCATGTAGTCGAGGGCTTTTTGCGCGGCTTCGCGATCGCTTTCATTTTCAAAGTCAGCCGGGAACGGCACCTGATGCGATAGGGGCGCACCCTGAGCAGGGTTAGTTCCCCAGGTAACGAAAGGCTCTAGTTCATCGGCGTTGATGAAAACTTCGCGATCAAAGCTGGCGCCGTCGTCAGTGGAGAGGGTCTTCCAGTATTCCACTGCCTGATCCCACAACTCACCCTTGGGTGCGTGGTCGCGACCTTGCACGTAGTCAAAGGTGGTTTGATCAGGAGCTACCATGCCGGCACGGGCACCTGCCTCAATGGACATATTGCATATGGTCATGCGCCCTTCCATCGAAAGGGATGAGATAGCAGAACCGCGATACTCGAGCACATAACCTTGACCGCCGCCGGTACCGATCTCTGCAATGACCGCCAGAATAATATCTTTAGCGGTCACACCGGGTTTGAGAGTGCCTTCAACGTTGATAGCCATCGTCTTGAACGGGGCGAGGGGCAGTGTTTGGGTTGCCATCACGTGTTCAACTTCGGAGGTACCAATACCAAAGGCGAGCGCCCCGAATGCGCCGTGCGTTGAGGTGTGAGAATCGCCGCACACCACCGTCATACCGGGCATAGTCAAACCAAGTTGTGGTCCCACCACGTGCACAATTCCCTGTTCAATATCGCCCAGGGAGTGAATGCGCACCCCGAACTCTTCGGCGTTGCGGCGCAACGTTTCGATCTGGGTGCGAGAGGTGATATCTGCAATGGTCGAAAAGATATCATCAGTGGGGGTGTTGTGATCCTCTGTGGCAATGGTGAGGTCACGACGGCGCAGGGGGCGGTTTTCTAAACGCAGACCTTCGAATGCTTGGGGTGAGGTGACTTCGTGAACCAGATGCAAATCTATATAGAGAAGATCTGGTTTTCCGTTGTCCCCGCGTACTACGGTGTGCGCGTCCCAGACTTTTTCTGCAAGAGTGCGAGCAGGTTTCCTATTGCCCTCTGCCATGTTTCCTCCATCGTGTGGTCAAATACTGTTTCCAGTGTGGCGAGATTTTCGCAAAGTTTCCATTAAATGGGCTTGCATATCAAATACTGAGAATGGCATACTTTTACTAATTCATGCATAAATACAGGGGTAATATCTGAATTCCCGGAATTTATGCACCCCCAATATGCATATTTGAGAGGACTCCTCTGTGAGCGACGAAGAGAATGAAGTGCAAAGACTATCTTCTGGTGTAGGCGTTTTAGATAAAGCCGCTTATATCTTGGACTGCCTCGAAGCAGGACCTGCCTCCCTCTCTCAGCTCGTAGAAGCCACCGGGCTTGCCCGCCCCACGGCTCACCGATTGGCAGTTGCTCTCTCCCATCATCGTTTGGTAGCCCGCGATATTCAGGGGCGTTTTATGCTCGGTCCACGTTTGGGCGAACTAGCCTCAGCCGCAGGTGAAGACCGGTTGATTGCGGCGTCAGGACCGGTTCTAAATCAGTTGCGAAACCTGACGGGCGAGAGCTCACAGGTATACCGCAAACAAGGTGATTGGCGCGTATGCGTAGCATCAGCGGAACGCCCCATTGGCTTACGAGATACCATCCCCGTGGGAACGCAACTTTCCATGCGCGCAGGTTCAGCAGCTCAGGTACTCACCGCCTGGGAAGACCGTCACCGCATGGTTGAGGGCTTGCGTAATGCTCGCTTTACTGCCACCATGCTCGCCTCGGTACGACGTCGCGGCTGGGCGCAATCGGTGGGCGAACGCGAGCGTGGTACGGCGTCGGTCTCAGCTCCGGTACGTAATCCTGCGGGTAAAGTGATTGCCGCAGTTTCTATTTCTGGGCCCATTGAGCGGCTGACTCGCCAGCCCGGACGCCTTCACGCTGAGGTGGTCTGCAAGGCGGCTCACCAGCTCACCGACGCCCTCCGCGCCTCTGCATAAACTTTCGATTAGTGAGAGCCCTGCGATTGTTCTTTCTTCTGAGGATTATCGTGGGGCTCTAACATGAGCTCTAATCCTCGAACCTCATGAATCCGGTAGCTGAGCGCCTCGAGCTCTTCTCGATGAGTGACGTCGGCTTCGAAATTGAGGGTGCGGATATGACCGAATTTCCAGGAGTCCGCCGAATTCGGTAAGAGGTCTTTAATAGGACCCTGGTTTAC
>JAUMUA010000101.1 GCA_030530925.1 Rothia sp. (in: high G+C Gram-positive bacteria) | reverse complement strand
GTTCCCGGCCTCTACGCCACCGGCTGGATTAAGCGCGGCCCCGTCGGTCTGATTGGCTCCACCAAGTCAGATGCTCTCGAAACCGTCACCCACCTGCTGGAAGACCGCGAAAACCTCTACACCGCTGAGGTTCCTGACCCCGCAGCCATTGAGGCCTTCCTGGATGAGGCCGGGGTTCGCTACACCACCTGGGAAGGCTGGCACCGCCTGGACGACCACGAAAAGGCCCTGGGCGCAGAAGCTAAGGACGCCGCCGGTGAGCCCCGTACCCGCGTTAAGGTGGTTGACCGCGACGAAATGACCGCAATCTCACGCGGCGAGTAGCGCGGAGTCTCTCGGAGCAAAGACCGCCTACATCAGAAAAACCCACCTAGCCGGTGGGTTTTTCTGAATTTAAAGGGCCGCCACCCCAAAGCTAGCGCATGAGCACCCAGTCCAGGTAGGGATTAAGGAAGAGCCCGGCTGAGTCCAGTTCTTCACGCAGCTCCACGAAATCATCAAAGCGGGGGTAGAGCTGGGCTAGGGCATCTGCGTCCTGGGTATGGAACTGCCCCCAGTGGGGGCGTCCCCTGTGTTCCTTGAAGATTCCTTCAAGCCTGCCGAAGAGCTCGGCATGAGGTTGGCGCCAGTAGGCCCGGGCTGAAATATAGAAGGTCTCCCGGCCGTAGGCCTGTGAGAGCCAAATGTCATCGGCAGCAGCGGTGCGCACTACCAGGGGGTAGGCCATCTGGCTGCGGTAGGAAGCCAGGTGGGAGCGAACATCACGCATGACATCGGCAAACTGCGACATATCGAAGGCGTATTCCATGTTGTTCTGCCGCACGGTGCGGTGAATAGTGAAGACCCGGGCAGAGTAGTCAGCGTAGCGGCGGTTACCCTTGCCCCAGTTAGACACCTTATTCAAGACCGGCTGCACTGCGGGCAACTTAGACCCGGCGTAGCTGAGGGCCGAAAATACCCCGTTATTGAGCAGCTGATCGCCGCCATAACGTCGGGCCTGGCTGAGGGCGGCGCTGGGGGGCATGTAGCCGTCGGTTAGCATGGACAGGCGGGTGAGTCTGCGGGTGCGCACCTCATCGGAGCCGGGGAACCAGCTGAACTCGTAATGGTCTGCCCCGCGCGCCCGATCTTCAAAAGAATGCACGATGTTTTGATAGGAGTGGCCCCGCTCCGCCGCGTGTAGGCGGAACTGCGGCACCACCTTAAAGGTCAGCTCCACAATGATACCCAGGGCGCCCAGCCCACAGCGGGCGGCCGAGAAAATCTCCGGATTCTGCTGAGGGGAACAGGTCAAGAGCTCACCGCTGGCATCTACCAGCTTGAGCTCGGTCACCTGGGTTGCAAAGCTGCCGTAGGCCAGGCCAGTGCCGTGGAAGCCGGTTGAAATAGCCCCGGCTAGGGTTTGTTCGTCCAGACGTCCCAGGTTTGTAAAGGCCAGCTTGTAGTAGCCGAGTAGGCGGTTGGCTTCACCCACAGTGGTTCCTGCCAGAAAGGTGGCGGTGAGGTTTTCGGTGTCCACTCCCACCAGGCCGGTCAGATGATCTAGGGTCAGCAGCTTGCCTGAAGGCTGCCCAATAGCAGAGGCACTACGCCCCCGGCCCACCACCTTGACCCGGTTTCCTGCTGCTGCGGCGGCCTGAATCTGCCGCTGGAGCTCGGGTACCGAGCGAGGGGTAAGGACGCCGGTGGGCTGCGCGGTGTGTTGCCGCGCCCAGGTGCTCCAGGAAGAGCCTGTATGCGGAGTATCGGCCATAATCTACCTCGATTCTTGCTTATACATGCATATTTTCGCATGAGCAGGTGTGTACTGGCTGGGAGTCTGGGTGGCCGGTCACAGCCCGGTAACAGTTGGCTTACAATTCGATAAACCTGCCTGTTTTTACTTGCCCGGGGCGGGTGGCTGTGATGGTCTAGAAGTGTTGGAGAAAGGAAGGTATAAAGACCATGAACAAGTCTTCACTCCATACTTTTGCCCGTTACGGTTCGGCCACCCTGGCTCTGGGAGCACTGGCGCTCACCGGGTTAGCTCCCGCATCAGCTAGCACGGTGGATGCCGCTGCCGACCCTGCTGTAGCGGTCAGCCCGGGCAAGATTACCCTGCCCTGGACTCCTGAGGACTACGCCTGGCTGGGAGCGCCCACCGATGATGGCTTTATTGCTCCTGCCACTCCCGATACCCCCGGTTTTATGGGGCAGAATTTTACCCAGGGAGCTGTCTTCTATAACGAGGTTACCGGCACTCACGCCGTGCACGGTGCTATTTACGACCTGTGGCGGTACGGCACAGTGACGGTGGGGGAGGGGTCTGCTCTCTACAACCTGATTCCCGTCAGCGATGAGCAGCCGGTGGGTCAGGGTGTCCGCCAGAGCTTTGCTCAGCCCGGTTTAGCCAGCGGTAATGTCTTCTGGTCTGAGGCTACCGGGGCACACTTCCTTGAATCAGGAACCCCGGCAGGGGATTATTTCAACGCCCACGGTGCTGTGGATGCTTTCGGTTTCCCCGTTTCTGAGGTCCAGCAGCTAGGGGAGGCCTCGGTTCTTTATACGGAAAAGGGCGTTCTGACAGTGGGCCCCTCCGGTGCTGTGTTTAGCCCCTTGGGCTAGAGCACGAGGAAAGGCCCTTGCCGGTCGGTGAGCCTGCCTGATAAGCCAGGGTGTAGTCCTGCGCGGCTCAGCGATAGGGCCTAGAGCCAGTAGATTCGGGGCGCTACCGCCCCTCTTCCTGCCCTGGCTAAAGGACGTGGGGTGGTAGGTCCTTTCTTTAAGCTATCTGATTCAAAAATGAATAAGTTCGGTAATGGTGCGAAATAAGTCAGCCCGGTCACAGAAGGGGGACTAAACTAGAAATAGGCCCCGGCAGCAGCGCCGGCAACCCGGCTGGCAGAGCGGGGTCATCATGAACCTAAGGAGATGACCATGACCGAACGAGCTCTCACCTTCGGCGAAAAAGCAGTAGCTGCCCGTAATGACATCGCAGAAGTAGCCCAGGCATCCGGCGAAATTATCGTCGGTATCGATGGCTCAGAGCAGAGCTACGGTGCCCTGCGTTGGGCTGTACACGAGGCTGAGATTCGTAAGGTACCGGTTCGTCTGGTAACGGCCTACTCCCTACCCGTATTCACCGGTACCGGCTTCGACGCTGGCTATTCCATGATTGATGAGCAGGCCCTAGCCGACGGGGTAGCCCAGATTCTCGATGAGGCTCACTCGCGTGTGGGTGACGTTGGTGTTGAGCTGCGCGCAACAGTTGAAACCGGTGATGCTACCGCCGTCCTGCTAGAACTGTCCAAGAAGGCCGAGCTGATGGTGGTGGGCTCCCGTTCCCACGGCGGCTTCCTGGGCCGCCTGCTGGGTACCGTCTCCACCTCCCTGCCTGCACACTCCCACTGCCCCACCGTAGCGGTACCCCAGTCCTACGCCGAAAAGCTTGAAGCTAACCCAGAAATTTTGGGTAGCGGACGGTCGATTGTTGTCGGTTCGGACGGCTCAGATGAAGCTCGCCTGGCCATGATGCAGGCGGCCGACGAAGCCTCCCGCCGCGGAGTTAAGCTGACCCTGGTCAACGCCCTGGCCCCCTACACCGGCGCTCTCAACTGGGTTCCCGCTGCCGTTGACTTTGAGGCTCTTTACCGCGAAATTGCTGACCTGCAGCGTAAGGCTGCCGAATGGATTCGCGGTTACTTCCCCCAGCTGGAGATCGAATTCAAACTTATTGACGGCTCACCCGTTCAGGTGCTGCTGGAAGCCGGTAAGGAGTCTGATCTGATTGTGGTCGGTACTCGCGGCCGTGGCGGTATCACGGGTGCCCTGTTGGGCTCTACCTCCCAGGGGATTCTTCACAATACCCAGGTGCCGGTCATGATTGTTCCCCAACTGGAGGACCCCCGTATTGAGCAGGCCCCCGACGCCGGTGTTACCTGGGGTTAGTCACAGCACAAGGACCCTCTAGTCAGCTCCTCGCTAGGGGAGTAGGCTGGATAAAAGAGAAGGCAGGACAGTTCCCGCCGAAGCGCCTTTTCAGCTGAGAAGGGCTCCGACGGCGCTGTTCTGCCGTCTTTTTTGAAAAAGTTCAAAAAATTTTTTATGCGGTGGCTTGTGATGGAAATATCGGCTTTGACTAGTATCTTTATCTGTAACGCTAATTACTTTGGGGTAAATTTTGTGGCAGAGGGCACCTGATTTTTGCCCCAAAACAGCCTCTGTGGGCAGCTTTCGATTTGCGCGCCTGTTTGAAGTCGCGTAATGTATTACTTGTTCGAGCGACGGGCTGAGG
>JAUMUA010000100.1 GCA_030530925.1 Rothia sp. (in: high G+C Gram-positive bacteria) | reverse complement strand
TCGCTAAACTAGAAAGGTGCGTTCCATCAAATCATTATTTTTGCCTACTTCACGTGTTGTTCCGGTACTTGCGTTAAGCACATTTGCCATCACCGGTTGCGGTGCCAGCGTCGTCCATTTGGACCCCGCCCCCGACGCCGCCAACCCACAGTGCGCCTCCGCGATGGTTGCGATGCCCACAAAAATTGGCGACTTCACCCAGCGCGAGACCACCGCTCAAGCTACAACCGCCTGGGGTGATCCAGCTGCGGTAGTGCTCAAATGCGGTGTTGAAGTTTCGCAACCCGTCTCAGATCCTTGTGCGTCGGTCAACGGCGTCGATTGGATTGTCAAACGTACCGACACCGAGAGTTCGTCTTCGGTTACTCCCAGCGCAGCTGCCTCGGCGGCGTCGCAAAAAGTACAATCTGCAACGGGTACCTGGACTGCCACCACCTTTGGGCGCTCCCCTAATATCCAGGTAACGTTCGACGCTGGCAGGGTCAGTAGTTCATCGCTTTTAGTAGAGCTTGGCTCGGCGGTTCAGCAGCTTCCGCAAACGGAAAAATGCAAGAATATCGACGACACTCTCAACGTGGATCAGTAAGACTGCCGCAATGATAGAACAATGCCCTTGACGAACCAGACGTCAAGGGCATTGAACTTTAATTCAAGGGTTGAGCTAGAAGACTTAGCGCAGACCCAGCGGCCGAGCTAGCGCCAAATTGATGAGTTCTTCGATGAGATCAGGGTATGAGATACCGCTGTTTTCCCACATGGTTTTATACATGCTGATCGGGGTAAAACCGGGCATGGTGTTGACCTCGTTGATAATCAACTCACCCTCGGTGGTGTAAAAGAAATCCGCACGAGATAGGCCTTCGCCGTCGAGCGCCAAGAACGCTTCTACAGCCAACTCGCGAATCTGCTCTTGAACATCTTGGGGCAAATCAGCGGGACACTGGGTCTCTGCCGAAGTCTTGGAAACGTACTTTGCCTCAAAATCGTAGAACCCGTGGTCGCCGTTTTTGATGACGATTTCGCCGGGGAATGACGCACGAGGGCGCTCACCGTGCGCTGAATCCAACACAGCACACTCGATTTCGCGGCCTACAATGCCAGCTTCAACCACCAATTTAGGATCAAAGCGATGCGCCTCTGCAATAGCGGCATCGAGCTCCTGTGCCGAATCAACTTTGGTGATTCCAAAAGAAGACCCTGCGCGGGCGGGCTTCACAAAGACGGGAAAGCCCAAGGATTCAATGCGTTGTTTGACCGCCGCGGCGTCGTTATCCCACTGGCGCTTTGAGACCACTTCGTAAGGTCCCACGGCCAATCCAGCCGATTCAAAAGCTACTTTCATAAAGTGCTTATCCATGCCAATAGCTGAAGCTGCTACACCGCAACCCACATACTTGAGATCTGCCATTTCTAGAAGACCCTGCACCGTGCCATCTTCGCCAAAAGGACCGTGCAAAAGCGGAAAGACGACGTCGATTGGCGCGCTGAATTCTAGGTTGTCGTTCTCGTCCACCAAGCGCAGACGCGAATCTTCACCGCCTAGTGGCAAGAAGACCTGCTGGCTACCACCAGTAAAGTGCGCAGAAGGACCGCCGGAAGTGAGCTCGGTAAGTTCTTCGAGGTTTGTGAGATACCAGCGGCCATCTTCGGTGATACCAATTACGGTCACGTCGTATTTCTCGTGATCAATGGCACCTAACACGCCGCAGGCAGTAATGAGGGAGATGGGATGTTCAGAAGAGCGGCCACCTGCCAAAATTGCAACTGGAATCTTTGCGTGAGGGGCAGATGACATGTTTTCTGAGCTCATATATTCTCAACTTTTCTCAAGAGGTCGGCTAGTTTCAAAATTCGATTAGTTCACGTTAGTTCAAAGGGGTGCTGTTTTCGTTTTTCAGACTGCGCCCTAAGAGTTGGGGAGCAAGTTCTGAAATATCCAGAACACCAGATAATACGGCAACCACAGCGTTAGAAATTGGCATTTCTACCTGAAGGTGCTGAGCCAATTCCGCGACGACAGGGGCGGTCTTGACCGACTCAGCAGTTTGAGTCATCACGCTGGGCAAATCCGCAGGTTTTACCCCTTGTGCCAGATGCTTACCGGCGGTGTGATTACGCGATAGGGGCGAGGAGCACGTAGCTACCAAATCCCCCATGCCGGCGAGTCCGCTCATGGTAGCTGGCTCGCCACCGAGTGCAACTGTCAAACGCGTAATCTCAGCTAGACCGCGCGTCATGACGGAAGCTTTGGAGTTATCGCCATAGCCCATGCCTTCGCACATACCAACGCACAAGGCGATCACATTTTTGGCAAGTCCACCGATTTCAACACCTACGACGTCGGTGCCTGTATATGGGCGAAAATAGGAGCACGCACAATGTTCGGCAACTCTGCGAGCAACATCTTCATTCGGCGCCGCAATCACGGAGGCAGTGGGCTGTTCCGCCACAATTTCTTTGGCGAGGTTGGGTCCAGAGAGAACGGCTACTCGTTCAGTAATATCTTCGGTAGCGCGATCAGGATGAGCCTGCGCCATGACCTCAATAATTACTTCAGACATTCGTAAGCGAGTGCCCTGCTCAAGACCCTTAGCGAGTGAAACAATGATGGCAGATTCAGCGAACTTATCTGCGCATTGTTTCAATTGTTCACGCAAAGATTGAGCGGGAATCGCGAGAACCACGATATCGGCGTTAGTTACCGTCGCTTCAAGATCAGCACTAAACTTAAGATTTTTGGGCAGTTGGATGCCCGGAAAATACTTGTCGTTCCTCTGAGTCTGCGCGCACCGCTGCATGGTCTGGCTATTGCGCCCCCACAGCACTACCTGAACATCGGTGAGGTTCTCTAACGCGCTATCGGCAACCACTTTTGCAAAGGCGGTACCCCAGCTTCCAGCACCGAGAACCGCTACTTTATTGACCGCCTGATTCATCGCAAATTAGCCTTTCGCTTCGCGCTGACCGGTTGCCATGTTGTAGCGTCCGGTGGGGGCTTTCTCGCCACGAATATCTTCGAGTAGATCCGTTACTGCATCCAGCATTTTATAGGTGACGGCGGTGAGTTCGTCACGAGTGTATTTTGCCTCGTCAGACGCTTTGCTATATGCCGATAGGTCGAGCGGATCGCCCACAACAACCTTGATTTTCTTCCGTGGAAAGAGGTGTGGCTTACCCTTAGCCGGAAGCACCTCGTGATCGCCCCAGTGAGCGATGGGGTACACTGGCGCGCCCGTTGCCAAGGCTAAACGGGCCGCGCCCGTCCGCCCTTGCATGGGCCACAGCTCGGGGTCTTTGGTGAGGGTGCCCTCGGGGTAAATAATGACGGCGCCGCCGCCAGAAACCACATTTTGGGCGGTCTGTAACGACTTACGCGCGTCAACGGAGCCGCGAGCCACCGGGATATGAGCTAGTTTGCGGAGCAAAAATCCCAAAACCGGCGCTCTAAAGAGAGACTCTTTTGCAAGAAAGCGCGGTAGCGTACCCGTCACAAAAACCGGGTACGCAACCGTAATCGGATCCATCTCAGACATGTGATTAGAAACCACAATGTACCCACGATCCTTGGGCAATTTTTCTTTGCCTTCTACGGAAAGTGAAATCAAACCTCGGTAAATGCCTCGGGTGAGGTTACCAATAACTCGGTAGAGCGCATCCCCTGATTCGGTGGGTTTGAGCTCTGGAAGAGGTTGCTTCGATGAATATGCGCTCATGATTAGTCCAAAACCTCGAACTGTGCACCAAGACCCTGTAGTTTCTCTACGAAGTGCTCATAACCGCGAGAAATAACCGAAACGCCGGTGACGTTCGAGGTACCTTCTGCAGTCAAAGCAGCAATGATGTGGGAGAAACCGCCACGCAAATCAGGCACATTAATATCTGCGCCCTTGAGCGGGGTCTTGCCGGTGATAATTGCTGAATGCTTAAAGTTCTGGTGACCAAAGCGGCAAACGGTAGGACCTAGGCAATCTTTGTGAATCTGCACGGTAGCGCCCATACGAACGAGCGCGTCGGTGAAGCCAAAGCGGTTTTCGTACACGGTTTCGTGAACGACGGACACACCATGCGCCTGAGTCATCGCAACAACCAAAGGCTGCTGCCAGTCAGTCATGAAGCCCGGGTGCACGTTGGTCTCTACAAAGAGGGGGTTCAAATCGGTGCCGGGGTGGTAGAAACGGATGCCGTCGTCTTGAATGTCCAAACCGCCGCCCATCTTACGGAAGACGTTCAAGAAAGTGCTCATGTCTTTCTGGTCTGCACCGCGAACAAAGATGTCGCCGCCAGTAGCAAGAGCA
>JAUMUA010000099.1 GCA_030530925.1 Rothia sp. (in: high G+C Gram-positive bacteria) | reverse complement strand
TATCGCGCGCATTAGTCAAGGAGCGAATACCAAAGATGCACAGCGCGATGGAGGCCATAACCGACACCAACACGAGCGCCACGGTAATCCAACGCGCCCGCGAATTTCCGCCACCTTCATAATCATCGTCGTTCTGAGCGAAAGCAAAAAACGAATCATTCTCTGGTTCCTGCACTGAATCGTGAGCTGGTTCCTGAGTCATAGTTATCTCCGAACGAGTGATTAAGAAAATGTGGGGTAAACCTTTATTCTACAACCTATATGCACTGCTCTCGATTTCTCACTTAGCCTTATTCTGCTAGCTTACGCATGCTTGCAAGCCATAAGAACGAGTAAACAATGAGCGGGAGTCCTCGCGCAGAGAAATCTCGCTCATTGTTTTACCTAAAACTCACAAAACTACGCAGAGTAGTTGAGGGAAATGAGAGCTGTATTAGCCGCGCAGAACCGCGCCGAATCGCTCAGCAGCAACGGCAACCGCAGCATCGCGTGAAGCTGAGGCTTCATCGGCAGTGAGCGTGCGATCGTCAGCACGGAATCGAAGGGCAAAAGCCACGGACTTCTTGCCGTCGTCGATACCGGTGCCGCGGTAATCGTCGAATACTCGCAAATCCTCTAACAAGTCGCCAGCACCTTCGCGAAGGGCGGCGGCGATATCAGCGGCGGCAATATGCTCATCAACAATCAACGCGATATCTTGGTTCGCGGCGGGGTACCCAAAAATACCCTTCGCTTCAACCGGTCCATTGGGGGCGTCAAGAAGCGCGCTCAAATCAATCTCAAACGCACACGTACGCTCTGGCAAATCAAGCTCTTTCAACAGCTTGGGGTGAAGCTCACCAGCAAAGCCGAGTAGCTCACCTTCAGCAGAGCGAATCTCAGCGGTGCGGCCGGGGTGGAACGCTTGATGCTGTCCCTGAACCACGGTGATGGCAACACCAATCGCATCGGCAACGATTCGCGCCGAATCCAAAGCATCGCGCCAATCATATGCACGAGGTGCGGCCCCGGGCATCTCTTCGTGCACAGTGCCGCAGAACAGACCCGCAACCTTTCGCGGTTGAGCAGGCAAACCGGCGTTCAAATCAGCGAGTACTTCGTCGGTAGGACGCGCGCCCAACCCTGGAATCTGTGCAGAACCGTGTTGCGCACCAGGAATGAATACCGTACCCGATTCAAAAATCGCCAGATTCTTGAAACCACGCGAAAGATTGCGCTGCAGGTTCTCTACCAAACCAGGCATGAGCGAACGGCGCAACCAACCCTGAGCAGAGGAAATCGGATTAGCAAGCTTAATCGATTCGAGCTTCTGACCTGCTTCTGCGGTGGCCCACAGGTTATTAGCGTCCTGGGAGACGAACGGGTACGAGAGAACTTCGGTCATTCCAGATGCTGCCAGCGCATCTAGGGCACGACGGCGCGCAGCCTGCGCCACGGTGTAACCGCGCCCGGGAGGCGCCACCGGTAGCGTTGACGGAATGTTCTCGTATCCATCAATACGAGCGATTTCCTCGGTGAGATCCTCTTTATCGTTGATATCAGGACGCCACGAAGGAGCAATCACCGAGTAACCGGATTCTGATTCTTCCACCTGAGCGCCGATTGCGGTCAAAGCAGAGACGATTTGCTCGCGGCTGTACTGTACACCGATGCGCGAAGCGGTGTAATCAGCGGGCAAATCGATCGCACTGTTGTGCACCGAATGATTGACGTCACTCACGCCATCCTGCACGGTAGCGCCAGCAAGTTCTACCAACAAATCAACCGCGCGTTGTGCCGCTGCGGCCTGCAACTGATAATCCACACCGCGTTCAAATCGCTTGGACGCATCGGAAGAGAGCTTATGACGGCGAGAAGTGCGAGCAATCGAAACCTCATCGAATCGTGCCGCTTCAATCACAATCGAAGTGGTCGAATCAGAGGTTTCGGTGCTTGCGCCACCCATGACACCGGCAAGACCAATCGCACCCGAATCATCGCAAATCACCAGGTCTTCTACGTGCAAATCGCGTTCTTTACCATCGAGGGTGGTGAGCTTTTCCCTCTGTTTCGCGCGACGAACAGTGATACCGCCTTGCAGCGCGTCGGCATCGTAGAAGTGCAACGGTTGACCGGTTTCAAGCATCACGTAGTTTGAAATGTCAACGGGTAGAGAGATAGAGCGCACACCGGCAAGGCGCAAACGAGAGGACATCCAAATGGGGGTAGGCGCGGTGGCGTTTACATTACTAACCGTGCGGGTAATCAAACGAGTACATCCAGCATTGCCGTGAATCGGAGCGTCGTCGCTAATAGTAATCTGCACCCCTGATGCGTTCGCTACAGGTGCGCGCTGTGCCAAATCAAGCACAAAGTCATCAAAGTTTGTGTGCGTTGCGTGGCAGTATTCACGCGCGATACCGCGAATGGAGAATGCATAACCGCGGTCGGGAGTCACGTTCACTTCTGCTGCTTCGTCGTACAGACCGAGCAACTCCATGGCATCGGTGCCCACCTCGGGATCAAGACCCAAGGTTGAGAGCACCAAAATACCACCGTGGTCTTCGCCAATACCCAGCTCACGAACCGAGGCAATCATACCGGCTGATTTGTGACCGTAAGTCTTACGAGCAGTAATTGCAAAGCCACCAGGCAAAACAGCACCGGGGAGGGTGACAACAACTTTGTCCCCCACCTTAAAGTTGTGTGCGCCGCAGATGATGCCCTGCACGCCGTCCTCTTCAATGCCTTTTCCGGTGAGGGCTTGCTTTTGCCCCTCGGGAACAACTCGCACCGAACACCAGTTCACGGTTTTACCATTGGAGTGAGTTTCAGGTTCCATGGAGAGCACCTGACCCACCACAATCGGGCCAGAAAGCTCATCGGTGGGGCGGTGAACATCTTCTTCTTCAAGACCTACTTTGACCAAAGTGGTCATGACATCTTCTGCCGTGGCATCGGCAGGAACCGGTGCGTATTCACGCAACCAAGAAAGTGGGATACGCATAAATTAAATCTCCATTCCAAACTGCTGGCTGAAGCGAATATCGCCTTCAATAATGTCGTGCATATCGGGCACAAGGTTTCGGAACATCAGGGTACGTTCCAGCCCCATGCCGAAGGCGAATCCTGAGTACACTTCGGGGTCAATGCCGGCAGCGCGCAAAACGTTCGGGTTCACCATGCCGCAGCCACCCCACTCAATCCACTGGGGGCCGCCCTTGGCGCCGGGGTGCCAAAGATCCATCTCAGCGGACGGTTCGGTAAAGGGGAAGTAGTTAGGACGCAGACGAATCTTGGCTTCGGGGCCAAACATATCGCGTGCCATGTGCTCTAGGGTGCCTTTGAGGTCTGCCATGGTCAGTCCCTTATCTACTGCCAAACCTTCGATTTGGTGGAAGACCGGGGTGTGAGTGGCATCGAGTTCATCGGTGCGGTACACGCGCCCTGGGCACACCACGTACACGGGAACATCACGAGAGAGCAATGAACGCATCTGTACCGGTGAGGTGTGGGTACGCATGAGCAAGTGGGCATTTGCGGGCTCAATAAAGAACGTATCTTGCAACTCGCGTGCGGGGTGATCTGGTTTGAAGTTCAGAGAATCGAAGTTGAACCATTCCGATTCAACTTCGGGTCCCTCTGCAACTTCCCAGCCCATTGCCACAAAGGTATCGGTGAGGCGGTCTTGCAAAATATTCAGCGGATGACGAGCGCCAATGCCACGACGAGGCGAGGCGGCAGTAACGTCCACTGCTTCTTCAACCAAGATCCGAGCGTCACGCTCTTCTTCAAGTTCGTGGGTGCGCGCTTCAATCGCTTTGGTCAAGCGTCCGCGGGCTTGACCCATGAGCTTGCCAACTTCAGCTTTATGCTCTTTGCTCAAGCTACGCATTTGTTTGTTGGCAAGGGTGAATGCGCTCTTATCGCCCAAGAATGCTAGGCGAGTTTCTTTGAGCTCTTCAAAGGTTGCGGAATGGTTGGCAATAGCATCTTGTGCGCGCTCTGATTCGGCGGCAAATGCTTGTTGCACTCGCTCCATGCCGTCGGGGCTTTGCTCTAAAACATCTTTGATATGTGCCAGTGTGGTGTATGACTCTGGCTCTACTGCGTTCTCTGCAGAAGATTCACTCATGAATAACTCATCTCGTCACGGAGTTTAGGGCATTACTGCCCTCGGTCAGTCCTCACCTCAGTTTAGTGCCCAGCCTTTCGCGGCGCGATTTTTGGGTTACTCTCGGGTGAGATTTTGCAGATTTTGTGAAGAAAACCTTATTTTGACTGGAGATCTTGCCAGATGTGTTCTGCCATCGTGCGCACTGAATCCTCCTGGGGTTGCACCCCAACCTGCGCCAGTGC
>JAUMUA010000098.1:382-4514 GCA_030530925.1 Rothia sp. (in: high G+C Gram-positive bacteria) | reverse complement strand
CCTGCCAGGATGAGGGGCACCCCTAAATCGCCGAGGACGTCAGCGAGGGCGTCACCAATTCCTGATGAGCGTAGCACTCCACCAAACATGCCACCGGCTCCGGTAATCAGGATGACGGAGCAGACAGCAGGTAGCGCCCCGTCCATAGTCTGCTGGATGCCCAGGGCATGATCATTGCGCTTGAAGCCGAGCAGATACATGGCGACCAGGGAGGTAATCAGCAGGGCCACGGGGGTTTCACCCAAGAGGCGCAGGGTCTGGAACCAGGTTTCATCCGCCGCATTTTCGGGGAGCACTCCGCTCGTTGCCAGGGTATTAAGACCGGTGTTAAGGAAGATAAGGAACATGGGCAGCAGGAGAACGAAGAGGACGGTCCCGAAAGAGGGTGGGTTGAGGGGGTCGTCCTGAGTTTCTTCATGTCCCATGAGAGCAGGCACAGGTAGGTCAATGCGCTTGCCAATGAACTTTGAGAAGAGGTAAACAGCTAAGTACCAAGTGGGCACCGCAATGATAAGGGCAACAAAGAGCAAGGTACCTACGTTAGCTTCGAAGAAGGAGGCAGCGGAAACCGGCCCGGGGTGCGGTGGCACAAAGACGTGCATCACCGAAAAGGCACCCACAGCGGGGATTCCGTAGAGCAGGAGGGAGCCACCGACCCAGCGGGCAACCGAGAATACGATGGGGAGCATAACCACCAGGCCAGCGTCGAAGAAGATGGGGAAACCAAAGAGCATGGAGGCTACGCCGAGGGCTATGGGGGCGCGGTCTTCCCCGAAGACCGCGATCAGTTTATGGGCTAACACCTGGGCGCCACCAGAATATTGAATGAGCGCTCCCAGCATGGCTCCCAGGCCGACCAGCAGGGCCACGGAGGCCAGGGTTGAGCCAAAGCCACTGAGCATGACGGGTACAACGCTGGCAATGGGAATTCCGGTGGCTACCGCGGTGAGCAGGCTGACGATAATCAGCGCTGGGAAAGCATGAAGTTTGAATTTGATGATGAGTAAGAGCAGGAGCAAAATCGCACCGGCAGCAATGCCAAGGAGCGGACCGGCGGTAAGAGTCTGGCTCCCGTCTTCGGGGAGGGGCATGGTGATGTGCTTTCGTGTGGTTGTGTGTTTTAGAGGGTGGGCCCTAGAGCCGCTAGACCAGCTGCAGCGACCTCTGCGGGGGTTCCAGAGATATCAACGAGGACGCCAGCTTCATCTGCTTCAAGGGGCTCAAGGGTGGCAAGCTGGGAGTCGAGCAGGGAGGTGGGCATGAAGTGGCCTTGGCGGTGCTTCATGCGCTCTGCAATGATTTCTTGTGGTCCGGTGAGATGTAGGAATACGACGCCGGGCGCAGCTTGGCGGAGCACATCCCGGTAGGCGCGTTTGAGGGCGGAACAGGTGACGATGGTGCGCTCACCGCGGGCGTCTGCCTCCTTAATCCAGGTGGCAATACGGGCTAGCCAAGGGGCGCGATCCTCGTCCGTGAGGGGAATCCCGGAACTCATTTTTTGGATATTTTCTGCCGGGTGCAGGTCATCCCCCTCTACAAAGGACCAGCCCAGCTGGTCGCGCAGGGCGTGGGCGATACTGGTCTTTCCAGTGCCGCTGACTCCCATCACGACGATGTGATGTGTGTTTTTCGTTGCCATGTCTATTATTGTGCACCCATTCAGCCCCTATATCGAATAGGGGCGCTAATAGAGACACATAGATTAAGCAGATGGACGGCCAAGCTGCTGGCTGAGGTAAGCAAGGAGGAGGCGGGTCTCTGGGCAAGAAAGTCAAGGGGTAGCAGCAAGCCTAATGAACCGCTTAGTCCAGCACCTTTTCTTTTCTTTATTACAGACCCGATGTGTAACAGCGTCACAGTTCTACTCATAGAAGCAATATCTGAAAAAGACTAGGGTTTGATGCACCTTAAGTCCTAGGCTGAGACCAAGCGCTCTAGGCGCTTTAGTCCCCAAGCAGCCGCACAAAGGAAAACCAATTATGACCGCCCAGGTAAACATCAGCGAAAAGACCGCTACCGAACTCTTCTGCGAGGCATTCGGCGCCCAGGCAGCCGGTGTCGCTATCATCACCGCAGAAGGTTCTGATGGATTGCCGGGTGGCCTAACCATTTCCTCCCTGTCGTCGGTTTCTGCTGAGCCGCCCATCGTTTCCTTTTCTTTCAAGGACCGGACCGGATCCGCTGCCCGCATCATCGATGCTAAGTCCTTCCTTATTCACCTGATTGGGGCAGATAACATCGAGGTTGCCAAACTCTTCTCGGTGAGTAAGGCCGACAAGTTTGCTGACACCGCCAGCTGGGACCGCCTACCCACCGGAGAACCCCTACTACACGGGGTAAGCCGGGTTTTGCGCGTCCGCCCGCTTGGAACCCTGGAGGCTGGTCCTGCCGTGGTCTTTACCGCTGAGGTCACCGACTTTATTCGCCACGATGCCAAGGCAGTTCCCACCGTCTATCATGCCCGTCGCTTCCACGGTCTCGGCAGCCATTCAGCCCTGTAATAATCTGGCCCCCTAACGATTACAGACCCGATTCCTAGTTTTAGACTGGTGCTATGACACTCCCCGCATCTCTTCCCTGGATTGAAAAACTAATTGCCGCCCAGTCCATTAGCCAGACCAGCAACCGCCCTGTGCTTGACCTGCTGGCAGCCGAGTTTGAGACTCACGGCCTCATCCCGCACTACACCTATAGTCAGGACGGCGAGCGCGCCAATCTCTTTGTAACCGTACCCGCCGCAGACGGTAGCCGGGAAGGTGGTGTGGTGCTGTCGGGGCATACAGACGTGGTGCCGGTTGAGGGCCAGGCCTGGACCGTTACAGATCCTTTTACCCCTCTTGTGAGGGAGGGGCGGCTTTACGGGCGCGGGGCTTCGGATATGAAGTCTTTTATCGGGTCAGCCATGTGGCTACTCCCCCAGCTCCTGCAGGCAGAGCTGGCCAAGCCGGTGCATTTTGCCTTCTCTTACGATGAGGAAGTTGGCTGTGTGGGTGCCCCGGCCATGATTGAGGATTTTCGGGCTCGGGGCATTAGTCCTGACTTCGCGGTTATCGGTGAGCCCTCCATGATGCAGGTCATTTCGGCCCATAAGGGGGCCCACCGGGGCCGGGTGACTTTTAGGGGGATTGCCAAGCACGCCTCGTTGGGCCCGCAGGGGGTCAATGCCCTGGCACCGGCTGCTGAGTTCATTACTTTTTTTGAGGCCCTAGCCGGTGACTGGCGGGAGCAGGGCCCCTTTGATGAGGGCTTTGTGGTGCCCTATTCCACCGGCGGGGTGAATTTTGCCCGCGGTGGTATCCAGTACAACATTGTGGGTGAGCAGGTGGTGCTGGAATATGACTTCCGCACGGTGCCGCAGATGACCACCGAGGAGGTTGTCTCTCGGGTTGAAGCTAAGATCGCCGATGATTTATTGCCGGCCTTGAAGGCTCGTGCGGCGGACGCTGAGGCCCTGGCCGGTGCTGCCGCCGGTGAGTTTGTGGAGGCGGTGGGTATTAGCCATGAGCTGCTGGCGGCTGTACCCGCCCTGGGCACTGCCGATGGTGCTGAGATTATTGCCCTGGCTAATACCTGGGCTGGACGGCCAGGTTCGCTTGAGGCCCAGAAGGTCACCTACGGTACTGAGGCTGGCCAGTTTGCCCGCTATGGCGGGGTGCAGGCGGTGGTCTGCGGTCCCGGTGATATTGCCCAGGCCCATACCCCCAATGAGTGGATTGAGCTGAGCCAGATTGAGGCCTGCGACCGTTTTATGCTGCAGGTACTGGACTGGGCCAGGAGCAAATAGGGAAAAGGGAATAAGCCCAGGGCGGTACCTGGCCGAGCGTTTACAAGCTGTTTTTTTGGGGGGGGAATACTAGGAGATTATTTATCGGGTCTAAGTAAGGGATACGACCTAGAGCTCCATTATCTGACCCGCGACCAGAACCCTCACCAAGTGCTAGATCTAGCCTAAATCACCGTAGAGATACTTGGGCTGTGTGCGGAAAGACCCTGCCACACAGCCCAGAAACCGGCTCATCACCTGCTTGCTTATTCCCAGAAAGCCTTCTTCTGCACGAGAGGAATCTTGCCGGTGGGAACATAGGTGGCGGCAGCGGATGCAGCGGTCGCGGCGCTGTCCTCGCTCTGGGGC
>JAUMUA010000098.1:0-372 GCA_030530925.1 Rothia sp. (in: high G+C Gram-positive bacteria) | reverse complement strand
GGCGAATCCCAGCACGCCCAGGGCCAGGGCAAGGCCGATAATCTGGAAGATAGAGAACTGTCCATCGTAGTAGAGCTTGAAGAAGGAGCCGCCCATCATGCCACCGGCGATAGGGGCAGATACCGGAACCCAGGCGTAGTACCAGCGAGAGTTCCCCTTACCGTGGATGGGCAGCAGGGCATGCATGAGACGGGGGCCAAAGTCACGGGCAGGGTTGAGGGCAAAGCCGGTTTGGCCGCCCAGGCCGATAACCAGCACCGCAACCAGGAAGCCGAAGGCTAGGGGCTTGAGGACATGGTTGAGGTCAAGCGCCAGAGCTGACCCCTCCAGCACAGGGGTGAAGTTCACGCCCACATCGAGGGCTGAGAACAC
>JAUMUA010000004.1:53640-69177 GCA_030530925.1 Rothia sp. (in: high G+C Gram-positive bacteria) | reverse complement strand
TACTGGCGCTGCAACGGGAGCTACAGACTGGGTTGCAGTAACTGGCTGGGCAGGAGTAGCTACCTGAGTTGAAGTTTTAGCCTGAGCTGAAGGAGCTGCGGCAAGAGTGGGTGCCTGAGCGGCAGCGTTCTTAGCAACCTGGGGAACCTCAACCGGTGCGGGAGTTTCAACAGGAGCAATCTTTGCAGCGGGAACGTCAACAGCAGGAGCAACAGTAGCTTCAGGGGTTGCCGCAGCAGTGCTCTGAGAAGCAGATGCAGTGGGGAACTTTTCTACCGGAGTGGTATTCACAACGGGAGCTTGAGTTACCTTAGGTGCCGCAGCTGATGCGTTCTTCGCAGCAGGAGTATGAACAATGTGTGAAGGCAGACCAAAGCTTGCTACCAAGCTCTGGTTACCTGAGGTGAAAGACGCCAGGGTTGACTCATTCAAAACGGTGTTAGCGGGAGCGCCATCGGCGGAGTTAGCGGTTGCAACAGTTGCAGAAGTAATAGCAGCGCCGGTGAGTAGTACACCTGCCAAACCTACTGAGAGTGAACGCACGTGATGCCTTTCGAGAAATGTGCATGGAATTTCAGGCTGAAATCAGACTGAAGTGCCACGGGCTTCATGGGGATTTAGCCAGTAGCACGTCGTCCATACTATAACGATTTGATAACGAGGTATATCAAAACGTTACAAAATGGCTACACAAAACAGCCCACAAGCCGGATTTGGATTACGTTTTAGTCACAAAAAAATACCTCTGCCAGACCAATTTTCAGACCTCTTGAAAGCTGTTTTTACGCCGTCTCCCCTGATAAAACCCATCTATTTTAGATAGACAGCATACTGGGTACTTTCTCGCGCTCCACCCACAAAAAGATCTTCAAATACTCTCGAAATAATTGCTCAATAATTCACCAGATACAAGTGTGGCGCAGGTTCTCACCTGCGCCACACGCTCCAGCAGAATTTCAATAAACTTACGCTACTTCCACAACTTGTTCCGCGTATGAATATTTGAGGGCCGAATCTGCGACCACTCAGGACACGGCAAGCGCACCGCTTTATCGCAACCAGCGAGCGCTGTAATAATAGATTCACACCGCCGGTTAAACTCAATCACATTGCACTTTTCAACGATCTGCCCCGGAAAATGCCGATGCATTTTAGACACAGAATCCGAAGACTCCTGCAATCCATGCCCCGTATGCCCGGGCACATGTTTTACCAGCACGCGATGTTCCCGAATAGCTTCGGTTAGCCCGGTCATCTCTTCCACTACCTGAGCGTTTTGCACGCCTTCTTCAACCCAATGCTCAAACGACCACCGGTTATGAGCAAGTCGCAAAACAAACGTCAAAGCACCCAATGAATCGGTATGAATAATCAGGCGACGTCCGCCATGGTAGAAAATATGAAAAGCTGCCAGCATGGCAGAGAGCTCACCGGTCATAATATTGGTGGCATCGTAATGCGAATGGAAATAAAATCCGTCTTCGCTCACGCCACCAATGCCCATTCGCCCACCACGAGCAAATTTCTTGTTATTGGTAGAACGGTATGAGCAATCTGTAAAAACCCGGTACTCCGTCAGGCGCTCAATAGGCTTAGGTGCTTGATCAGCTTCCATCCGAGAGTGCGCTAACCGCGAGGCTTCTTCAATGTAATAAGGCAACATCTCTCCGGCTGGCGTTCCCACCAGCTTGACGTGTTGCTCCCCTAGCGAATGAGATTCATAAGGGTTTAACACTTTCTCCAGAGAACGGTACTCCATGATGTCTTTTAGCGACCCAAACTGCCTAAAAAGCAACTTGAGATAATGTCGATCAGCAGCCACCGTAATTAGATTCTGCTTGTACTCAGCAGGAATAACCTCCCACGCGCGCAAAATTGCGCGCCCGAGCATTGCCACATGCACGTCATCACACTGTTCTAAGAGTGAGTGCGTGCATGACTCTGTAATGGGCTGCGTCTCAAGAACTTCACGATCTCCGTTCTCGCGAGACACAAATATCATGACCGAAAGACCGGTATAACATTTGCCCTTAGCTCGAACGGATTCCATCATGACCGCCATAACGGCCACGCCTTGATCCACGAAACCTGCCGGATAACTTGAGGTGTAATCCGGTGCTTCCCATGTGAGCGTAGATTTTTTGATTTGCGCTGGCGATATGCTCAATTTCTCCACCTCCTTTTTCTGTTGTTGTGTTTATTTCGTTAAAAATCGTTGAAACCGTCTTCGCGTTCTGCACTCGAGGTTGAACGCAGGTATTCCCGCAAATGCGGAATCACAAAAGTGACTTTGCCGTATGAGCTCGCACGAATAATCTGGGACTCCACCAGGCGGTTGCGGTACACACCGGCATACTGCGGGTTCTTGCCCAAACGTGCCGAAATATCACTCATTTTTGACGGACCGTCATCTTCTGCCATTGCCTCTAAGAAGGCACGATCCCCCGCCGACAGCTTCGATAGCAAGGGGTTGAGGACGAGCGAACCCAGTTTTTCTTGCGCACTGGCAAGACCTGTGGTGAACTCGTGGTCTGTAATGTTCTCGGTAGCACGGTGGCGAATAGCCTCACCCACTAGGTGAACCATAAAGGGATAGCCGTGGGTTGCCAGGCATGCTCGAGAAAAAAATTGGGCATCTAGCGAATCAGCACCGTTCCTCAAAGCGGGGCACGATTCTAATTGAAAACGTAGAGCCTGCTCCGTTTGCTCCCGGCTCAGTGCGCGGAGTTCAAAATGTTCTGCCCCGTTGAGCTGGTGCATGGTGGGCGCGTTGAGAAAATCACGGATTTCTGCAGTTCTACCAGCGATAACAAGTTGTACCGGCAGATTACGCTCTTGCGCGCGCATGACCGCCTCAACCAGTTCACCCACATGGTGCGCCGCTGATTTACCCAGGTGATCGATGGTAATTAGAAGCCCTTTTTCTATCACCGTCAGGTTCTGTGCCACATGGGTAAGTTGTTCGCTCAGGGATGTGCATTCAAAGCGGGCGCACTCCTCCCCCGCGAGCATTTCGTGCAGGGCAGGGAGGTAGGTGCCGCGCATCCGCGCGCTTACCCCTTTGGCGGCGGTGTCTGAGACGACGCGCCAACCAGCGTCGCGAGCAATCGTTTCAAACGCTTTAATCAAGCTAGTTTTACCGATGCCCGCAGGGCCAGAAATAATGACGGGCGGCAGTGGTGCACTACTTTCAAAACGAGATTTAAATGCATCAAGTTGCAGGTCTCGCCCTACGAGCCCCGCCCTGATTGCACCTCGTTCATCTGTAGTTTTTTGCACGTTAACTATCTCTTTCTTAAAGAACCTTTATATCTTTTATATCTTTTATATCTCTGTGGTTCAATAGGGCCTTCTACAAATTCATTCGGACCAATGACTAAACATTGAAGATGAATGACCAGTCTTTGATATAACCCTCGCATCACGTAAATGCTGGTGATAGCGTAAAAATCTCTATACAATCCAATCGATCTAGAGGAGCACTATGATCGGTGTATTTGCTCGGGCAACTATCAAACCCGAACATCGTCAAGACTTTGAAGACCTCTCACGCACCCTCTACCAAAAGTCCCTCAACGAAGAGGGAGTTATCAGCTACGATTTTGGGCCTATGGCCGGCCAAGATTCAGAGAACGAATTTGCCTTTATTGAACGCTGGGATTCCATCGAATCGCTAGAAGCTCACATGGAAACCGAGCACTACAAAATTGCTGACGAAGGCTGCCAGACTTTTCTTGCAGAACCCATGCAAATCAGCATCTACGAGCTCTAGGAGAATAAATGATTGGCGTTTGCGCAAAAGCTTCCGTAACACCAGAGGGCATTGAAGCCTTCGAAAAGTCAGCACAAAATCTTGTAGAAATCACGCGCGCTCAAGACGCAGGTTGCGTGAGCTATAACTTTGGTCCTTTGGTAGAAGAAGGCACCGAGGGTGAATATGCGTTCTTGGAACGCTGGGAAAACCAAGAGGCACTCGATGCTCACTTAGCTACTGAGCATTTTTTGCACGCTAAGTCAGAGTGGGAAACTTACTTGGCAGAACCACTAGAGATATATACTTACCAGTTCTAAATACTTTGGCATCAGAAACATTAAGAAGGGGATCGACACTGTGGTCGATCCCCTTCTTAATGTCTTCTTGGTGTCTTCATGTTCTCTTACGGGTTAACACCAGCAGGAAAAACTACACCCCGCCCAGAACACGCGGATTAGACTTTCGAAGCCTCCACCATGTCAGGTAATACAACGCGCCAAGTGCCACACTAACTAACATTCCAAGAACATTTACGGAGTCCCCCCATAGATTCCCGGAGAACTTACCCCCCGTAAAAAACTCCATCAAGTCAAGAATTAGATCTATACCAGAAAGCAACCCAAAATAGAGGGCTAGCCAGAAGGCGGATGTAGGACGCCCGGTCATCTGCCACCAAGGACGCGGGGCGGGCGTCTCCCCCTCAGCGCGGAATATTCGGGTGAGGAAGTAAACGTAGATACCTGATACGACCGGAGAGATATGAGCGAGTGCCGCAATGCTCAGCTCAAATGGAAGCAACACTAAGTTTGTGAGCAATGATGTAACTATATTTCCCACAATCAGCAAACCTATTTTAGCTGGCCAACTATAGACTCGCATTCAAACTCCGTTATCAGTCATCGCGGTTTTGGTTATCACTGTTTTTAGTTATCTGTTGCCAAAAGCGAATACACCGCTAAGTCATTGAACTGCCCGCGCAAACATTCACCGTGGCGCTGAACGCCCTCAAAGGTGTAACCAGCAGATTCAGCCACATGACGCGACGCCGGGTTGTTAGTAGCCGCCTTCACCTCAATGCGGTGCACACCCTGCGCGAAAGCATAAGCACTAACCAGCTTCAACGCACGCGACTGCAAACCTTGCCCACGAGCCCAAGGTGAGGTCCAATAGCCCACAGAAACTGCCGGAACTTCATCGGTGACAAGGCGAAGTTCAATAACTCCACAGTATCGTCCCTTGAACTCAATCGCCCACCGCACGGTGTTATCAGTATTAGCAATAAACTCGTCAGCCATTTGCGGCGTGTAGTCCGAAGGCACATGAGTGTATTGCTGCGTGCGAGGGTCGCGACAACTCTCAACGATGTCGTTCTTATCGCTTTCTTGCATACATCGCAAAGTAACGACGCCGTCAGTGAGTTCTTCAAGGGGAATTGGCCAGGAAAATTCTTCAGTCATGAACACACCTTACCAGCCTCATTGTGAGGTAAGGTACATCTTACAAATTGTGCCTAAGCGTATTCCTCGGGTAGTACGCGCACCCCGCCCTTATCTGCAGAAGACGCCATCATGGCATATGCCTTCAGTGCCTTCGAAACTTCACGCTCGCGCGGATTCGAGGGCTTCCAGGGCAAAGCGCCCTTAGCTTGACGGCGCGCCTCCAATTCTTCGTCCGAGATATTGACGCGCAAAATACGGTTGGTCACATCAATCTCGATCTCATCGCCGGTCTGCACCAAACCAATCGCGCCACCGGCAGCTGCCTCGGGCGAGATGTGACCGATCGAGATACCCGATGTACCGCCAGAGAAACGACCGTCGGTAATCAGCGCACAGGTCTTACCCAAGCCCAGCCCCTTCAAATACGAGGTGGGGTACAGCATTTCCTGCATGCCGGGGCCGCCACGGGGACCCTCATACTGAATTACGACGACGTCGCCCTCTTTTACGTTCTTAGAAAGAATCTCAAACACTGCTTCGTCTTGTGATTCCACCACGAAGGCTTTACCGGTGAAATGGAATAATTCAGGGTCGATACCCGCCGATTTAATAATTGCTCCATCAACCGCCAGATTACCGCGCAGAACAGCCAATCCGCCATCCGCGGTGTATGCGTGTTCCACAGAACGAATACAACCGTTTTCTGCATCCTTTTCGAGGGACTCGTACTTGTTAGCGGTCGAGAACGCCTGAGTAGTGCGCACGCCACCGGGTGCTGCCAAGAAGAGTTCTTCAGCTTCTTGGGATGCCGTGCCCGAACGGATATCCCAGGTACCCAGCCACTCCTCAAGCGAATCTGAGTGAACCGAATGAACGTTCTTATTAAGCATTCCACCACGATCAAGCTCACCCAACAGAGCAGGGATGCCACCCGCTCTGTGCACATGCTCAATGTGGTATTTAGTGGAATTTGGCGCTACCTTTGCCAAGCAAGGAACCCGACGAGAAACAGCGTCAATATCTTCTAACGTGAAATCAACTTCTGCTTCATTGGCAATGGCCAGAATATGTAACACAGTGTTGGTAGAACCACCCATGGCAACATCGAGCGCCATAGCGTTTTCGAAAGCTTCTTTGGTAGCAATTGATCGGGGAAGAACCGAATCATCGTCCGTCTTGTAATAGCGGTTTGCCAGATCAACAATGGTGCGACCAGCATTAATAAACAATTCTTTACGAGCAAGTTGAGTTGCCAAAGTGGTGCCGTTACCCGGTAATGCCAGGCCGATTGCCTCGTTAAGGCAGTTCATGGAGTTCGCGGTGAACATACCCGAGCATGAACCGCAGGTAGGGCACGCGTTCTTCTCAATCTGCGCGAGCTGAGAATCAGAAATAGACTCATCAACCGCCATAGACATAGCATCAACCAGGTCAAGACGGTGCTCCACCACGCCTTCGATACCCTCGCCCGATTCCATGGGTCCACCGGAGACAAAAATGGTGGGGATGTTCAGACGCATTGCGGCGAGCAACATACCCGGTGTGATTTTATCGCAGTTCGAGATACATACAAGTGCATCAGCACGGTGCGCATTGACCATATATTCCACTGAGTCGGCAATCAAATCTCGCGAAGGCAATGAGTACAACATCCCATCATGCCCCATGGCAATACCGTCATCCACCGCGATAGTGTTGAATTCTTTAGCCACACCACCAGCGTCGGCAATAGCTTCTCCCACTAGCTGACCCATATCTTTGAGGTGCACATGCCCGGGAACAAACTGTGTAAAGGAGTTGGCTACGGCAATAATGGGTTTACCAAAATCGTCATCGCCCATACCGGTAGCGCGCCACAGAGCGCGCGCACCCGCCATGTTTCGACCGTGAGTTGATGTGCGTGAACGAAGTTCAGGCATTGCTTTCCTCCAAGAATCAGATATTTGGATTTAGTTTACGCCCGTACAGAACCTACTTCTATTGAGAACACAGCCGTTTCATCATGTGAAATACCCAGGGGCCCGACACTTATCTAAGTGTCGGGCCCCTGCGGTTGCTACTCATAAATTTTGCGGGACAAATAATTTATGAGCGAACCGTATTTTTTATACAATCAAAATTGTTAGTGATCAGCACGATGTGAGCCATTGCCCTCTTTGCGATCTTTAAGGTAAACCGTTGCAGGACGATCGGCGATAACCGGGTTCATTCCGGTGTACCCCTGACGCTCAGCGGCAATAGCCAAGATATTCTTGCGAGCTATGAACCAACCAAGAACCATCACCGGAATGATGATGACGAGGGTCCCGATGGTCATGGTACCTACGGGGTAATCCATACCAATTAGAATCAAAACGCCAGCTAAGAATACAAGCACAATCCAGTCGGTGAATGGTGCACCGGGCATGCGGTATTCCGGACGAGGGTAAACACCTTTCTTGGTCAACGACACGAACTTCATATGAGCCAATACGATGGTTGCCCAGCTAGCAATAATGCCCAATGATGCAATATTCAACACGATTTCAAATGCCTGTGCAGGAACGAAGTAGTTGAGCACAACGCCCAAGAGTGCCACAGCTGCGGTCAGCAAAATACCGCCGTAGGGAACACCGTTCTTTGAGACACGAGCAGCAAATTTAGGTGCAGAACCCGCCATTGACATCGAGTGCAAAATACGACCGGTGGAGTACAAACCAGCATTCAACGAGGAAAGCGCCGCAGTAATAACTACCAATTCCATGATGGGTGCAGCATAATCCACACCAATATGCGAGAAGAAGGTAACGAACGGTGACTCGTCAGCTGAGTACGCAGTGTAAGGCAAGAGCAAAGTTAACAGAACCACGGAGCCAACGTAGAAAATTGCTACACGCCAGATCACGGTGTTAATAGCCTTAGGAATCACCTTACGAGCGTCCCGAGTCTCACCTGAAGTGGTACCAACGAGTTCAATAGAAGCGTACGCAAACACCACGCCCTGCATGATAACCAACGCGGGCATAATGCCGTGAGGGAAGAAACCACCGTTATCTGAAATCAGGTGGAAACCAGTTTCAGAGTGGGTAGGAGTGCCAAAAATTACGAAGTACACACCCAAAATCAAGAAGATGACGAGTGCGGCAACCTTGATGAGTGCAAACCAGAATTCCAGCTCACCAAAGACCTTCACCGAAATCAAGTTCAGCGAAACCACCAAGAAAATCACGATAAATGCAATCAACCACTGGGGAATGCCGGCAATGAAATCGCTGTACTGCCCGAACCACTTCACGTAAATCGCGATAGCTGTGGAGTCAACAATCGAGGTCATAGCCCAGTTAATCCAGTAGAACCAACCGGAGACATACGCCGCTTTTTCACCATAAAACTCACGAGCGTAAGAAACGAACGAACCCGACGACGGACGATGCACCACGAGCTCACCTAGAGCACGCAGAATCAGGTATGCGATTAAACCGCAAATCAGGTAATCAAGAGCCAAAGCGGGACCAGCCGATGCCAAACGACCGCCAGCACCCAAAAATAGACCAGTACCGATTGAACCACCGATAGCAATCATCTGAAGTTGACGGGAGCCTAGCCCCTTATGAAAACCGGCGTCCTCTTCGTGAAAGGCGGTATCTTTCCCATCATTTGAGGCAATGTTGCTTAAACGCTCTGCCACGCAACCCTCCTTGGTGTGTGAAGTATGAAATGTGAAACGAGAAAATTCCTAACTCACCAAAGTATGGGAGGTGACATTAGGACAGTGTTTCACTCGTGGCGAGTCTACCCCCACGCAGAGGGGGGAAGGGGGCACTTTTGGGGTTTTGGCGAGTGTGGTATTTCTCATCTTTTATGACGCTGCGCCTGTAACAATTGATGGATTTTGAAGCGGGAAGTCACAGTCTCGACACATAGAAATATCATGAAAAATCCCTTATTTACTTGGAGATTCTTCCTAGAAAACGGTTTGCTTGAAACAAGCCAATTGGCTTATCAATATTTTATTTCGAGGAGAACGTACCGTGGCACAAAATACCAACCATATCCAGACCACTCATGCAGGGTCCCTTCCCCGTAGCGAGCGTCTACAGAAAGCAAACCGCGATCGTCGCACAGGCTCATTGAGCGAAGAAGATTTTCAGAGCCTGCTGAGCGAAGAAGTTAAGAACGTAGTTACTCAGCAAGTTGAAATCGGACTAGACATCGTCAATGACGGCGAGTTTGGGCATGCAATGGGTCAGGCCGTGGACTATGGGGCATGGTGGCATTACTCCTTTGCTCGCACCGGCGGGTTAGAACTACTCAAAGAAGGCAACCCTGCCACCGAAATTTTCCGTTCCACTCCTGGGAATTTGAAGTACACAACGTTCGCCGATCGCCGAGACTGGGTTAGATTCCAAGATTTTTACGATACCGAGATTGAAACAGGCAATGACCCCGATTCCCAGTTCCCCGTTGCCACCTCAGAGATTTCTTATATTGGTCAGAACGCCGTAGCCTCAGATACCTCTAACCTCAACGCAGCTATCCAGGCAACGGGTGCAAAAGGAGGCTTCGTAGCAGCACTTTCCCCCGGCTCTGCAGCGCGTGTGGGCAACAAGCACTACGCGACCGATAAAGAATTTCTCTTCGCTTGGGCAGATGTTCTGAAGGAAGAATACAAGGCAATTATTGACGCCGGTTTGACCGTTCAGATTGACGACCCCTCTATCGCCGAGGGATGGGACCAGATTAATCCCGAGCCTTCGGTTGCTGATTATCTTGATTTCATTCAGACCTCTGTTGATGCGCTAAATTACGCACTCAAGGATCTTCCCGAAGATAAAATCCGTTTCCATCTGTGCTGGGGTTCCTGGCACGGTCCACACACCACTGACCTCGAATTCAAGCACATAGCAGAGACCTTACTTTCCATCAACGCTTCGGCGTACTCGTTTGAAGCAGCGAACGTCCGTCATGCCCATGAATGGAAAGAGTGGGAAAACATTGATCTACCTTCGGGAAAAATCATCATTCCCGGCGTCGTCTCCCACTCCACCAACGTGGTAGAACATCCTGAATTGGTAGCGCAACGTATTGAACAGTTTGCATCTGTAGTAGGTAAAGAAAATGTGGTTGCTTCTACTGACTGCGGTTTGGGTGGAAGAATCCACCCCGATATTGCGTGGGCAAAGCTTCGCTCACTCACAGAAGGAGCAAAAATTGCTTCCGGCAGGTTATTTAACTAAGCATTCCCTACGTTGCATATAAAACTGATGAAAAGTTCAATCTTTAATTTTTCATAAACCTCCCCGCACAACACAACAAACCTGTCCATACATGTCTAAGATAGACCTGTATGGGCAGGTTTTATACCTTATGAATTGTTCTGCCCACCATTACCGCTGGGGGCACAATCATGGGAAAATACGAACGCGTCTATCAAGACCTATCATCAAAGATTGACGATGGCACCTATCCAGTAGGATCCCTCTTACCGAGCGAAAAACAACTCACCGAAAACTATTCGGTTTCCCGTGAAACTGCCCGCAAAGCCCTAGCGCTTCTGACTGACCGCGGTTACATTCAAAAAATCATGGGTAAAGGTTCCATTGTTATTAATCACTCGCAATATGCCCTACCTGTCTCTTCTCTAGTGAGTTACACAGAGTTTAGCTCTGTCGCTCGAACCCGCACGCACAGCGAAGTATTCGCATTAGAACCGGCAACATTACCCCTGGCAACCTTCAAATCATTAGTTCCGAACGTCGAGGCATCCCCCGCCACCTTCGTCGGGCGCCTTCGCTACTTTGATAATGAGCCGGCAATTATCGACCGTGACTATGTACTAACCTCAGTGGTTCCCAGCGTTCCCCGCTCTGCAGCCGAGAACTCACTATTCCAATACTTCGAAGAAACCCTAGCTCTTTCCATCGCATATTCCTCCAAGCAGATCAAAGTGGAACCAGCAACGGAAAATGACCGCAAATTTATGAACCTCGCCAAAGGCGAATATGTAGCTGTCACCACCTCAGTAACCTCCCTTGAAGACACCACCGCATTCCTCTTTACTGAATCTCGCCACCGTGCGGACAAGTTCATTTACCAAGACTTCGCCCGTCGTCACAACACTAAGTGGAGTCAAGAGCAGTAGGTTCGCTATCATTCTTGGTTTGCGTTTATTTCTAGAACGCGTAATCAGCTGGCAATTTTTAAAGTAACAACTTCGCAAAGGATCTGTATGCCATTCCACGACCAGGTGATCTACCAGGTCTACCCCAAATCGTTCTATGACTCCGACGGCGATGGCCTGGGCGATATCAAGGGTATTATCCAAAAAATTCCTTATATTGCGTCCCTTGGGGTAGATATGGTGTGGTTCAATCCATTCTTCGCTTCCCCCCAGCGCGACAACGGTTACGACATATCGGACTATCTTGCGATTAACCCCGATTTGGGCACCATGGCAGATGTTGAAGAAATGATTGCTACCCTCAAAGAGCACAACATTCAAGTAATGTTTGACATGGTGTTTAACCATATTTCAACCGAACATGTTTGGTTTCAGAAAGCCCTTGCCGGTGAGAAAAAATACCAAGATTTCTTCTATATTCGCCCGCCTAAAGCAGACGGTTCAATGCCCACTAACTGGGAATCAAAGTTTGGCGGTGAGGCCTGGGCGCCCTTTGGCAATACCGGCGACTACTTTTTATGCTTGTACGACAAAACTCAGGCAGACCTCAACTGGCACAACCCCGCAGTACGCCAAGAACTCTATAAAGTTGCGAACTTCTGGCTCGAAAAAGGTGTCCGTGGTCTACGCTTTGACGTGCTGAACGTCATCGGTAAAAGCGAATTTCTAGAAGACGCCCCACCCGGCATGATCGACAAGTTGCTCTACACCGATACTCCGCGCATCCACCCCTGGATTCACGAAATGAACCAAAATAGCTTTGGCAAGTTCAACGGAACCATCACCGTGGGTGAAATGTCATCAACCACCATTGAAAACTCAATTCAGTACTCAAAACCTGAGAATCAAGAACTCGATATGGTCTTCAACTTCCACCACCTCAAAGTGGATTACGAAGACGGAAAAAAGTGGACTCGCATCCCCTTCGACTTTCACCTTCTCAAAGGTCTATTCAACGACTGGGCGCTAGGAATGCAGGATGGTGGGGGCTGGAATGCGCTCTTCTGGAATAACCACGATCAGCCTCGCGCGCTCGACCGTTTTGGCGACCCCAAAAAGTTTCGAGAAGAATCAGCAACCATGCTTGCAACCGTAATTCACTTACACCGCGGCACGCCCTACATTTACCAGGGCGAAGAAATTGGCATGGTTGACCCTGCCTACACCCACATTGAACAATACGAGGACATCGAAGCACGCAACGCGTACGTTGAGCTGATTGCCGAAGGACTCAGTGAAACTGAAGCGTTCCCTATAGTTCACTCGAAAGCCCGAGATAACTCACGCACCCCCATGCAGTGGGACTCTTCAGCGAACGCCGGTTTTACCACCGGCTCTCCCTGGTTAGAACCCACCACATACCAAACCATCAACGTGGAGCACGAGCTAAAAGAAGGTAAAGTTCTGCCCTATTACAAGAAACTCATCAAACTCCGTAAAGAAAATCGAGTAATTTCCCACGGAACCTACGCTCCTTATGACTTGGAACACCCCTCTGTGTATGCTTACATTCGTGAGCACCACAACGAGAAATTACTTGTCATCAATAATTTTTTTGGAGAAAACACCAGCATAGAAATCCCCGCTGAATTCACGCTAGGGCAAATACTTATTTCTAACTATGAGCGAGAAAAACTTAGCGAAGAACTTACACTAGAGCCCTATGAAGCTCTGGCTATCAAGATCTAACCCTTACCGGTGTGGCAGCCAGCTCCTAAATCAGGGAAGCCTAGCGCCCACCCCACACAGAGAGAAAAGAGGCACAGTCTTATGGCTTCGACTGTATCCGTCCTCGCACCAATGACGGGCGAGGTTATACCCATGAGTGAGATTCCCGATCCGGTTTTTTCCGGCGGCAAACTGGGCAAGGGCTTCGGTGTTACCCCCACCGATAACACCGTGGTCTCACCTGTTTCAGGCAAGGTCACCATGGTTGCTGGCACCAAGCACGCCGTAGGATTCAAAGCCGATAACGGTGTGGAATACCTACTTCACTTGGGCGTAGACACCGTTGAGCTCGAAGGCGCACCCTTTGAAATGTTGCTATCTAAAGGCGATGTTGTTGAAGCTGGTCAGCGCATAGGCTCCATGAACATCGATGAGGTTAAGGCCGCGGGTAAAGGCATCACCGCCATTCTTGCAATCACCAACACCCCCAAGTTCGTTGAGGATATCCAGGTTCATACCGGGTCTGTACACGCGGGTGAGCCCGCAGCTGAAGTTGCTCTCAAAGAGAGCAAGGCCGCCGATGCTAATGCTGGTGCAGTTAACACCGCGGCTGGCACTGGCCCGGTCACCGGTGCGGCCGGATCAGTAGCTGCCGGAGCGGTATCTGACACTGCAACACGTACCGAAACCGGAGCCCAGGCAACCGAGCCTATTGAACCGGGTGCCGCTGGAGGAACCGTCGACTCAGCAGTAGCCGAGCGTCCTGCCAATCTTAAAGGCTACGACGCCCTCGCATGGGATATTCTCAACAACATCGGTGGCAAAGAAAACGTCAAGAGCGTTATTCACTGCATCACCCGCGTGCGTTTCTACCTCAAAGATAACTCAAAAGCCAACGACGAGGCAGTCTCTAACCTCGACGGTGTCATTGACGTTGCTCGTGCAGGCGGTCAGTACCAGGTTGTTATCGGCCCCGCCGTTGAAGATGTGTACGACGCCGTCGTACGTCAAATCGGTGGTTCAAAAGCTGGTGGAGAAACCGAAACTGATGCAGAACCCGCCGAGCGCCCGTCGGGTGTAAGCGGCTGGTTCAAGTGGGGTTTCTCGTCTCTTATTGGTGTGATTACCGGTTCAATGATGCCGGTGATTGGCTTGCTCGCGGCATCTGGTGTGCTCAAAGGTTTGCTGACAATTCTTACCCACTATAAGCTCGTAGACGAGGCATCTCAGACTTTCACCATCATTAACGCCATGGGCGATGCTGTGTTCTACTTCTTGCCAATCTTCGTGGGCTTTACCGCCGCACGTCGTCTGGGAGCAGATCCGATTATCGTATCTATTATCGGTGGTGTGTTAGCGTATCCCACCATCGCAGAACTAGCAAAAGGCGATGCCACTGGCACGCTGCTGGGTATTTCCACCAATGCGGAATTTTTTGGAATCCCTTTTCCCATGGCGTCTTACACCTACTCAATCTTCCCCATGATTGTAGCTGCGTGGCTGTGTTCTAAGATTGAACCCATGCTCAAAAAGTGGATTCCCGCTGTTTTGCGCATGATTTTTGTTCCGCTGATTGAAGTTTTTGTGGTTTCTACCCTCATCCTGGTGGTCCTTGGACCCATCATTATGTGGATCTCTAACGGTATCGCCGGCGGCATCCAGTGGGTTTACGACCTCTCCCCCGCTATCTCTGGCCTGATCATTGGTGCTTTCTACCAGTGCCTCGTCATCTTTGGCCTGCACTGGGCGGTTATCCCGATTGTGGCAAATGATATTGCTTCGCAGGGTCACTCTTACCTCAACGCAATCATCTCCGTAACCATGGTTGCACAGGGTGCAGGTGCTCTTGCGGTATTCATCAAGACCAAGAATGAGCAAATGAAGGGTCTTTCTGGTTCCGCTGCTATCGCTGGTTTCTGTGGCATTACCGAACCTGCCATGTACGGTATCAACTTGAAGTACGGTCGCGTTTTCGCATTGGCTTCAGTGGGTGCTGCGGTAGGTGGTTTCATTACCGGTTTGATGCACGTAAACATGTGGGGCTTCACCGGTTCTTTGATTGGCTTCTTTAGCTTTGTGAATCCAGACGGTGGTTTCGACCAGTCATGGACTGGCTTCTGGATTGCCTCTATTGCAACCCTTATTATTTCGTTTACTCTCGTGTATCTATTTGGTTTCAAGGATTCAGACTTGAGCAAGGAACGCACGGTTGAGAAGAAACGGTTGGGTAACCGCGAACCGGTAGCTTAGGTTTTTTGGTAGCTTAGGTTTTCGGTTGGGAACCGGGCGTCTAGCTTCTAGCGTGTTAGGTGCTAGCGTTTAGTGCCGGGCGTCGGGCGTCAAACTACGAACCGTACACTTTGAGCCCCAAAATACAGTCTCCAGATTGTATTTTGGGGCTCAAAGTGTACCCACGCAAAAGTACCGCCGTGTGAGTGTACTTTTTTAGGGTCTCTCCCACCCTTTTCTCTTTCCCTCTCTCATTCTCTTCCGTTCTCTCTTTGGGGTGTGGGGGG
>JAUMUA010000004.1:27969-53630 GCA_030530925.1 Rothia sp. (in: high G+C Gram-positive bacteria) | reverse complement strand
AACCCCCCCACACCCCCAAATCACCTATTGAAAAATTACGACAACCCCCCCAACAAACATATACAAACTCATCCCCCCCCCCCCGAGCGCCCCAACTTTATGCACCACGTCCTGTGGAATATGAAAATAACGTTCAAGAATCCTGGCTTATCCACAGATTGAGCCTCACCCTCTTTTCACCGTGAAACTCTCTCTTCATTCTTAGAGGATGGAGAAAGTATTTGAACTCGCTCAGCTCGTTCGCACCGTTGAGCAGATGGTCTACGACGACGGCGTCAGCCGCCACACAATTTTCGACCTGCGACATCACGGCAAGCTATACAACATTCACCGAGGTCTCTACATAGATTCAGAGAAATATCATGCGCTTCCGCCCTGGGATAAGTACATGATTCAGCACCTTGCCTTTGCACGGGTTGCTAAGAACCCTGTTTTCTCCCATGAGTCAGCGGCAATTTTTCAATCGCTGTGCCTCATCAACGTCCCTCGAAAGATCCACGTGTACTGCGCGCCGTCGTCAAGAGGAAGTAGCAGAGACGTTTCAAAACATCCGCTGCTCACCGACGCCGTAGAAACCCCCGATTGTTTTGGTGTTGCGAATGCCCGGACGACGTCGCTGCAGATCACCGTGATTGATTGCGCGGCAAAGATGAGCTTTAGGGAGGGAGTGGTTTTAGCCGATTCGGTGTTTCGCGAGCACCCCGTGTCACTTGAAAGTCTGCGAGATTCTTTGCTGAGTTTTAGAGGTAAGAACTCTGCACGGGTTCATGCGGTGGCCCGTGCTATGAGTGCAAAGAGCGAGTCACCAGGAGAGACACTTACCCGACTCATACTTGATGAACTTGGACTGGATTACCAGGAGCAGTACTCGTTCCGCTATGAGAACCGATCTTATCGAGCTGATTTTTATGTTGAAGAATTGAATCTTTTCATTGAGTTCGATGGTCAGCTCAAATATGAGGTTTTTCAACCGCGCGAAGAAGTGGTGCATTTAGAACGACGCCGCGAGCGAGAAATGATGAAGATGGGGCACCGGCTCTTTAGGGTTGATTGGGATGATGTGTATCGGCGTCCTGAGCGAACAAAAGCGGAACTGAAACGATATATCGCGCAGATTCAGAAGCCGCAAAAAGCGGCTTAAACACAGTTGGGTGTACCAAAAGGTACACCCAACTGGCGGTACGTTAATGTGCGTACACTTTCAGAGCACTTCATACCATCACACGAAGGTATTTTGGGGATCAAAGTGTACGAAGGTTTCTAACAACGCAAAGGTAAAGAGCACAAAAGCCAGAGAGAACAGAGCGCAATAAGGTAAAGAGCACGAAGCTTCCCCGAAAGCCCCCGCCCCAACTACTTCAGCTTCTGATCCACCCAGTCTTTAGCAGCGGTTACAGTATTAGCCTTTTCGTCGCCAGAAACGCGATCGTTCAGGGCAATCAGATCGTCGGTGGTCAGCAAAGCAGAGATTTCATTCAAAACATCAGCAGCTGCCACCGAAACCTGCTTAGCGTTCACCACCGGAAGCACCTGCTGCGCCAAGAAGTTGTTCTGGGGATCCTCTAGAACCACAAAGTTATTCTTCTTAATCGCCGGATCAGTAGAGAACAAGTCGGCAACCTGCACCTGGTCGTCCTTGAGTGCCTGCACCGTTAGCGGGCCACCGCCGTCATTGATGGGCGAGAACTTAGCGGGCTCAAAGCCGTAGTTCTTCTTCAAGCCCGGCAAACCGTATGAACGCTCAGCGAACTCCGGCGGACCGCCCAAGGTGAACTCAGAACTATGAGCAGCCAAGTCAGCAATAGATTTCAGCCCAAACTTTTGCGCGGTCTCAGAAGTGACCGCCAGCGAATCCTTATCTTCGGCAGGGGCGGCGTCCAAAATTGAAAGCCCATCAGAGAGAGCATCGGGCAATGCCTTCAAGATTTCCTGAGGAGTCTTAGCCTTGGTCTGCGCGTCAAAGTACAACAGCAAGTTACCGCTGTAGTCAGGAACCACACCCACAGTGCCTTCTTTAAGCGCCCCAATGTACGCCTCACGAGCACCGATAGCGGGCCGGGTCTCTGCAGTAATGCCGCGCTTATTCAGCGCCGCCGCATAAATTTCAGCCACAATCTGAGATTCGGTAAAGTCCGCCGAACCGATAATCACGGTGTCGCTCGTCGAGCCCGAGCCAAACGCGGTTTCGCCCGAAAGTCCGCACGCAGAAAGCGCCAGCGTACCTGCGCCAATGCCGGCAAAGCTCAACAGCTTACGGCGATTCATTTCAAAAGTCATGATGGTTCCTAACGGGTTCCACGAGAAGTAACAAGGCGTTGAAAGAGAGCAAGAATGGCGTCGACGACGAGCGCCAACGCACCTACCAACAGAACGGCAGCAACCATGCGGGGGTAGTCGCGTACCGCGAGTCCGTCAATAAGGTATCGACCCAAGCCACCCAGATTGATGTATGCCATGATGGTCACGGTGGCGATCACCTGCAAGGTGGCATTGCGCAATCCCCCAAAGATGAGTGGCGCTGCCAGCGGGATTTCAACCCGCGTAAGAATCTGCCATTCGGTGAGCCCTTGGGCGCGCGCGGCATCAACGGTTATCGGATCAACGGCGGCAATCCCCGAGTACACACCGGCAAGTAGCGGCGAGATTGCCAATAGCACCAAAGCCAAGGTAGGTGCGGTAAGCCCCAGACCCATCCAAAGTGCAAACAACGTAAGCAAGCCCAAAGTAGGTAGCGAGCGCAACGCACCAGTTACTGCCACTACGAGGTTTTCCCCTTTACCGGTGTGTCCTACCCAAAGCCCAATTGGCACTGCAATAACTGCCGCAATCAACAAAATGAGCCCAGCATAACCCAGGTGTTCAGCAATGCGCTGAAAGATCCCGTCTGTTTTGGTCCATTGACCAGGTTCGGTGAACCATGCACCGGTTTTATCAAAGATGTTCATGCAGCCCTCCAGTGGGTAAGTACCTTGCCCAGTAGTGCTAGCAAGCGGTCAAGCACGAGTGCCAGGATGACGGTAGCAATGATGCCTACCAGAATTTCGGCGGTGAGATCTCGGCGCAGACCGTCGGTAAAGAGAGTACCGAGGGACTGAATGCCAATCACGGCCCCCACCGATACCATCGAGATGTTTGAGACCAGAGCTACACGCAATCCGGCGAGCATGACCGGCACTGCCAGGGGTAGTTCTACTGCCCAAAAGCGACGGGTGGGGCGGTATCCCATAGCGGTTGCGGCTTCAAGGGTCACTGGCGAGACCGAATCGAAAGCGTCCACCGCGGAGCGCACCATCATGGCAATCACATACAGCGTGAGTGCTACGTACACGTTCAGCAGTGAGGTAATTGAGGTCCCAAGAACCAGTGGCATCAGCACAAAGAGCGCCAGCGAAGGAATGGTGTAGAGCAACGCGGCGGAGTTAATGACGAGACCGCGACGCAACTTGCCCGCACGGGTAGCGCGTTCGGTAGAGCGACCGTCACGACGGCGCCCCATGGCTAAACGAGCTAGAGGAATTGCGATGATAGTACCGGCAATAACGGGGATGATGGACTGCATGAGGTGCAGTAAAGTCAGCTCTCCTACATAGGGGAGATTAGATTGTAACCAACTCACGCGCTCACTCCGTAACGGTGCAGGCGCTCTTGTTCGGTAGCGGCCAGAACATCTTCTGAGGTGAGCAGCCCTAGAACTTTGCCGTGGGTATCGACGGCAACACCGTAACCAGAGGGTGAGGAGAGCACAGAATCTAACGCTTCGCGCAAGGAGCCGCCTTCAACAAAGAGGGATCCACCAGGAATAACTCGGCCGTCGATGTTCCACCCGGCTGGGCGCCCGTCTTCTACGTTGAGTTGCCACTGTTGCCAAGGAGTTTCTTGGGCGTTGAGGGAGTGAATGGGAAGTTGAGCACCGGATGCGAAGGTCAGTCGGCGCATACCACGGTCACGTCCCACAAATGAGGCAACGAAGTCATCGGCAGGTTCACGTAGGATTTCTTCGGGGGTACCAAACTGAGCAATACGCCCGCCACGAGCGAAAACTGCTACAAAGTCACCCAACAAAATGGCTTCATCCATGTCGTGTGTAACAAAAATGATGGTGCGCCCCAGTGTGTTTTGCAAGCGCAAAAGTTCTTTTTGAAGGTCTGCACGCACTACCGGGTCAACGGCAGAGAACGGCTCATCCATGAGAAGAATCGAAGATTCAGAGGCTAACGCGCGGGCAACACCAACGCGTTGCGCCTGACCACCGGAAAGTTGAGCGGGATAACGCTTTGCGTAGGACTCATCGAGACCCACTGTGTTGAGCAATTCCAATGCTTGTTCGCGACCCTTGCGCGCTGAAACGCCGTTGAGGCGCGGTACGGTGGCTATGTTGTCTACGACTGTGCGGTGCGGCATCAAACCAGCCTGCTGCATCACATAACCCATAGAGCGCCGGAGCTTATAGGCAGGTTGAGCAGTGGTGTCTTCACCGTTGACCAAAATATAACCGCTGGTGTGCTCGACCATACGGTTAATCATGCGCAATGAGGTAGTTTTGCCACACCCAGAAGGTCCCACAAAAACAGTTATTTTGCCTGCGGGAATTTGAAGATTGAGATTATCAACCACAATATTCTCGCCATATTTTTTGGTCACCGATTGAAATTCAATCGCGTTCTTAAGAGCTGACACAAGAGTCCTTTATTCGTGCTCAATCTTTGTACTAAGAGTAATTGTTGGCAGGGGGCTTATAAAGAAACAAGACATTTAACGAAATATTCCGCAATAGTACCTCTGATTAGATGAAGTACATTCCTGCGCGTGTAGCCTGTCCCGTTTCAACGGCATCGGTGACGGCGCGAGCAATGACGCCTTCGCGCACCAGCTCGGTCACGGTATCTAAATCTCCAGCTAACGCGCGGTCTTCTTCAAGCGGTGCCACCGATTTACGCAGCGCCGCGTACACCTTGCCCGAGCCCGTTCCGAGCGCCAGCCCGTCCATGAGCCGGTGCAATAGGTAGATTCCCTGGGCAGACATCAGCAATAAAATCGACAGCAAAATATCGGCACGGCGCACATTAGACATAAGGTTGTGTACCCCTGCCATTGCCATCGTATTGTGATCCTCTTGCCCGCCCTTGATAGGGAACGAGAGCGTGCCTACCGGGTTTGCACGCACCTGCATTTCTGGAATCAGCGCAGCACCGGTGGTATGCAAAAGAGTCATTCCCGAGTTCAACCCGAGTTGCCCCCCGGCAAGACTCGGCGGCAAACCGTAGCTCCACCCCTCGTAGGTTAGACGCCCGGCAAGGTCTTTGGTGAGCACAGCCAGGCGAGTGATGCACACGTTCAGCGAATGCGCCGCGTGACCCAATACCGTGCCGTCCCAGTTACCACCCGAAAGAAACTCATAATTCCCCTGCTGATCAGGCAAAATAATGGGATTACACGTTGACGCATTGATGTCTCGTTCCAGCTCAGTTTTCGCCTGTTCAAGCTGCTGCAAAATTGCCGCCAAATGGTGCGGCACCGAACGCACCGACGTCGCGTCCTGCACTCGCGGCACTGTTTCGCCCGCCCGATAGCGCCCCTCAACGGTACTCCACCGCGAATCGCCAATGAGCGCCATAATTGATTCGGCAGCAGTGATTTCAGCAGGGATATGACGCTCGTTGTGCATGCGTACGTCAAAGGCATGCTTCTCGGCACGAGTTGCCTCACAGAACAGCGAAAACCCGCCGATGAACGTTTGGGTTTGCTGCTCGATACGAAACACCGCCTCAGCGAGCGCGGCAGAAAGCACTGCCGAACCAGAGATGAGCGCAATCGCCTCCCCCGCCTCGAGGGCGAAGGTGGGGGCGAGCCCGTTTTTCTTGCAGGCAACCGGGGCCTCGTGCTTGCCGCAGTGCTCGCACAATGCGTATGCCTGAGCGTCACCTATCAAAAACAGACCCGCCGCCGCCATCGGTTGCAGATCCCCGGTTCCCATTGATCCGGTATCGGGCATCTGCGGGTACAGTCCTGCATTGACTACGTCGATAATGCGCTCCACCAGTTCGGGGCGAACCCCGGCAGTCCCCCGCGCGAGCGTGTTAGCACGAATAATTAGCGCCAGCCGCGCCACTTTCTCGGGCAGGATTCTTCCTACCCCCGCGTGGTGCGAGCGCAACACATTGATCTGAAAAGCGCTTTGTTCTTCAACACTCAGGGGGCGGTCTTTGAGGGGCCCAAGCGCCTGATTCCACCCGTAGACGCGCAGCTCAGGGTTGGTATCTAGGCTAGTGAGGGCGGCGTCGCGCACCGTTTGCATATGCTGACGCGCAACGTCGGAGAGTTCTATGTGCAGTGGCTTACCGCTGAGCACCAATTCAAGATCGCCCCAGCTCAGTGAGCAACCATCAAGTACGAGGATCTCCCGGAGTGGCGATCCTTGAGAGCTAGTCATAGCGGCAAAAGTGCGCGGCACGCGAATTCCTAACGTTGGTGATACGGGGTTACTGGTCAAGGGTGTGAAAATCTGTGTTTTCTACACGGGTAATTTGATGGAAAAGGGCAGGAAGACAACACAACGTAACCAGTGCGCATAATGAAATCAAAAATGCCGGAGAAAATACGGATATATGAGTATCTGCCCAGATAAGGATTGGGGGTACAAACCCGGCGAATCCTATGGCAGCGAGGTTATAGGTAATAGAAACCCCCGTTGAGCGAGTTTCTGGGGTAAATGCCATAGGCAAGGTGGACGGTGCCACGCCCACAAAAAGGGCAACGCAGATGCACAAAATAGTGTGAGCGAAGAGCAACACTGCAAGAGAGTGAACACCGTGTAGGAGCAAAAGGACGAAGAAAGGAACCACTAAAAGTACCACCGCTGCACTAGTGAGAACTTTTTGGCGCCCCACTTTATCTGCGAGACGGCCGGCAAAAATACAGGTGATGGTAAAGAATACGTTACCTACGAACGAGGCCAAGAACGTTTGTTGCGAGGTGAACTTCAAACCTTCAGTGATCTTGTAGTAGGTGGGACCGAAAACAATGATGGAATACACCGCCACGTTCCACAAAACGCAAAAACCAACCCCTGCAAGTAGGGCTTGCCAATTATTTAACACCAACTGTTTGATGATCTCCGACGTTGAACGAGTGTGCACTTCGCGTTCGAACTGTTCCGTTTCAGGTAGTTGCCGGCGTATGTATAAACCTACGGGAATAAGTAAGAGTCCAAAGATAAACGGCAGACGCCATGCCCAAGCCTCAACAGCTTCATCGGTAAAGAAAGTAGTGACGAGCAATCCGGCACTAGCCGCCAGCAAGTTAGAAATTCCCATAGAACCCTGCAACCACGCCGCATATCCCGCTTTCTTTTCGGCAGGTGCGTGTTCCACCAAGTAGGAGGCTGCTGAACCGAGCTCACCACCTGCTGAGAAGCCTTGAAGCAGACGCCCGATGAGCAACAGAACCGGTGCGGCTAACCCAATAGTTGCCACGTTAGGGGTAGCGGCAATAATAAAAATGCCTGTTGCCATTGTAAAAAGAGAGATGAGCAACCCGAGCTTGCGCCCTTTGCGGTCGGCAAGAATACCGAGCACCAAACTTCCCAGCGGGCGCGCAATGAATCCGGCACCAAACACCATGAATGAGGCGATTGTTGCTTGCGTGGAATCGCCTTTTTCAAAAAAATTCGCGGCAATATAGGTAGCAAAAAATGCGTAAACCGAGAAGTCGTACCATTCCATGGCGTTACCAAAGGATGAAGCGACAACAGCTTTTCGAGAAACGGCAGAATTATGAGCGGTAAGAGTCTGTGACAAGGGAAGCCTTTGGCGAGTATGAGTATAGTGATGCCCTCAAGCGGTTTACGCTGAGTGCGGCAACCGCTTGAGAACAAAAGTCATCTAGATGGTTAGTGGCGTTCAGGCAAGTACTTTAGAAAGTCAATGCCCATAATGTCTTCACATTCGCCCACGCCCACCGGGTCAACTGCCGATGATGAGAGCGGAAGTTTCTTAGCATCCACCTTGATGAGCACCACGTCAATGCCCGGTACTGTGTCTTTGACGGCGAGCGCCAGGCCGGTATCTTTGCGCAGAATAATGATGGTGTCAGGGTAGGTTGCCACGCGTCCGTCGGGACCTTCAATCGCCATGAACTCGTTGAGGTAGGGCACCGTGTGCTCGCCGATGCGGAACGTTCCGTGGTCCCAGCCGCCCTTGGTTTCTAGGTCAACTTCGTGAGAGATCGCGCCCTCGTCAATGATTTCTCCGTCAAGGAAATCGACGACGGTCTTGATAACCTCTTCACCCTTGCCTTCTTGGCCAGCTCCGGCTTCTTCCATAGCTTTGCCTAAGTCCAGGGCAAGCGAGATGACGCCGAGCGCCGCATGCTCTTTAATCCACGAAAGTTCCACGGGGTTGCGGGCAGCGGCAATAAAACCACCCGAACGCACAGAAACGTCGCGCAGAACGTCATCGGTGGTGTCTACACGGCCCATGTTAATTGAGAGTAAGTGACCGTGCTTTTTGCGATTGCCACCTGAGAGCACCTGAATAGTTTCGTACCCCTCACGGGTGGTAAGTCCGAGTGAACCGAGTTTGCCGGTGGGGTGCGCGCGGACGTCGCCGGCGGCGTCAAGAACCTTAACGCCCAGTGCCGCCGACTGAATCCAGCCGTTGAGCGTGGTGGAGTAACCATTTTGACCGGTCAGAACGGCTGCGATGGGGTGGGGTGAGAGTTCCATCAGTTTCTTGAGCGCATCAATGTAGTCGATGGGTCGAATTTCCCAGTCTTTTGCCGCTGGCGCGCCAATGGCGGTAACGGTGGCTACCCAGGCGTCTTCGGGGAGCTCATCAACAGTTGCCAGCACCGGGCGGTTGAGGTTGGTTGCCATACGGCCCATGAGTTCGCCATGATCTTGCCAACCGCCTCCTCCGCAAGCAAAGACGCCGCCGCCAAGAACTGCCCAGCGGGCATCATCCGGTGTTAATTCACGCATGTGTTTCTCCTTATGCAAGATGGTTTAAGAGTAAAAAATCTAGTTCTGAATGTGGTTCAGGGGCGCACCGAGTGCACCTTCACGCCGAGATCGCTCAACGGCGTCCAGTGCGGGTTCGTACCCTGCGGTAGCGTGGCGAATAACGCCCAACCCCGAATCGAAATCGAGTGCTTGGCGTAGGCGGGTTGCCGCTGCCTCAGTGCCGTCGGCAACTACGGTAACCCCGGCGGACTGCATCCACCCCGAGTAACCGCCGCCGCCAGAGTGCACAGCAACCATGTCCGCACCAGCGGCAGAGAGCAACATGGAATCAAGAATGGGCCAATCGGTGACGCCGTCTGAATCATCTTTCATGCCCTCGGTGCCGATGCGCGGGTGGGTCATACCGGCGGAATCGAGATGGTCGCGGGAGAACGCGACGGGGGCGGAGATACGTCCGTCGGCAACTGCCTCGTTGACGGCAAGCGCCAGCTTTGAGCGCTCCCCGTAGCCCAACCAGCAGGTACGCGCAGGCATGCCCTGGTTATGGATTTCTTTCTGAGCCAGCTCAATCCAGCGCGCAATTTCAGGACGCTCGGGGAAGAGGGTCGCGGCGAGGTCATCCACCACTTTTTGGTCAGCTTCGCTACCTGAGAGGATCATCCAGCGGAACGGACCAATGCCGCGCGAGAAGAGCGGGCGCAAATACGCTTCCATAAAACCGGGGATTTTAGCGTAGGCTTCTTCTGATTCTTCAGCATCGAGAGCATACGCCGCCTGCACGCGCAGGTTGTTTCCGTTCTCAAAAACTACCGATCCGGCGTCGGCAAATTTCACCATGGCACGCACCTGTTGCGCCATGGAATGCCGAGCTTCATCTTCTACTTTGACGGGGTCTTCTTCGCGCAAAGAATCCCACATGTCCAGGGTGTACCCTACCGGGAGGTAACCGAATCGGGCGTCATGAGCGGCGGTCTGATCGGTAACGATATCGGGCACCACACCGCGATTAGCGATTTCGGTGAATACCTCTGCGGCATTACCCCCCAACCCAATGGCCTGTGGTTTTTTATTGCGAACTGCGTTCTGTACGAGTTCGAGTGCTTCGTCCAGGTCCTGTGCCACGACGTCGAGTCCACCGGCGGCATAGAGCTTGTCAATCTTTGCCTGGTTAGCCTCAACAGTCAGCGAGGAAAGTTCCAGCATTTTTGCCGAAATCGGCTGCGACGACCCCATGCCGCCCATACCGGCGGTGAGCATCCAGCGGTGCGGTGCTACCTGCTCGTCAAAGTGTTTAAAGAGTGCGGCCTGGAGTAGTTCGTAAGTGCCGCCCAGCACCCCTTGGCGGCCAATATACTGCCAAGCCGCCGCCGTCAAACCGCCCCAAATGGTTTTGCCTTCTTTGAAGCGTTCGTAGAACTTGTCTTCGTTCGCCCACACGCCCACGGTGTTGTTGACCGCCGACATCACCATCGGCGCCGCGGGGTGCGTGTTCATCAGGGCAACGGGGCGACCGGTTTGCAACACGAGAGTTTGGTCTTCGCGCATAATCTTAAGAGCATCAACTATTTGGTGAAAAGCATCCCAGTCTTTGGCGGCTTTGCCAATGGACGCGTAAATCACCAGGTCTTCGGGGCGTTCACCCACGTCAAGCACGTTTTCTAGAAGTCTCAGTAGAGCCTCGGCACGCCAGTTTTGGCAGCGGAGCTCGGTTCCTTGAGAGGCGGCGAATTTAGTCATCGAAAGACCCTTCACGATCGGCGTCACGCGCAGTAAGCGGCGTTGTGAATTAGTCTAACGGTGCGTGTGGCTAGGTTATTCCTTGAATGAAATACTTCGCAATGTTGGGTGGCTGGGTATCCCCTCGCGCCCCTCCCGCTAACCGCTAGTGAAAGTGACGTTCTGCGGGGCATTTTTACCCCGCACAACGTCACTTTGCCTGCCCCTTACGTTTTAGCCCTCTCGTTCGCTGAGCAGAAAACCCCTAGACAGCACCAACTACTCAGTGGTCTTATAGTCACATGAGTAATTACGCACTAACCAATGCAAATACCGGCAAAGTGGAAGAAGAATTCGATTCCATCAAAGCCGAAGACATTCCCGCCATCATCGAAGACGCCCACCAGGCATACCTTACGTGGAGCGCAACCAGCATGGCTGAGCGATCCGAGGTCCTCAACAAGTTCGCTGACATCGTGGAGCAAAATACCGACGAGCTTGCTGACATTATTGGTCGCGAAATGGGCAAACCATTAGCACAAGGCAAGGCTGAGGCAGCTAAGGTTGCTAAGACTGCCCGCTGGTTTGCCGATAACGCACCTAAGTTCCTAGAAGACACCGTGCTGCCCGCCGGCGGCGCCGACAAAACATATGTTAAACACGATTCCCTCGGTGTTCTTTTTGGCGTTATGCCTTGGAACTTCCCCTACAACCAGATTGCTCGTTTTGTACTACCAAACCTCATGGTGGGTAACGCAATCATGATGAAGCAGGCAGCAATTTGCCCCGTTTCATCCCAGCGTTTCCAGACGATGCTTGAAGAAGCCGGTCTGACCGTGGGTGCCTACAAGAACCTGTACTTGAACAGCTCTGACGCCGAGCACGTCATCGCAGATTCACGCGTCAAGGGTGTATCGCTCACCGGTTCTGAGGACGCCGGCGCGTCCGTTGCTGGCCATGCAGCAAAGCACCTGAAGCGTTCGGTTTTGGAACTTGGCGGCAACGATCCGTTCGTGGTTCTCGACACCTCAGACGTCAAGGCGCTCGCCAAGAAGGCTGTTACCTACCGCATTTCAAACGCCGGCCAGGTCTGCACCTCACCTAAGCGCATGATCGTTGTTGAAGATCTTTACGACGAGTTCGTGGCTGCCGCTAAAGAAGCCCTAGAGAACGTCAAGGTTGGCCCCTATGATGGCAAAGACACCGACATGGGTCCTATGTCGTCAGAGAGTGCTCGAGATGAAGCCGTGGAGCGCATCCAACAGGCAGTCAAGGATGGTGCAACTCTGCACTTTGGTGGGGAGAAGTTAGATCGTGAGGGTTGGTTCATGTCTCCCGCTCTACTCACCGACGTTGACCTTGATTCCGACATGGGTTGCAACGAGCTCTTTGGTCCCGTCGTCATGGTCTTCAAGGCTAAGGACGAAGAAGACGCGCTACGTATTGCCAACCATAGCGAATACGGCTTGATGTCTTCGGTTTGGTCTGAAGACGTGGAGAAAGCTATCGCTTTTGGCGAGCGCATCAACGCTGGCATGGTGCAGATCAACGCTCACATGGAATCGGATCCCGAATTCCCCTTTGGCGGCATCAACAAGTCCGGTTACGGCCGCGAAAACGCTCAGTGGGCGTTACGTGAGTTCACCAATGAACGCACCGTGCGCGTACACCAGCAGGAGCTCTAGGCGCTTAGCTTTTAGCTTTTAGCTCTTAACCACCGAACTCCCGCTCCTCCGGCGAGTTCCCGTTATTATCGCGGGAATTCGCCGGAAGGGCGGGAGTTTGGCGTAATAGGACGCTAATAGTCAGACGATCAGCGCCTAACAAGCAGTGTCACATTCAGAGCCAGCGCCAGCGCCTAAACAGCGACCGAGCCGGCGTTCTCCACCCCCACGGTCTCAACCCCAGCGGTTTTAGCGCCGTCGTGCACTCGTGCGGCACCCACCGAGTCCTGCAGGTACTCCAAGTTCACTTCATTTTCAAAATCGAAAAGGCTGCAACGCTTGGGACTGATACGGATCTGATCGCCCACCTGCACCGCTTCAATCTGATCCACGCTGTCGAGTCGCACAGCAATACGCGAATGACGCGCGGTCACAGCCGAACCGGTGGGAAGCTCAACATAAGCGAAAGCCTCCGCACCCAACTGCTCAATATGAGCAACCGTCACCTTGAGCCCCTGCACCTCGCTGGCCGCACCGGGGAACGAGATTTTCCAGTCCTCGGGGCGCACACCCACAATGACGCCGTGCTCAACACGCGAAGTCACGCGTTCGGGAACAGGCACCGGGCACAGCTCCCCCAACGAAACCTCTGAACCGTTCACCTGCGCGCCGTCAAACAACGTCATAGCAGGCGAACCAATAAACCCAGCCACAAAAGTATTGCCGGGGTAACGGTATAAATGCATCGGCTCATCAACCTGTTGCAACACACCGTCCTTGAGAACCGCCACGCGGTCACCCATGGTCATAGCCTCAGTCTGATCGTGAGTCACATAAATAGTGGTCACACCCAATTCTCGTTGCAAACTAGCAATCTGCGCACGAGTTGAAACGCGCAAACGAGCGTCCAGATTTGAGAGGGGTTCATCCATGAGAAAGACCTTAGGTTTACGCACAATCGCGCGCCCCATCGACACCCGCTGGCGCTGACCGCCAGACATATTAGCGGGTTTCTTATCCAGCAAATCGGTGAGCTCTAGCATCTCTGCCGCCTGCTCCACTCGCTGATTAACCTCTTCTTTACCCATTCCCGCATTTTCTAGCGCAAACGCCATGTTTTGGCGGGTGGTCATATTGGGATACAGCGCGTAAGACTGAAAGACCATGGCCACATCACGTTGCGATGGGCGTAACTCAGTCACGTCTTTACCATCAATTTTGACGGTGCCCTCATTGACCGGCTCCAATCCAGCAATCATGCGCAAACACGTGGATTTACCCGATCCTGAGGGACCCACGAGGGTAATAAATTCACCATCGCGCACATCAATGTTCACACGGTTCACCGCGGGCCGCTTACCGGCGTCGTAGATACGCGAAATGTGCTGGAGGGAAACTTCAACCATAGTCTTTTATTCTCTTCTCGTGCTGGTTTAGAGGTTAGGCTTGATGTCGCGGTCTATGACCTTTTGAATGTCGTCCTGCAATGCCTTGAAAGTTTCTTCAACATCCTGACCGGCAACAATCTTGTCGAGCGCTCCGCCAATCTTGGTGCCACCGCCACTGACGAATACGCGTGCGTAGTCCTGGGACTTGGTGTTCTCTGCGAGCTGTTTGATAGCGGTTTCAGCGTTGGGATTTTCCTTAAGGTACTTAGCCTGTTCAGGATTATCCGAAGCGTCGCTACGCACCGGCATGTAACCGGTTTTCTGAGTGAACTTGATGGTGTTTTCGGTGTTAGTCATGAAGTCAATGAACTTGACCGCAACCTTCTTGCGCTCATCCGAGATGCCAGCAGGGATTGCAAGACCAGCACCACCGGTGGTGGTGCCGGGCTTAGGGCCGGGCAAGTAGGTTGTGACGAAGTCCCCCTTAGCGGACTCTTTCAAACCGCCAAGGGAACCTGTCGACTCAAGAAGACCTGCAGTGTTGCCAATGCCGAATTCATTAGCGGAATCTTTAACTACCTTGATGTACCCGTCCTTGACCATCTTCTGCAAGAACTTGCCCGCTTCAACGGTCTTGGGGTCGGTGAACTTGAGATCCCATTCATCGGAGTAAGCGCCACCGAAGGTCCAGAACGCACCCTCAAAGTACCAGTCAAGGTAGCTGGTGCCATCCGCTACTGCCAGCACAGGCTTACCAGTTGCTTCTTTGATTTTGGGTGCCCACTCCTCAGCGAACTCCTGCCAGGTTGCCGGACCCTTATCGGTAGAAAGACCAGCCTTCTTAAGATCCTCGGTGTACCAGTACATCAGTGGAGTTGAGCGTGAGTAAGGCACGCCGTAGTGCTTACCGTCGTACTTGTAATCCTCCAATAAGGTCTTCACATAAGTGGAAGTGTCAATGTTGTTTTCTTTCCACAAATCATCAAGGGCAGTGGTTGCCTCGGTGAATGCAAAGTTGAACCAGGTAACATCCGAAGCCACGATGACATCGGGCAAGTCGCCACCGGAGAGCGCAGCGTTGAACTTCTGACCCAACTCCTCGTAGTTCGCGCCGCCATCAATCAATTCAGCCTTGTGATCCGGGTTCTCCTTGTTCCACGCGTCAATGAGCTGCTGCTCCATATCGCGAGATGAACCGGGGTGATTCGACCAGAACTGAAGAGTGCCACTGCCCTCGTCTTTCTTGGACGAATCCGAGCTGCTACCCGTGCCAGCACATGCTGAAAGAGCAGCGGTTGAAATAGTGAGACCGGCAATGGAAAGAATGCCGCGGCGTGAAATATTCATAGGGGTTTCTCCTTATTTGTTGAAAATCTTTATTGATGAAGTGGCAAGCGTCGCAGGCGGCTGCGGGAGTCCTGGAATTTGCTCGCGACGGGCAAAGTCCGAAAGTCATCCTTTAACAGCCCCGGCTGTCAGCCCCTTGATCATGGACTTCTGCAAGAGCAAGAACACGATCACCATGGGGATTGATGCGAGCACCGTACCCGCCATCACCGGGCCCCAGTTGGTGAGACCTTCGGCGTCCTGTAGCTGGGTGAGACCCACCTGCAACGGCGCAACTTTGCCGGTGTCGGAAATCAAGAAGGGCCAGAGGTATTGGTTCCATTCGGCCACGGCGGTGATCATGACGAACGCCATGAGAGTGGGCCAGCTCATGGGCAGAACTACTTTGAAGAGGATGCGCATAAAGCCCGCACCATCCATAGTTGCGGCTTCCATAATTTCTTGAGGAAGCGAGCGGAAGTGGTTACGCATGAGGAAAGTTCCGAATGCGGTGCCTGCAAGGGGCACGATAATACCGGCGAAGGTATCGCGCCAACCGAGCTGGGCGGTAAGGGCGTAGTTCGAGATGATTGTGATTTCGTTGGGCACCATGAGTGTGCCAATGACGAGGAAGAACAATAACCCCGACCCGGGGAATTTTATGAACGCAAAAGCGTAGGCAGAGAGCACACCGAACGCGACTTTGATAACCACTAGCGCCAGGCAGATGATGATGGAATTCATCATGTACCGCGAGAAGTTCATGTTGTTCCATACGTAGGAGTAGTTCTGCGGTGCCCAGGGGTTCGGAATCCAGCTAATCGGGTTCGAATAGATGTCACCGTGTGTCTTAAAGCTGGTGATCACCACAAAGTAAAGGGGTACAGCAATGATGAGCGCGGCAATGGCGATACCCAGGTAACCCCAGATTTTTGATTTTCTGCTATCACCGGGAACAATTCCGCGACGTTGGGGCACGCTTGCTTTGATAGCTGAAGGAACCGGTTTGGGTGCCTCAGATTTTGTTTTAGGAACAGCGGGAATCTGATAATCAAAAGCCATTTATTGCTCCTTATCCTGCATACGAACCTGCACCACGGTAATGATTAGTACGGCCAGGAACATAATGGTGGCAACCGCCGCACCGTAGCCTGCGCGGGAGTTCACAAAGGTTTCTTGGTACACCTGGTACACCATGGTGGTGGTTGAGGTTTCGAGTGGTCCGCCACCAGTCATCACGTTGATGATGTCGAACACCTGAAACGAGTTCAAAAGCACCGTGATGGAGAGGAAGAACGTGGTAGGCCGAAGTTGCGGCAGGGTAACTCGCATGAACTTGCGGACGCGCGGTGTGCAGTCAATTTCTGCGGCTTCGTCGAGGTCTTTTCGCAACCCTTGGAGTGCCGCGAGGTAAATAACGAAGGTGTATCCCAGGTTTTTCCACACATAGGTTGCGGTAATCATAAAGAGCGCCCAGTGCGGATTGGTATAGAACTGCGGTGACTCAATACCGATTCGCCCCAGAAGATCTTGAACCAAACCATAGCCAGGGTCAAACACAAATTGAAAGGCAACGCCTATTGCCGCACCCGAGAGCACATAAGGGGCAAAGACGAGTGAGCGCACCAGATTGCGTCCTTTGAGGTTGCGATCGAGCAAAAGCGCTAGGGCTAGGCCAATCACCATGGATCCTGCAACCGCAACGAACGTAAACACGATAGTTTGCCACACGATTGCCCAGCTTGTGGGGTCGGTTGCCCATTCTTTGTAATTCTCAAACCCTACGTATTGAGCGGCGCGGGTTGATGAGATGTTCCAGTTATAGAACGAGAGGCGAATGTTATCGATAAGGGGTCGGTAGGTAAAAATAATGAGCAAAATGATGTTGGGTATGACGAGGAGCCCTGCCAACAGAAGATTTTTAATGCTCTTTTTAGATTTACGTTGCGGTGGTTCACTGTGAGGTTGAGAATTCTCAAGCCCTGGAATAGATGGTGCAGTCACAATCATCTAGATTGCTCGTAATAGATGAACGGAAAGTTAGGGGCGTGTGACTAAGCGTTATCTTTAATGGCAACTTTGATCGACCCGAGGGTAAATATTAGGTGTGAAAAAATAACCGTAATTCTGGATTTATATTCATAAACTATCTGATTCTTACTATCCTTAAGTCCAAAAATCATATAGGATTCCTTAAAACTTGTGATTCAAATCATAAATGATGTGATTTCACACCTTCGCATTTCTCTTCTCATACACCCAGGAATCCGCATGAGCAACTCCATCCCCGCCGCGCGTCACACCATATCGCGTGAAGAACGTAAGGTTCTGGCAGGAACCCTCGTTGGTACCACCATCGAATGGTACGACTTCTTTATTTACGCCCAAGCTGCCGGATTAATCTTGGCAACTCACTACTTCAAACCAGCCGGTGGTGAGTCCGCAGCCCTCGCGCAAATTATTTCATGGGCATCCCTAGGCATTAGCTTTATCTTTCGCCCCCTCGGGGCAATCGTGGCTGGCCATATCGGTGACCGTTTTGGACGCCGCATCACGCTCGTCATTACCTTGATAGCTATGGGTGCAGCAACAGTAGGTGTTGGTCTCGTGCCCACTTACTCCAGTATTGGTATTGCAGCACCCATCTTGGTGGTTGCCCTTCGTATTTTGCAGGGTTTCTCAGCAGGTGGCGAGTGGGGCGGCGCCGCGCTCATGTCTGTAGAACACGCACCTCGCAACAAACGCGGTCTTTACGGCGCATTCCCTCAGATTGGTGTGCCGTTGGGTATGATTCTTGCAACCGCAGTAGTGCTGATTATCAATCTCACCTTAGGTACTGAGGCGTATATGGCATACGGCTGGCGTATTCCTTTTTTGTTATCGATTGTGCTGATTGTGGTGGGGTTCTATATTCGCCACTCAGTTGACGAGTCGCCCGTTTTCAAAGAAATGCAACTTCTGCAATCTAAAGAATCGGCACCTCTAAAACAACTCTTTGCATCAAACACTAAGCAAGTTCTTTTAGCTGCAGTAATCTTTATCGCCAATAACGCAGCAGGTTACCTCGTTATTGCGTTCTTTGCCTCCTACGGCGCAAAAGCGCTGGGAATGAGCCGCAATGAAACACTTACCGCCTCGCTCATTGGTGGCTTTGGGTGGCTCGTCTTCACTATGCTCGGTGGTTGGATGTCAGATAAAATCGGGCGCAAAAACACCTTCATCATAGGGTACTTAGGAATGATTATCTGGGCGGTTCCCATGTGGTTCCTGATTGATTCAGCAAACTTTGCCCTCTTCACTTTGGCAATTCTTATTCTCACCGCAACCCTTGGTCCTTCATACGGTCCACAGTCTGCTATGTACGCAGAAATGTTCCCCGCGTCCGTTAGATTCTCTGGCATCTCAATTGGTTATGCTATCGGATCCATTTTTGGTGGCGCATTTGCCCCGATGATTGCAGAAATGTTACTCACCAAAACCGGTCATTCATGGTCGATTGGCGTATATATTGCGATCGCAGCAGTGATCTCTTTGCTGGGTGTTTTGATGGTCCCTCGGAGTATTCAGGGCATCAACTTACACCCCGAAGGATCACCGCGGGCAACTGAAGGTTAACAAGATATTTCAATCCAACCCGCCCTTTTCTTTGACTCAGCTCACACTCTTTGAGAACATTTAGTGAACGACTGTTCAGTTATTCATGCTGGCGGTTTCTAACCTTTACATTCCAACGAAGGAGTTTGGATGTCTACCCCTGAAGCATTTCTAGTAGGCGGATCACGTACCCCAGTCGGGCGCTACGGTGGTGCACTCTCATCCGTCCGCCCCGATGACCTGGCGGCATTGTGCATCAAAGATGTCATTGAAAAGAGCGGGTTAGACCCAGCTGTGATTGACGAAGTCATTTTGGGCAACGCCAACGGTGCAGGTGAAGAAAACCGCAACGTTGCCCGCATGGCATGGTTGTTGAACGATTACCCCGATACCGTCCCGGGCATCACCGTCAACCGTCTGTGCGCATCAGGCATGTCTGCAGTAACGATGGCAGCCCATATGATTAAAGCGGGGGCAGCCGACATCGTGATTGCCGGTGGCGTTGAATCTATGTCCCGTGCGCCGTGGGTCATGGAAAAACCCACTAAGGCTTTTGCAAAACCTGGTGAAGTTTTTGATACCTCTATTGGGTGGCGTTTTGTAAACCCCGAGTTTGCTCAGCGTGAGAAATTTACCTACTCCATGCCCGAAACCGCAGAGGAAGTCGCCAAGCTCGACGGTATTACCCGTGAAGACGCCGATGCGTTTGCAGTTCGCTCACATAAGTTGGCGATGGAAGCGATTGAAGCAGGGCGATTCAAAGATGAAATCGTGCCGGTCACGATTCGCGACCGCAAGGGTAATGAAACCGTGGTAGACACCGACGAAGGTCCACGCGCTGGCACCACCGCCGAGGTACTTGCCAAGTTGCGTCCTGTCGTCGGTGGAGGTTCAGTAGTGACCGCCGGTAACTCCTCTTCGCTCAATGACGGCGCTTCGGCGATCATTGTGGCTTCTGAAGATGCAATTAAAAAGTACGGTTTGAAAGCGCGAGCGCGTTTTATAGACGGGGCATCCGCCGGTCTTGCACCGGAAATCATGGGTTTGGGCCCGGTTCCTGCTACTGAGAAAGTTTTAGAACGCACCGGATGGTCGATTGATGACATTGGTGCGGTGGAACTCAACGAAGCTTTCGCCACTCAGTCTTTGGCATCTATGCGTCGATTAGGAATTGACCCTAATATCGTAAACAACGATGGCGGTGCGATTGCCCTTGGGCACCCACTCGGTTCATCGGGTTCACGTATTTTAATCACCCTCCTGGGTCGCATGGAACGCGAAAACGTACAGCGAGGTCTTGCCACCATGTGTATTGGTGTAGGTCAGGGTGCGGCAACTTTGGTGGAGCGCGTCTAATGCTCACCATGGATCATTTTGAAGCTCTAACCGTTGAGGAGCGCGAAGATCGCCTGGTTGTTCGCATGAATCGCCCACAGGTGCGCAACGCGATTGACGCTACTATGGTGAGCGAACTTCATGAGGTCTGCCAGTACCTTGAACGCACTCCTAAAATCATGATTTTGACCGGGTGTGAGGTGAACGGTCGCGGAATTTTTGCATCGGGTGCTGATATTGCGCAACTCCGCGAGCGCCGGCGGGAAGACGCGTTGTTGGGTGTCAATTCGCAAATCTTTGATCGCATTCATAAGCTCCCCATGCCGGTGATTGCAGCGATTGACGGGTATGCCCTAGGTGGTGGCGCTGAACTTTCCTATGCTGCCGATTTTCGGATTGGCACCCCCTATATCAAGATGGGTCAGCCCGAAACCGGTCTTGGTATCATCGCTGCTGCCGGTGCACTGTGGCGTCTAAAAGAGCTCGTGGGTGAGCCGGTTGCGCTAGAAATTCTGATGGCGGGACGCATTCTGAATGCCGACGAGGCGCTCGATCTCAAACTGGTGACCGAGATTCATGAACCTGAACAGCTCATGGACGCCGCTCATGCTCTCGCTGACCGCATTGGCAAGCAAGACCCGCTGGCGGTGCGCATTACTAAGCGTGTTTTCACCGCGCCGGCGAGCGCGCATCCTCATATTGACGAACTAGCCCAAGCAATTCTCTTTGAATCTGAGGCAAAGTTTGATCGCATGCAAGCATTTCTCGATCGTAAAAAGAAGTAGGTAGAACTGATGGCTGATAAGACTTCACTCCCGCAGAATGTTGGTGTTCTGGGTGGCGGACGCATGGGTGCTGGCATTGCGCATGCTTTCTTGATTTCTGGTTCACAGGTGACCGTGGTGGAACGCGATGAACAGTCAGCACAGGCGGCTCGCGAGCGCATTGAAGCTGATCTTGCGAAGTCGCTAGAGCGTGGAAAGATTGACGGCAACCTTGATGTTTGGGCGCAAAATCTTTCGGTGACTACCAGTTACTCCGATTTTTCGTCGTGCGAGTTGGTAGTTGAAGCTGTTCCTGAGATTTGGGATCTCAAAGTTGAAGCTCTCACCGCCGTTGAAGCTGAACTGGATGCGGACGCATGGTTGGCCTCGAACACTTCTTCGCTATCCATTGACGGTCTTGCCGAGAAACTACAGCGCCCTGAGCGTTTCTTAGGATTGCATTTCTTCAATCCTGTGCCGGCGTCCAAGCTGGTTGAGGTGGTGCAGTCTAAGCACACCGGCAAGGAATTGCGCTCACTAGCACCTGCGTGGGTTGAGGGTTTGGGTAAGACTCCTGTGGTGGTCAATGACGCACCCGGTTTTGCGTCGTCGCGCTTGGGCGTGGCTATTGCACTGGAGGCCATCCGCATGGTTGAAGAGGGCGTTGCTTCACCACAGGACATTGATAACGCGATGGTGCTGGGTTACAAGTTCCCGATTGGTCCGTTAGCTCTGACCGACGTCGTGGGTTTGGACGTGCGCTTGGGCATTGCCGAGTACCTTGAATCGCAGCTGGGCGAACGCTTTGCCCCTCCGCAGCTGATGCGCGACATGGTAGAGCGGGGCGAGCTTGGCCGTAAGTCAGGTAAAGGTTTTTATGATTACAGTTAATGCTTAGGCTCATAAGTGAGATGATTCAGATGACCCAGGGCAAGTACCGTATTAAGTGCTCGCCCTGGGTTTTTCTTTTTACGTACCCGTCATCAGTGTTTGGTTATTTTGAGAATTTTCTAGTGGCCTTCGTGCTCTTTTTCCATTGCCGCTTTTGCTCCGCCATGGTGCTTTTGCTGGTGCGTCGGGTTTGGTACTCAAGTTCTCGCTGAATTGAACGCCAACTTTTTAGCCGTCGCGGTGAAAGCTCACCATGATCAACTGCTGCCTCAACCGCACACCCAAAATCACCGTCGTGTTGGCAATCGCCAAAACGGCAGTGCAGGGAAAGCTCTGCAATATCTGAAAATGTTTCATTGATTGCCGTACTATCGCCGTTTAATGAGAGAGTACGAATGCCTGGAACATCAAGAAGAATCCCGCCACCTGGTAAGCGATAAAGCTTTCTGGTGCTTGTTGTATGCCGCCCTTGACCATCTCGACGTACGTCAAAAGTTGCTTCGTGAGTTTCGCTCAGTGCATTCAATAATGAAGTTTTCCCTGCGCCAGAAGCACCAAGCATCACGGCAGTACCACCTGAAACTCGCTCTTTGACGAGCTCGATGCCCTCCCCTGTTTGAGAGCTACAGGGAATAATCTCAACCCCCATAGAGACTTCCTGCAATCGTTCAATTTGATGTATATAGTGCTTAGCTACATCAATCTTGGTTGCAATGATGATGGGTTGGGCACCAGAATCCCACCCCATAATGAGTAGCTTTTCAAGAGCTTTGAGGCTGGGTTCTTTTTCAAGAGAAATCACAAGTAAAGCGGTATCAATATTCGCCGCAAGAACTTGTGTAAAAGTGCCATCTACATCAGGTCTGCTCAACGAAGAATACCGTTCAGCTATCTCTACTATGCGACCCCCTTGAACACATACCCAATCCCCCGCTACAGGGGTATCTGGTAAATGAGCGCCTAGTTCTACCCGCGATATATCAAAATTCTCTAGGTTTTCACTAGAGGGGGTATCTAAAACAACCACATCAGCATGATTACCGTGGTTGATAATGACTCTGCCAATTGCGAGGTCAGATACATCAGAAGAAAATTTCAGCGAACGGCCAGAAGAGAGACCCCACTGAGATAATGGTGTGGAATAAGAATTCAAAGTATTTCCTAGTCAAAAGATTTTTTCTCCCCGCCTAGATAAAAGATTGATTAGCGCGCACAAGAAAAGGCGGGATGATTGATTAGCGGGAAACGTACTATTATCGCTCTCATGATCCCACCTTCTTTCAGAAATACTTCACCTTCGAATTTCGAAGTTGTGACCTACTATACACATAAATTTAACTACTTAATAAAGTTCGTAATTCTCATGGTGCATAACCGCGCACCGGTGCTGTTATGCGTAATCACCACTTCATGGGTGGTGAGTGAGCGGCCGAGATGAATTGCCGATGCTGTCGCCGTCACCTCACCCTCTTTAGAAGACTTGTGGTGAGTGGCGTTAACATCCACGCCAACTGCCACTTTGCCCATCGACGAGGCATGAATTACTGCCGCCCATGACCCCACTGCTTCACCCAGTGCCAGCATAGCGCCCCCATGTAATAACCCCAGTGATTGACGATTACCCACAACCGGCATGGTAGCAACTACGCGGTCAGCAGATTCCTCAAGCACTTTTACACCAAGTTTTTCATCCAGCTCCCCCAGCGTAATGGTCCACAACCCATGCTGTTGCGCCGAATCTTTTGAATCATTCATAAAAACCCTTTCGAACGATGTAGTGACGTGCGTTATAGTAAGAATAATAACTGAACGAACGGTCAGAATATCAACTTCTGAGAGGAACCCTATGTCCAACCCCATGCTCGTCCCCAGCTTCATCAAGGGTGAATGGTGGACGCCGTCCAACCCTTCAAAAACCACCGACATTCAAGACACCTCCACCGGTGACGTCATTTTCACCGCCAGCACAGAAGGTATCGATACTGCAGGCGCCATTGAATTCGCCCGGGAAACTGGCCAGAAGAACCTCGGCGAACTCACGATTCACGAACGCGCACTGAAGCTCAAAGAGTTGGCCATGTACCTCAACGAGCACAAACAAGAGCTCTACGATATTTCGTTCCCCACTGGTTCCACCCAGCGCGATCACTACATCGATATTGACGGTGGCATCGGCACCCTCTTCACATTCTCATCCAAGGGGCGCCGCGAGCTACCCAACTCAAACGTCATCATTGACGGTAACGTAGAACCACTCTCAAAAGACGGCAGTTTTGCCGGTGAACATATTTACACTCGTCTACCTGGTGTAGCTGTTGAAATCAATGCTTTCAATTTTCCAGTGTGGGGCATGCTCGAAAAATTCGCTCCCGCGTTTATTGCAGGCATGCCTAGTATCGTGAAACCTGCAACCGCAACCGGGTATGTTACCGAAGCCTGTGTACGTCTGATGATTGAGTCGGGTGTGTTGCCAGAGGGATCTCTCCAACTTATTTCCGGCTCAGCACGTGACCTTTTGGATCACCTCGACTACCGCGACCATGTAGCTTTTACAGGTTCTGCCAACACTGCACAAACTTTGCGCACCCATTCGAATGTGCAACTTAAAGGTGTACATTTCACCGCTGAAACTGATTCTCTCAACGCCGCCATTCTCGGCCCCGATGCGGAAGTGGGTAGCCCTGAGTTTGAGGCTTTCATCAAATCAGTTTTTGTTGAAATCACTGCCAAAGCAGGTCAAAAATGTACCGCGGTCCGTCGTGTGATTGTTCCCGCAGGTTGCCGCGATGACGTCGTTGCAGCGCTTTCTAAAACCATTTCAGCCAAAGTAAAAATGGGTGACCCACGCACCGAAGGTAGTACAACGGGCGCGCTGGCATCGTTTGAGCAAAAGGGTGAAGTTTCTTCATCTGTTGAGAAGCTCACTGCTGCGGGAGGTAAAATCGCATTTCAGAGCGATGCCCCTGCCGAGGGTTCATTTTATCCCGTCACCATTTTGACCTTTGACGACCCCCGCAACAAAGCAGTGCACTCTGTTGAAGCATTCGGCCCGGTCACCTCTGTTATTGAGTACACCGATATCAACGACGCCATTGAACTCGCAGCTTTGGGTGAAGGTTCTTTGGTTGCCACCGTATGCACCAACAATCAGGAAACAGCACAGCAAGTTGTTTTGGGAATTGCTGCCCATCACGGTCGCGTGTTAGTGCTCAATCGCGAAGACGCTAAGACTTCTACCGGTCACGGTTCCCCCGTTCCTCATCTGGTTCACGGCGGCCCCGGTCGCGCGGGTGGCGGGGAAGAGCTTGGCGGTGTACGCGCTGTCAAGCATTACATGCAGCGCACCGCAATTCAAGGTTCACCCAACATGCTCACCGCCATTACGGGTGTATGGCATCAGGGTGCTGATGCACAGACGGTAACCCGCGAATCTGTGGATTTAGGTGAGGGTGTCCACCCCTTCCGTAAGTCGCTAGCAGAACTTAAGATTGGCGATCAATTCGCATCCCCATTGCGCAAGGTCTCCCTCGAAGACATTACGGCCTTTGCCGATTCCACCGGTGATCAGTTCTATGCTCATACCGATGAAGAAGCCGCAACAGCCAACCCCTTCTTCCCACGCCGGGTGGCACACGGTTACCTTCTGGTTTCTTGGGCTGCAGGATTGTTCGTTGACGCCGCCCCCGGTCCAGTTCTTGCCAATTACGGATTAGAGAACCTGCGTTTTATTACCCCGGTGACCTACGACGATTCGATTCGCGTTACCCTCACCGCAAAGAAAATCACCCCGCGTGTAACCGATGAATACGGGGAGGTCGCCTGGGACGCGGTTCTACACAATCAGAACGACGAAATTGTGGCGACCTATGATGTGTTGACCCTGGTGGAGAAAGACTAAGAATCGGGTAAATACTAGAGCCCCTGCTTCGCATTGAAGCAGGGGCTTTTGTTTTGCCATTACGAAACATCTGTGAAGTGCAGGCAGGTAGAGTCTTAGTAATAAGGCAGAGTCACAAATGGTTCT
>JAUMUA010000004.1:0-27959 GCA_030530925.1 Rothia sp. (in: high G+C Gram-positive bacteria) | reverse complement strand
GAAGGGTCCATTTGAATCCCCTTCTATAAATCAACACTATATTTCGCCTTATCAGAGCTGAATTCTCCACTAATTGTATCAACATGCTCAAAAATGAACTATAATTTACCCTGATATGAATTATTATAATAAGAAATTTTTTCAATAAATATTGAATAAATTAAATAAATATTAGTTAAGTTTTAAATTTCTGTATTTTATTCTTCATATAATAATTTCTCCCCTATTATAAATTTTTGGAAAGTTTTACAGTGAATCAAAAGATTTCGAGAAGAACAGTAGCTACTGGGATCGCATGGTCCGCCCCTGTAATCGTGGCAACTTCCAATATTCCCGCGATGGCAGCCAGTCCAGGTTCAGGCACCAATTGTGGAACTATAGCTTACCCCTCCGGTGGTGCTAACGGTCAAATAGTACCCATCAAACTCGCAGATGGAACCGTTATTTACGCTAAATTCACCACAGATACCAGCAGCTCAACTCAGAGCTCTAACACCAGCCCTTACAATGCTACTTTTGGGCGAACTGCTTACGGGTCTACTTACGGTAATTACACTATTTCTTCCACAAATAACTTTGTGTTTAATCAGCTCTCAACCCGTCCTTCTACTGAAAGCGTAACAGTTACTTTTTATAAAGATTCATCCGCAACCCAGGTTATAAATGTTACCAATGCAACCGTTCCTATCAATGATGTTTCAACGGGAGTATCTTGGTCATGTGGAATTTTTAATACTAATTGCTCCCCCATAAGCAATAAATCCTACCAAGACGTGGTAAAACTAACGGCGAAAACCTCAGACGGCAGCACTGTGGGTGCAACTATTACTAGTACCAGTGGAATTCAAACACAGAACGCTACCGCCCCTAGTCTTGCAGGAAACTTATCTACCGGCGCATACTTCCCAGTAGCTAATGCCCTTGCAACACCAAACTCAAACGGAACTACTTACGGGGGCACCGTAAATACAACCTTTGGATCTGCCTCGATCTCTTCTTTCACATTTACCTACAGTAGTAATATTGAATCTGCTACATCTTCATATACAGGGGCACAAGGTGTGAGCATGGGTCCATTTGCAGTATGTGTATAGACTAAAGACGCTCATCGTGCGCGGGTTTTGAAATGACCAAAGCCCGCGTCATTACTGCCGAGTAAAACAACCCCAAATAAGAATTCAGCGGATGCCCAAATCTAAAATCCTATATCCGCTATTTTTTCACCTTCACCAATCTCCTAGGATAAACTTCTCGAAGAATGACCTTCTCGCGGCTCAGGACGGCGGTCACAGGTTGAAGCTGTTTTCCCATACACGGGTGCGATCACGTGCGCATGTCTCAACGTGCGGGGTATAAAGCCTACAGAGATAATGTTCTTCATGTGAGAGCGCTTAAAGAACGGCCGGAATTACACTCACCGTTTTGCAGATATCAGCGTGTGTAGAGTTGTCTATATGAAAACTCCTTCTACAAGCATTATTTCTAATCATAATTTTCATAAAAGGTTACCTGGTGTTTTAGTTTGCATCGTGATTGCGCTGATCGCATTCGCTATTTCCCAGTACGTACCCACTTTAAGCGCACTAATTATAGCTATAGTATTTGGAATTCTACTCTGCAACCTAACTAACATCCCTACTATATTAGGACCCGGTATCACCTGGAGCTCTAAGTATCTCTTACGGGCGGGTATTGTATTGCTAGGATTCCAGTTATCGCTCAAGGGTATCCTCGCTTTAGGGTTACCTATGGTATTCGTAGCTATTTCCGTGGTAGGAATCGGCATCATAGGTACCGTCCTCATTGGCGCAGTAATGAAAATTAAAAAAACGCAGACCCTACTCATTGCCTGCGGTTTTTCCATCTGTGGTGCGGCTGCTGTAGCAGGTATTGAAGACTTAGTTGAAGCTGACGAAGAAGATACGATTACTGCTATTGCCCTGGTTGTGCTATTCGGTACGCTGATGATTCCCATCATTCCATTTCTTACCCATTGGTGGGGATTAAATCCTGAGTTTGCTGGAAAGTGGGCGGGAGCAAGCGTTCATGAAGTTGCACAAGTGGTTGCAATCGGGGGCACTCTTGGACCAATCGCTATGAACTATGCCGTGGTTGTTAAATTGACACGAGTTTTGATGCTTGCTCCCGTAGCAGCTATTTTAAACCTCAAAATGCGACATGCTCATAAGGATAATTCCCCACATGTTAAAGCTAATACGCCACCCATCGTCCCAGTCTTTATTCTGGGATTTATAGGTATGGTAATTTTACGGAGTCTCATTGACTTCCCTCAAACAATGGTGCATTCAGCCTCTGTGTTACAAACGATTTTGTTAACAGCAGCGATGTTCGGTTTGGGATGCGGGGTTCGTGTCAAAAAATTAATGGGATTAGGTTGGAAACCTTTAATGTTGGCTGGATTCTCAACAATTCTCGTCACATTTATAGGCTTTGGAGGAGTGGCACTAACCTCCTAAATTTATATTATGACGATATACACTGCGTTCAGTCCTCTCTCCATCATGTGGATCCGAAATTGATTTATATGCTTTACGCTCTTTCTCAAGTGATTTATGGTTTCCTCGTTAGAAGAATTGGTAGATTTTCTATACAGTCATGCCGCTGAATGCCATGCGAACTACGGCATCAGCGAGCTTTTCTACATTCCCTCCACGCTCTGGTTTGTACCAGACGTTAAGGGAATTAATCATGCCAAAAATCAATCTGGCCACGGTACGCGCTGATATATCTTTGCGGACGTCACCCGCTTCTTGAGCTTTCTCAACCAAACTTGAAAGGCGATTGGTAAGTTCGCGACGCCGCTTAAGGGCTTGTGTTTCAACTACCGAGTTACCACGAACACGCAACAATAAGGTCACATTCTCTAGTTGCTCAACAAGCACATAAACAGTTTGGCGAGTTACAAATTCCACGCGATCAATCGCACTAATGTTCTCGAGAGTTTCCGCTGCCTCAAAAACTTCTTCCAGCGACTCCAGAGCCCTATTAAGCGCGAATTCAAGAATCTGCTCTTTAGAAGTCACATGATGGTAAATGGCAGATTTTGTAATACCTAATGTCTGAGCCAACATACCCATTGAAGCGGCCTCGTAACCATACTGATTGAAAGCACGAACGCAAACACCGAGAAGCTCTTCACGATCGTATCCAGGCCGACCACGCTTAGCGGCTACCGTAGGAGTTGTATTCGCCATGTTGCCCCTAGAATTCAGTTAATAGTTAAGAATAAGCTGAGGCGCCAGTAAATGACACCTCAGCTTATTTTAGGCGTTCTTAGTACACATCATCGGGTAGGTCTCAGCGTGAGACTCACCGCCCTTTATAAGAATCACTAGGACATTTACCGAGATTTTAATTCTCAGTATTCTTAGGACGATGATCGTAGATACGGCGAATTTTACCCAATGAACGAGGAAGAACCTCAGGATCCAGCACTTCAATACGACAAGAAGAACCAATCTTCGTCTTAATGTCGTGTTGCAGTTTCTTTGCTGCTTCTTCTGCCTGTTCCATGGTAACGTCCTCGCGGCGCTCAATACGCACCGTCATCTCATCCATACGATTGGGGCGAGTAATTTCTAGCGCAAAGTGCGGTGAAAGCGCTGCGTGACGCAGAGCAAGCTCTTCAACCTGGGTGGGGAAGAGATTCACACCACGCAAAATAATCATGTCATCGCTTCGCCCAGTAATTTTACCCATGCGACGGTGCCCGGGACGCTCTGTGCCTGGGAGCAGGCGGGTGAGGTCATGGGTGCGGTATCTAATGATCGGTAGCGCCTCTTTGGTGAGGGCGGTGAACACCAATTCACCCGGGTGACCAAGCGGCATGATGGAGTCATCGAAGGGGTCAATAATCTCTGGGCGGAAGTGATCCTCCCAGATATGTGAGCCATCCTGTGATTCTCCAGATTCACCAGCAACGCCTGGGCCCATTACCTCTGATAGCCCGTAAATATCACATGCTTTGAGGGTGCCAAAAGTCTGCTCGATTTCATGACGCATCTCAGCGGTCCACGGTTCAGCACCAAGAACTGCAGTACGCAACGAGGTTTCTTTAGGGTCAACGCCTAGCTTGCGAAAGCCATCTGCAATGGTAAGCAAATAGGTTGGAGTTGAAAGAATTGCTTGCGGCTCAAAGTCTTTAATCATCTGAACCTGTTTTTCGGTTTGTCCACCAGACATAGGGATAACGGCGCAGCCGAGGCGCTCAGCGCCGTAATGCGCGCCCAAACCACCGGTAAATAGACCGTAGCCATAAGCATTGTGCACCTTATCACCGGGCTTGATGCCAGAGAATCGGAAACAACGAGCAACCAGAGTACCCCAGGTCTGTAAATCGTTTTCAGTGTAGGTAACCACAGTGGGTTGACCGGTAGTACCGGAGGAGGCATGAATACGGCGAACCTCATTCATCGGCACAGCGTTTGCCTTGAAAGGGTATGCCTTACGCAAAAACTCTTTGTCGGTGTAAGGAAAAATCTTGAGATCGTCGAGTTCTTTGAAGTCCCCGGGGTTCACACCGGCGTCGTCGTACAACTCTTTATAAGCAGGTACGTTTTCGTAGGCGTAGTGAAGAGTCCAGCGCAGACGTTCAAACTGCATTGACTCAATTTGGTCACGGCTCATCACTTCTTCGGGATCTGGCTGTGAGCGATCCTGCGCAACCGGTGCTACTTTGTATGGATTTTCAACGCTGCAAGTTGCAGAAGTACTACTCTGTACTGTCATGTTTTCTTCCTTTGATGAGGGGTAATGTCGAGTTTGGTGAACTGTTGACTAGGGTTTGTGGACTTGAGTGAGGTTTGGGATAGTGCGAGAGCGACCCCGAAATTCTGCAATAGTGCGGTTATCTGCGCCGCTGACTCGAATGTCATAGAGCCCGCTACGCCCGAATCGCTCACGGACGACGGCGGTTGCAGTGAGCTTCTCCCCCGCTTGCCCTGAAGACACAAAGTTGATGTCAGCCCCGGAGGCTACGGTGATTGATTCGGAATCACCCTCAGGCTTGTTGCAGGCCAGCGCGAAGGCAGTATCTGCAAACGCGAAAATCATGCCACCATGGGCAATACCAAAACCGTTGAGCATTTCTTGCCGCAAGGTCATAGTTATAACTGATTTTCCAAACTCTGCTTCTAGAACCTCGATACCCATCCATTCAGTGGCGGAATCATTTTCTAGGATTGCATGAGATACGGCCACATTGCCTCCACTCAATTACTGACCGAATGGTCGGTCAAAAGTTTAATTCACAGCCACTGTGCCATATTTTATGTGAACCACGCAACACCTTGACGTGATTTTATATATACTCATATACTGAACGAACGGTCAGTAAATAATCTTGCCGGTTTCCCACAACCAGCCGGCACCACGCAAGGAAGATTCCATGAACGCACCTCAAGCAGATCATCTGAAAGCTGTTTCAGATACAGCGCTCGGCGAGGACGAGCAAGCGGCACAGCATTACTTTGACCAGCTCATTAGCGAAGACTCCCGCGTGGAGCCACGTGACTGGATGCCAGAGGGTTACCGTAAAACCCTTACCCGCCAGGTATCGCAACACGCACACTCCGAAATCATCGGTATGCAACCAGAAGCCAACTGGATCACCCGCGCGCCCTCTCTCAAGCGCAAAGCAATACTTATGGCAAAAGTTCAGGACGAAGCCGGTCACGGTCTCTACCTCTACTCAGCCGCCGAAACTCTAGGCACCCCTCGCGACGTCTTGAATCAGCAACTTCTTGACGGCAAGGCAAAATACTCCTCGATTTTTAACTATCCCGCTCGCACATGGGCAGACATTGGTGCAATCGGCTGGCTCGTTGACGGCGCAGCGATTTGCAACCAGGTTCCACTTTGCCGCGCGTCATACGGTCCCTACGGCCGCGCAATGGTGCGCATCTGCAAAGAAGAATCCTTCCACCAGCGCCAAGGCTGGGAAATTCTCTATGAGCTCTCACACGGTACCCCTGAACAGAAGCAAATGGCGCAGGATGCCGTCAACCGCTTCTATGGCCCCGCACTACAGATGTTTGGCCCCCCGGATGAAGATTCACCCAACTCCCAGCAGTCCATGGCGTGGAACATCAAGCGATTCTCCAATGACGAGCTACGCCAACGCTTTGTAGACATGATGGTTCCCCAGGCAGAAGCCTTGGGTCTCACTCTGCCAGACCCCGATTTGAAGTGGAACGAAGAACGCGGTCATTACGACTACGGGGAGCTTGACTGGAACGAATTCAAATCCGTTATCGCCGGGCACGGTCCCTGCAACGTCCAGCGCATGCAACGACGCCGCGCTGCCCACGACGAAGGTGCGTGGGTACGCGAAGCAGCCGCCGAATACGCACGCAAAATGGAAGCCCGCAACGCTGAACTCATTGGAGCATAAGATGTCTGAAACCACCCACAACACCCGCGAATGGCCCCTCTGGGAAGTTTTCGTGCGCTCATCCCGCGGACTCTCGCACGTGCACGCAGGTTCCCTCCACGCGCCCGATGCTACCATGGCGCTACGCAACGCACGAGACCTCTACACCCGCCGCAACGAGGGCACCAGCGTTTGGGTTGTACCAGCAGACGCGATTCTCTCATCTGATCCCGATTTCAAGGGTGGGTTCTTCGAATCACCCCAGGGTAAAAGCTTTCGCCACGCTACTTACTACACCAAGAGCGAAGGAGTGAAGCACCTATGAGTTTCGCATCCAACGACTCCGCTACCAAACAGAGCGCCGGCGTTGCTATCACTGCCGAAGAAATTGCCGAAAAAGGTATTACCGCTAGTGAAGATGTAGCCCGTTACGCCCTCTACCTTGGCGACGATGCACTGATGCTCGGTCAGCGACTCTCCCATTGGATCTCCCGCGCCCCGGAACTCGAAGAAGATATTGCACTTGGCAACATCGCCCTCGACCTTGTGGGCCACGCCCGCTTCTTCCTCACTTATGCCGGTACAGCCTGGGGTAAAACCGAGGACGATCTCGCATACTTCCGCAACGAGGAAGAGTTCCGCTCAGCACGCCTCGTAGAACAAGAGAACGGTGACTTTGGGCAAACCATCGCCCGCCAGCTCATCTTCTCGTACTATCAGCACGAGCTCTACTCGAAACTCATCAACTCAAAAGACGAGACCCTCGCTGCCATCGCAGCCAAAGCGCTCAAAGAAGTCCAATACCACCAGGACCACGCAGCGCAATGGGTACTGCGCCTCGGTATGGGCACCGACGAATCACACCGCCGCATGCAAGAAGGATTGCACTACATGTGGCCCTACATTGACGAGCTCTTCCACGACGACGACGTCACCGCCGCCCTACCGGGCATCGCGGTCCAGCCCTCAACGCTGCGTGAAAACTTTGACCGCCGTATCGAAGAAATCATCAGCGAAGCCACTCTGGAAATCCCCCAGGTAGCTCAAGCATGGGGCGGTGACCGCTCCGGTGAATTCTCCGAAGCACGCGGACATATACTCGCCGAAATGCAGGTACTTGCGCGAGCATACCCAGGAGCTAGCTGGTAGGGGAATCATGCGGGCTGAGAGCTTGCTCAGTCACACCGGTCTAGCACCACCGACACCGATATATGTGCCGGCGAGTTTTTCAAACCGAAACGAGAAACTGTTTGGAATCAAGCATATATCGGGGTCTGCGGGCCCGAAGCTGACGCAACCGGGCGTAGCTGGCGTAACAGAAGAAATTATCAGGAAGTGACCCCATGAAGTTCGGCTTCGACGAAATGCAACAAGAGATGCTGAAGGACATGCCCGAGCAGAAGTTTCAGCGTCTCACCGCTGAAGAGCTCGCTGCGCAGGCTCCTCCTGCCCCTGATGGTTCTGACCCACAACTGTGGAAGGTAGCAGCGACCGTTTGCGACCCCGAGATCCCGGTGCTGAGCGTTGCTGACTTGGGGATCCTTCGGAGGGCAACCGAGGTTGACGGTGTCCCGGTGCTCACGATTACCCCAACATATTCGGGATGCCCCGCGATGGAGACCATCACCGCTGATTTGGAAAAAGCGTTTACTCAGGCTGGTTACCCGACACCGCGCGTTGAGCTGGTTTTGACTCCCGCGTGGAGCACCGACTGGATGAGTGAAGTGGGAAAAGCCAAGCTGGACGAATACGGGATTGCACCACCTACCGGCAAGGCCACAGCTGGGCCAGTAACCCTGGGATTAGCAGTGAAGTGCCCACATTGCCACTCCCTTAAAACTCAAGAAATGACCCGTTTTGGTTCGACGTCGTGCAAAGCTCTGTATCAGTGCCAAGACTGCAAAGAACCGTTCGACTACTTTAAAGTTCACTAGATTTTTAGACCTATTAGATCAAGGTTTCTCATGACTCAAACACCTACTCGCCGCCGCGCAACCTTTAACACGTTGAAGGTCAAGAACGTTCGTAAGCTCACCAGTGATTCGGTTGAGGTTGTTTTTGAAGTTCCCACCGATTTGATCGAGGACTACAACTATGTACCCGGTCAGTATGTGGCGTTGCGTGCGAATATTGATAATCAAGAAGTTCGCCGTTCCTACTCGATTTGTTCAGCGCCAGTTCCTGGTGAAATTCACGTGGCAATCAAGAAAGATTTTGGCGGCGTGTTCTCCACCTGGGCTAATGAAGAGCTCAAAGAAGGTGACGAAATAGACGTGATGAACCCCCAGGGTGCGTTTGTTTCGAAGAAGAACATCACCTCCATGAATGACGCTCAGAAGGTAGCTGCCGATGCCGTCGCTGAGGGCAACCTCAATCTCGTGGCATTCGCGGCGGGATCGGGTATTACCCCAATTATGTCGATTGCGCGCTCGGTTCTTTCGCAGTCCAATGAAGCAACGTTTGACTTGGTATACGCCAATAAATCAGCCATGGACGTTATGTTTGCTGAGGAAATCGGTGATCTCAAGGACAAGTTCCCTACTCGTTTTGCCGTGCATCACGTGCTTTCACGCGAACAGCGCGTATCACCGCTGATGAGCGGTCGAATCGATGAAGAAAAACTCAACGAGCTTCTTGACCGAGTGATTCGCACTAAAGCTACCGATGAGTGGTTCCTTTGTGGTCCTTTTGAACTCGTTCAGCTCTGCCGCGATACTCTCAAAGAGCGCGGTGTGGAAGAAGAAGATGTCCGCTTTGAGCTGTTTTCTACTGGCAACCCCGAGCGCCCCGCAGGGCAGCAAGGACGTAACATCGAAGTTGATCCCGGTGGCGATAATTTCGTTATCTCGTTCAATCTTGACGGCACTTCTTCCCGCGTAGAATCGCCCTCCTCTGCTCATGAAACCTTATTGAACGCCGCGTTGCGTGTGCGCTCGGACGTCCCCTTTGCGTGTGCTGGGGGTGTCTGCGGCACCTGTCGCGCCAAGGTAATTGAGGGCGAGACCAAGATGGATGAAAACTACGCGTTGGAAAAGGAAGAAGTGGATGCTGGTTATGTGCTGACCTGCCAAACCCGTCCATGTTCAGACAACGTGAAGATCGATTTCGACGCCTAATCTGCTGGGAGCAACCATGATTGAATTTTCTATCAATGACGGCGTAGCGGAGATCGTTCTGAATGCGCCGCAAAAGATGAACGCGCTGAATGAAGACGCGCTGAATTAACTTTCTGCGGCATATGACCGCGCCGCTGAAGGTGTTGAAACCGGTACTGTGCGTGCGTTAGTTTTGCGCGGTGAAGGTCGCGGTTTCTGCGCCGGGCGCGACATTGCGGGGCTAACGCCCTCTACCGACGATGCGTACGAATATCTTTCGGGTAAGGTCACTCCCCTACTGCAGAAAATGGCGCACTTCCCTGCGCCTACTTTTGCCGCCGTGCATGGTGCCTGCTTGGGCGTGGGGTTAGGTTTGGCGATTGCAACTGATGTGGTTTATGTTGCCGACAACGCCAAGATTGGTTCGCCTTTTGCGAATCTAGGGGCAACTTTGGATTCTGGTGGGCATTCACTTTTTGTGGAGCGCTTGGGCACCCACCGCACTCTTGATTTGATTTACACCGCTGACCTCATCAGCGGCGAAGAGGCGGTACGCGCGGGGTTGTTCTCTCGCGCCATCCCTGCCAACGAGCTACTAGACTTCACCCGCACAACGGCGGCACGCGTGGCAACCGGTGCAACAGGTGCGTTCGTAGCATCTAAAGAGTTGGTACAGAAGATTCGCGATGAGCGTTTGGGCTTGTGGGAATCGGTTGAGCTGGAAAACAAGGCGCAGGGCGAGCTGTGCTCAACCGAGGATTACGCTGAGGGTTTCGCTGCGTTCACGGAAAAGCGCAAGCCGGTTTTCAAGGGAAAGTAAAACGCAGGGGTGGGGCCTATGTCTTGGTGAAGTCATAGGCTCTGGTGACGGTTGCAATATGCACGCTGTATTTTTCGTACCAGATTTTCTGCCCTGATTTTTGCGCTGCTAAGTGCTCTTGAACTTGCTTCCAGGCTTTTGCTGATTCTTCGTCTTTCCAGTAGCTCACGGTGATTCCGAATCCGTTTTCATCGCGTGCTGACTCGATGCCTAAGTAACCGGGTTGCTCACTAGCTAGCTGATCCATGCGTAAAGCAACGGCATTGTATCCATCTTTTTGTGCTTGGTGTCCGGTGGGACGGAGGGAGGAAAAGATAACTGCAACGTACGGGGGTTCAGTGGAGGTTGTAAACATAAACTTTTCCTTCGCATGATGTAATACAGCGGGTGGTAGGTCTAGAGCGCCCAGTATTTTTCATGACTGAACGGACGAACAACGATTTGCACGTCGTCGCGATACACGATTTCACCAGGATTTGCTGAGCGCACTTCTCGCCAAGGAACTTCGTAAGCATCGAGTAAATCAGTGTAAAACTCCATAGAATCGAGCAGGTGCGGTGCTGAATTTTCGATGTACCACGACGTTAGGGCATCGTCGGGAAGCTGAATGTAAATCTCAGGAGCAAGATAAGCGCGGTCGAGTAACTGATTGGTTTCTTTCCACTGCTGGTACTCAGATTCCCTTAGCTTTCCAGCACGAGCAAGCCCGTTAGCGAGCGCATATACACCGGGAAAAAACCCGCGAAAATTGGGAACGCAACTTTCATAGCGAAGGTACATGTGCTGACTCCTTTCTGGTACATCATTCAATCATCACGCAGCCCAGATTATATGGCACTATGCGCATCTCTCGATACACCTAATCCTTTATCATTCTGCCCAACATACAACGCAACTCCCAACCCATAAACACGACCTTCTCTCTATACTGAACACATGAATCTCATCCCCGCCTCGCTCGCCGTCGCTCTGAAAAACGCCACCCGTCTCGCCATCGTCGGTGACAGCATTGCCTACGGGCGCAGCGATCCCAACGGTGGGTGGGCGCACCAGCTAGCGCAAGCCCACATTTCCCGCGACGAGATGAACAACCGCCTCTATAACCTCGCGATTCCTGGTAGAACCCTTGCTGGCATGCACCAATACGCGCCGACTGAGGTAGCAACGCGCAAAGTTGACACCGTAATCATCAGCGCCGGGATCAACGATCTTGCCGGGGTCGAAGGTCCAATTACCCCAGCCCAACTTCTCATTCATTTGCAACACTTATGCGCCGAACTCGAAGATGCCGGACGGCGCATCGTCCTCTTCACCCCGCTATGGCTGAATTGCATCGCAGCGCAAGAGTGCATGAACTTTTCCGTGGACATCACCGAAGTTAAAGAGTATCGAAATCTGCTTCTCACCTGGGCAAAAGAAACTAATCATACAACCTTTGACCTATGGCCCATTCTTAAAAATCAGCCCGAGCGGTTCACCGATGGCGTCCATCCAGATCCTGTAGGGCACCAACTGATTTGGCAAGCGCTACAACAATCGATGGAGCAGAGTACCCTAGAAAGTAAAAAGAAATAGTAGCGTAAAGGAGCTAGGATGCCGGCAAGTATCGCCATTGTAGGTGTGGGGCCGCGTGGGGTGTCAGTCATCGATCGAATCGGGGCGTTAGTTTCTGAGCAGGTTAGCTCAACTGAAGAACTTGAATTGCACCTGATTGACGATTCGCAACTAGGTGCGGGTCGCATCTGGAACACTTCGCAAACCAAGACCCTTTGCATGAATACTTTGGCAGGGGCCGTCACCCTCTTTACCGAACCGAACTCTACGGTGACCGCGCCGGTGCGCCCCGGGCCGAACATGTTTGAGTGGATTCAGCTCACCTTGGGTGAAGACATTGAAGAGCAGCCCACTAAGGCAGAGAAGACCGCGCTCTTTGAGAAATATCCGCAAGAGCCGCTCCCTGATTTTGAGCAGGAAATGCGCGCCACTGAACCCTATTCAAACCCCTCACGTGCTCTTTATGGCGAGTACATCAACTGGTGTTTTCGAGTTGCCGTGGCCCAGCTTCCTAGCAATGTGAAGGTTACTGAGCACCTCACTAAAGCGGTGGGCGTGACGGCGTCCTCCGACAACTCGTTCGACATCATCGAATTCAGCGACGGCACTATTTGCCGCGCTGATTCAACCATTATTGCCAGCGGTTGGACTATTCCTGCGCTCAACCCGCAGGAGCAAGAGTTTGCGGAGTCGGACGCCGTGTGGGTGCGTCCCAATTCCCCCGCCGAGCAGGACTTCTCGGTTCTTCCCGCAGGCGAGGACGTGCTGGTACGCGGGCTGGGCATGAGCTTTTATGATTTGATGGCGTTGGTAACCATTGACCGCGGTGGCAAGTTTGTAGAAGATGATACAACCCGCTCGGGCATGCGTTATGAACCATCGGGACAAGAACCGCACTTGTTGGTTTCTTCGGGCCGCGGGTACCCGTTCTTGCCCAAGTCAGACTACAAATCATTGCCTCCCCAGCCGGTGAACCACCGCCTCATGGCTGTGATTGAAGAGCTCAAAGACGAAGAAGAAATCGACTTCGGTGTGCAGGTTCGCCCTGCGATTATCAAGGATGCCTACGAGGCTTACTACTGCAAACTTGCTGAGCTACACCCCGAAGCGCTTACCGCCAGCATCGAAGAGATTCTGAACGTCATCGAACAGGCTACTCCTGAGTCGATTGCTGAGGACATGGCAGATGTGGTTCCTAACCCTGATTACCGCTTTAATATTGAGCGCTGGCGCCGTCCGCTCACCGGCGTCGAGGGCAACGTTGAAGAGGTCACCGAACACATCGCCCAGTACCTAGAGCAAGATATTAAGGACTCCGCTGCTGGGCACGATAGCGCCTTTAAGGCCGGCATGTGGTCGCTTTCTTCAGCGCGCACCCCGGCATCAATTCTGGGTTCTATGGGCCGATACACTTGGGAATCGCGTCAGACCGAGTACAAAAACTTTGACAGCCTTGGACAAATGGTAGGTTCTGGCCCACCATTGTTCCGTTGCCGCCAACTTTTAGCAGCGCTTGACGCAGGAATAGTACAGTTCATTGGCCACCGCCCCAAAGTGCGCGTTGAGGGTGACGAATTTGTAGCGGTCTCATCGTCCACTAAACAGGAGATTCGTGCTAAGTATTTAGCTGATGCGTTTTTGCATTATCCAGATATTCGTCATGTGGCAGAACCGATTTTTAAATCGTTAGAGAAACGTGTTCGTCCGTTCTGTGAAGAGGACGAGGAGGGTCGCACGATTGAGACCGCATCTCCTGAGGTGCACCCCGTTTCGCGCGCTGTCATTAACCCCGACGGTTCCGAGGATCCGCGCGTGCACGTGATTGGTATTCCTACCTTCGCTCAGATGGCAGACACGACGATCTCACCTTTGCCTGGTACCGACGCGCTCATGTTGCAAGAGACCGATAAGGCGGCAGTTCATGCGGTGAAGGTGGCGCTAGGGTTTTAGCGCCCTAAAGGTTCTAGCTACTCCGCGCATATTGCTCATTGCCCTGCGCCAATACGATGGCGCAGGGCAATTATGCATTACTTATGCTTACCGTCATTTTGCGCAAGTTCTAAAAGCTGGCGCAAAATGACGGCGCTGGCAGAGGGGTCCTCGGCATAATCGCGTAACCCGTTGTCGCCGTGTACCGACTTGTGCAACCGTTCCATACGCTGATCAAGCTGGTCGGCAACCACGGCAGCGTTGAACAACTCTTCGGTAAGGTGTTCAGGCACTTCTCGGTCGTACTTATAGAAGATTTTGTGTTCCAGCGCCGCCCAAAAATCCATCGCAATGGTTCGTAGCTGTATCTCTACGGGGATTTTCTTTACTCCAGTTGAGAGAAAAACGGGGATTTTTACAATCAGGTGCAGGCTCTTATAACCGTTGCGCTTGGGGTTCTTGATGTAGTCTTTCACCTGCACCACTTCAAGATCATCTTGAGCGGTAAGCGCGTTCATCACCCGGTACGTGTCACCAATAAAACTGCACGTGATGCGTATGCCCGCCACGTCGTGAATATTGTCAGCCACCGATTCGGTGCTCATCTTCACACCCTTACGCACCAGCTTTTGAGCTAGTGACTCTGGGGTTTTCACACGAGAGGAAACATGCTCAATCGGGTTATACCGGTAGAGGTGTTGAAATTCTTGGCGCAGAATCTCCACCTTGGTAAGCACCTCATTAATGGCGAACTGGTACTCCATGAGCATGCGTGAAAAGTCTTGCCCGAACTCTCTCATAGTTGAAATAGCAGGCAGAATCGTTTTCTCAAATTGTTCGGCGGAGTGGCTCTGCGGGTCCACCGTTTACCCCTTGTACCAGGAATCAAAAATAGTGACGGGTGTGGTGCGCTTGTGGCGGCTCCGCAAGAATTTACTTTCGAGGTTCTCTGCCGCGGCGTCGTCGATATCTTTACCTTCAAGGTAATCATCGATTTGGTCGTAGGTAAGACCCAGCTCATCTTCATCGGTACGTAGCGGCTTGCCATCCAGAAGATCGGCAGTAGGAACCTTTTGCCACAGGCGCTCATCGGCTCCCAATACCTTAAGAAGCTCCCGGTTTTGGCGCTTATTCAAGCCGTAAAGTGGCAGGATGTCAGCACCTCCGTCACCGAATTTTGTAAAGAAACCGGTCACTGACTCAGCCCCGTGATCAGTGCCAATCACTAACAGGTTCTTCTCCCCCGCCAGCGCGTACTGCGCAATCATACGGGCACGGGCCTTCACGTTGCCCTTGTTAAAATCAGAAATCGATGCGCCGGTAGCGTCTTGAAATGCTGATTCGAAGCCATCAACTGCCGGTGCCACGTTGTAGGTAACGCTCTGCTGAGGTTGAATGAATCGCAATGCCGCCTGGGCGTCGTCCTCATCTTTTTGCACGTTATAGGGCAGACGAACGGCAATAAATTCAGCGTCCACGCCTTCATTGGCAAGCTGTTCTACGGCAAGCTGCGCCAACCGCCCAGCAAGGGTGGAGTCAAGACCACCGCTAATGCCCAAAACAAAGCCGTTAGTGTGCGTAATTTTAAGATAATCGCACAAGAACTGAACCCTTTTTCGAACTTCTTCTGCTGGGTCAATAATGGGTTTTACACCCATTTCTTCAATAATTTTTGCCTGTAAGTCGCGCATGATTAGATTCTACTCTGCCCCATGTACGACCCAGAGAGAATTTTTGTGAGAGGTTGCTGAGAACTAGATACGCGTCAATAAGTCTTTAATCTTCTGATCGATATCATCACGTAACAAATCCATACGTTCTTCACCTTCAATACCGCGAATAGAAGGTTCATCCGGTTTCCAGCGCTCTACTTTGGCGGCGTTCTCTGGCGAAAGTTCCCCTAAGTCGGCAGCGCCAACGACGACAATTCGGTGAGTTTCTTTTAGTAGCTCTGGAGAGAGGGGTTTGGAGTAACCACCACTCATGTCGGCACCAATTTTTTGTAGTGAGGAGGTTGCCTCTGAGTTCACAGGTTTACCTTCTTCAGCTTTTACCCCAGCAGATGTGGCACGTATGGCGCCACCAGAGCGTAAATCCATCAGCGCTGCGGCCATCTGTGATTTTCCGCGATTGCTGTTACACACAAAGAGAACAGTAGTTTTTCTACCCATTGCTTACCCTTTTAAAGTAGGTACGTTTTTAAACAGCTTAGGTGCTATCCAGCGCAAAACATAGACAAGAGTAATGAGGACAGGTACCTCAATGAGTGGACCGATAGTTCCTGCAAGAGCTTGTCCGGAATGTGCCCCAAAAGTGCCAATGCATACCGCAATAGCCAACTCGAAATTATTGCCTGCGGCGGTAAATGACACGGTGGTTGATTGTTCGTAACCCATCCCTGTAACCCGGCTAATAAAGAGTGCAATAAAAAACATCACGATGAAATAAGCCAAAAGTGGTATCGCCAGGCGTCCCACTGCGGAAGGGTGATTAGAGATTTGTTCACCCTGTAAAGCAAAGAGCAAAACGATGGTGTACAACAATCCCAGAAGTGCGAGCGGGGATATTTTAGGAAGGTATTCTTGCTCGTACCAGGCGCGTGACTTGAGATGCTCCCCGAGCATTCGAGACAGGAAACCCAGCAACAGCGGTATACCTAAGAAAACCACAACCGAACTCACAATTGCCCCGAAAGAGAACTCAGCAGATGTTGATGGTAACCCCAACCAGTTAGGGAGTATCTGTAGATAAAACCAGCCCAACACGCCAAACATAAATACCTGGAATAAAGGATTAATCGCCACTAAGGTGGCCGCGGCCTCACGATCACCACAGGCTAAATCGTTCCAAATCAGCACCATAGCAATACAGCGAGCGAGTCCCACGATAATGAGACCGGTGCGAAATTCGGGTAAATCTGGCACAAAAACCCATGCCAAAACAAACATCAGTGCAGGGCCAAGCACCCAATTCAACATCACGGAAACCGTCATGAGCCGCTTATCAGAGATAAGGTGCACACTTTTGTCATAACGCACCTTAGCCAACGGCGGATACATCATGACCAACAATCCCAACGCGATGGGAAATGAGACTTGGCCAATTTTCCATGACTCCAGAGTAGCGCCTAGTTCAGGAAGCATGTTGCCCAACAATAAACCTGCCCGCATAGCAAGAATAATCCAGAGGGCTAACCATCGGTCCAAGAATCCTAGACGAGGAGACGATATCGCTGGGGTATCTCTGAAAGGTTGGTAGAAGTAGCAGGCACTAAGGTCCCTTTCATAAGAGTAATAAGTAATCCGTACATCTAGAGTATTACTGAGAACAGAGATAACCCTACCTGAGCGAATGTGAGGGGTGTCTTTTCTAAAATTTATTACTTGACGTAAGTAACACCGGTCTTGCGCTTGTTAGTGGGGATGTAAGCATAAGGGCCCAATCCGTTCTCACCGAAGGAGTAATCAACCGATGAGGTAGCACCGGAATAATTGATCTTCACGGTGGGTGAGAGTGTGCCACCACGGCGTCCTTCAACATTATCGATAAAGGACTGCACCAACCCGCCAGGCTGAATGTAGTGAGAGTATGCCTGGAACTGACGCTGGTTTTGACCGGACTGCGGGTCTTCAGGACGCGCAGAGGGTAAGTTCAAATCGGTGGGTGAACCTAGAACCAAACCTGAACCGTTCATGGGTTGGAAGTCTGAACGAATTCCCTTGCCCACAAAGCCGTAAACGCCGTCGGGACCGCGAAGCCCTGCCGCGTAGGTGTACTGATGAGAAATGGTGAAGAGATAGTAGTTACCGTTTTCAATCAGCATCTGGGGGCGCTCAGTCTGATCGTTCACACCGTATGCGGTGAGAATCGGGGGCAGCATCTTCCAGGCAGTGAGCTCTTTGTTCGTTGCTACCGCAAGGCCTATGTTACCGCGTTGCCAAAACACACCCATACCGTTGACCTCGTCAACGGTTTCGGCATAGGGGTCGCCCTCGCGGTACCCTAAGTCTTCTTTGGTGATAAGGGTTTCGGCTTCACCGGGCACACCTGCACCAGTGCCTTCAAAGAGCATGAAGGTTTTGCCGGGGTTGGCGGGGTCTTCAAAGGTGAAGGGGTCGCGGAATGAGAAGTAAGGGTTCTGTTCCTTGGTCTGATACCACTTGCCATCTGGTTCAAGAATAGTTTTGTGATCACCAAAGTGAGAGAAGGTGACACCGCTCTTGGTCGCCTTGATTTGCGCTTCAACGGTAGCAATTACTGCGGGTTTGGCGGCAGTGCCTGGGCGAGGAGTTCCAAAGGTGGTGGCGGTATAGAAAACGCGCACCTTGTTGCCCTGCATCAGGCGGGTAGAGCCTGACCATTCAGTGGTAGAAACTGAGGTGTTATCGGGGAAGAGGTAACCGCCGTAGGTCCACTGAGTGTTGGGATTAGCGTTAGAGTGGCGGTAAAAATAACCAATGCGGGCATGCTGATGGCGATCATCAAAACCAATGGTGCGAGGTGCTACCAAGCTGAAGATGACATCCCAACCTTTGTATGACATTTGGTTAGCGTGGGCGTCGGTGAGAGACCAGGTATCCCATACCCAGACTTCTTCATTCATAATGGGGAAGTCTTTGGGGATCTCAGGCATAGTGAGAGAATCAGGCATAGAGTTCTCCCCAGATGCCACAGTGGGATCGTTTTGGGTCACCATAATCTGACGGGCGTCGGCACGAGTCCAGCGCATGTGGAAGTCAGAGTTGATAGGGTCGTAAGCTTTTTGGGTGTGGATGGTTGGTAGGGGACCGGTTTCTACTGCCCGAGCAATGTTCTGTCCAGACAGAGATATGCTGGTTGCGCCTGCCACGCCGGTTGCGAGCAGAATACGCCCCGGCTGACGGCGACTCATGGGATATTGCGAAATGTTTTGCATGTGTGAATCCTTTGTTGAAAAAGCTTACAAATAATGCGTAGCCTGTCTCAAAACTAACAAGTTTTGGTTTCTTGCCAATAGAAATCCTGAGAAATGATTTTGTATAGACTGGTTTTCGACAATTTTGTAAACTGTCACTATAAAATCTTTGATTAGTGAAAACGTATTCAAGCGTCCTTTTTTACCACAGGTAGTGTGGGTAGATATAGGGACAAGTATTTCAGCTTGTATGACAAAACATTAAGGGTATAGCTACCTCTACCCCCGACCGTATACTCCACATTGATTTTCACTTCTTTATTGGCAAATTTCTGTTTCTTATCGTGCACACTCGCTAAGCTGGAAACAACTAAAAACCTTAACCATGGCCGCCTAGGAGCACACGATGAGCGAAAACCCGCAACCAGAATTTCAGCAAAACCCGCAACAAAACCCCTACCAGCAGAACACGGCATATCCGCAGAACACTTCGTATCAGCAGCAGAATTTTCAACAACCACCTGCCCCAGATTTTGACGCTTACGGCAATCCCATTGCCCCCGATGCCAAGACCATGTCTGTTATCTCGCATCTCTCATCGCTGGTTCTCTACGTGATTACTGCCAGCACCCTGAGCTTTGCAGGGCCGCTTATTTTCTGGTTTATTTTCAAGAACAAGCCAGGACACCAGTTCACTACCGTGAACTCAGCGCGAGCCTTCAATTTCAACTTCACTATGTGGATTATCAACATTGCCGCAGGGTTGCTTGCCCTCATTACCTTTGGTCTGGCATTGCCCATCTCCGGTTTGATTTGGGCGGCGACGACGGTGCTCGTATTCATTTTTCACATCATCGGCGCGATACGCGCTTCGCGCGGCGAGGTATACAACTACCCTATGCAGATTAAGATTCTCAAAGACTAGCCAGTTTCAAAAGACAAACAGCGGGGGCGAAATCCACTTTGGATTTCGCCCCCTCACCCGTTTAAGGGTTGTGGCAACAGTACGTGCAATAGCTCATCTACTACTTCACGTTATGCGCGTAACGGTAGAGGAAAGCTGCCATTGCATCACGCTTGATAGGTTGAGTCGGACGGAACGTACCTTCATCCCAACCATTGGTGATGTTCTGCTCTGCCAACCAAGAAATTTCCTTGGCAAATGGTGTTTCAGCTTTTACGTCCACAAAACGTGTTCCTACCGGGCCGTTGTACTCAGGTGAGCCTGCCATGCGGTAGAAGAACGCTGCCATCTGATCACGTGCCACAGAGTCGTGAGGGTGGAACGTGCCGTCAGGCCAACCGGTCGTAATACCCTGGGCGTACATCCACGTAATTTCCTTGTAGAAAGGATCAGTGGTTGGCACGTCCTTGAAGGGTGAAACCGTGGGAGGAGTGAACTGCGGTGAACCGGACATACGGTACAAGAATGCTGCCATCGAAGCACGCTCTACGTTGTCTTGTGGACGGAACGTGCCGTCAGACCAACCGGTAGTAATGCGCTCCTGCGCCAACCAGTTGATTTCTTTGTAGAACATGTCGCTTTGCTTGACATCGGTGAAGCGAGCGTCAAAAGGCTTCTCACTAGGGGTTGGGTTGGTGGGCTCGGTAGCGGCAAAATCTATTACCTGCGCCTTACCACCGTCCTCGCCCTTCTTGATACCAGAAAGATCACCGGTGCCGTTGTGCAAGTGCAAGAACAGTGCGCTAGCGGTGCTCTTAGGGTCACGAGCAATAGCAAGTTGAGTTGAGGCTGAATCTTTGTAAAGATTAGCTGCAGTCTGCTCGGTTGCAGCGAAGGCAATCTGGGGCTTAAGCGGGTTGTACTTGATCCAATCCGTAGAATCGAGCGCGCCGTCGGCGTACCAGCTATAGGTATCAACCTTGTAGCTCACCTTATCGGCATTATCTGCAGTAATACCCAAATCAGAGAGCTTCACGGGTAGAACCATAGTATTGGAATCCATGAGGTTGGTGTCCACATCACCGGTTTCACCGTTGATGGGCGAGATGCTCAACAACTCAACTTTGCCGTTCACATAACCGTACAAACCTGCCATGGGCAGATCCAGTCCGTTAGTTCCAGTTTTATCCAACTGGCGAGTAGATGCCAAGAAGTAATCGGGGCGCTGGTTGCCATCAACGTCAATAGAGACCTCTACTGAGTTCGGATCAGCAATAACATCCCAGTTAGCCCAGGTTGATACACCCACTCCCATGACGGCGTCGTTAGTGCTCTTACCAGCTTGGACAAGTAGCGGGGCGTTTGAAGACGCACCCACGTATTGCAAATCGCTACGTTGTGCTGAGGCAACGGGTAAATCAACAGTGTTGATGCGAGGGCTCTTAGCGCCCAATTCGAACGCACCGAGCAAACCAACGTAACCACCCTGGTTCAATTCGATACCAGAGAGAGTCACCTTTGAAGCGTTGCCGTTTTGCGCTACCTTAGCGGTCATATCTGAAACGGGTTTAGGAGCAATTTGAACAGGCACACGCAATTCGGTGCCGTTTTCGGTGAGCTTGATACGGCCCGATGCCTGAGCAATGTACTGACGAGCAATGTTGAGTTGCTTCGTCATCAACGCGGGATCCGCAGTCTTCTGCAACGCTGCGGGATCAACAGTGGCGGTCACCGTAAATTCAGCCTTAGAACCAGCAGCAACCGATACGGCAGGATCAACGGTGATGTTGACACCCGGCATGGTCACGCTACCGTCGTACTTCACAGCGTAGTTATGCGCCTGTGAGCTGAAGTTATCAACGGTGAACTTGCGCTTGAGAACCAAACGCTGATCGTTGGGTTTAACCTCAACCACGCCAAAGCTCTGCGAAACCTGTTTCTCGTTATCAGAGTTGTACACCAACACCTGATCGTTGATAGCAGCTTGTGCATCGATTCGACCCGAACCCACGCGATCAACCGCGTACACGGTTCCCTCGACAGTCTTCAAATCGTGGGTTGCGGTGTTCATAATTGCCGCTTTGATATTAGCGGGTGAATAATTCTGATGCGCTTCAAGCACAAGGGCTGCCACACCAGCCACGTGCGGAGTTGCCATAGAGGTACCACTCATTACGGTTGCACCATTACCCTTGCCCACGCCCAGCGACTTGATGCTGGTACCCGGTGCAGCGACGTCGGGTTTTGTAAAACCGTTAGAACCGTGTGGACCGCGTGCCGTGGAAGAGTTAATGGTGTCTAGCGCACCGGTTGGTTTGCGCATTGCTTCGCGCCACTCTGCTTTGAGCTTGATCTGGAATGATCCGCTATTAACAGTTGCTTTAATAGCCTTTGCCGAATCACTCACGTTCAATCGAGTACCGGGAATGGTTGCGTTACCAGCAATGCCAGTGTCTTCAGTTTCATGGCGAGAGGTCAGGACGACGCCCTTACCGCCAGCCGCTTCAATGTTATTGAAGCGCTTTGCGGAGCCGCAGGGGAAAGTGGTGTCGGAATCGTACCAGTCGATTAGAACCCACTTGCCTTTGAAGTCGGTACCGGCAGGGAATGCGTCACACGCATACTTGTTATCAGCAGGAGCTGCCACAACGGTGCCGGTCAGCTGAGCGTCGGTAGCCTTGTTGTAATCAAAGTTGCTCGAATAATCGCCTGAAACCTCGCCAGCTATGTCTGCTGGGGAAAGGATCTGGGATTTATCAGATAGGAAAGTGGAACCGATAGAGTTCGCCACCGTAAGCGCCGAAATAGCGTTAGGAGGATTACCCAGGTTCGAGTAAGTATCGCCCACACCGCTGTAATTATTAGCGTTACCGGCAGCGATTACTGAAAGTAAACCCTGGCGGGTGAGTGCCTCAATCATGTCGTTTTCAGGATCATCGGTTACACCAAAATCAGAACCGAGTGAGAGGTTCACAATGTTAGCGCGGTCAGAGAAATCACCGTCACCGTTGGGGTCCAACGTGCGGTCGAGTGCCTCACCCACCACGTTGGTGGTGCCCTCACAACCGAAAACGCGAAGCCCAATGAGCTGTGCCTGGGGTGCAGAACCGGGGCCGATCTGCATTTTCTTGACCTGCTCTTCGGTGAGCTTGGTGTAGTCCCCCTTGAAAGTCTTACCGTCTTCACCCACACCGTAACCAGCTGCCGTGCCAGAAACATGGCTACCGTGGCCACCTTCACGGCAATCTAGCGGGTTGTTATCAGGGGTGGGAACGTTGCTACCGTTTTTACCACCGGCATCGTATCCATCACCGGCAAAGTCGTAACCGCCCACAAATTTCGCAGGATCGAACAGTCCTGAATTCGTAGCGGGCAGGTTATTAGATGCCGAGGCTTTTTCGTATGCCTCTTGAGTACCTGGGCCGCCTAGGTCTGCATGGGTATAGTCGATGCCGGAGTCAACGATTGCGATGCGAACGCCTTTACCGGTCTTGTTAGTGCTGGTCCACGAAGCAAGCGCTTTGGTGTCTACCACGGTGCCTGCGTTTGAGGGACTCTTGGGCACAATCTTAGAGATTTTGACGACGTCGGAACGCTTTGCCAATTCTTTAAGCGCTTTGGCGTCACCTTGGATTGCCACCCCGCGCAGCGCGTTATGAGTGGTATATAGAATATTGGCGTTCGCCTGCGATGCTACCGAATCAGCTTTGTTTTGAACATCAGACGCAATAGCTTTTACTGCCGCTGTAGCTTTAACGGGGGTTTGGTTATTAGTGCGCACATTAACTGGTTGGGTGGCTTCGAAGGCGCCAGGACCTTTGAACTGAACGAACGCAGCAACGTTGCCCTGTGCATTTCGTATGGAGGGTGTGAGCACTGAGTTTGGGTGTGAGTTTTGCGAGGCGAGGTCGGGGTCCGACGTTGCGTACGCTGGCATGCCCAAAGTGAGGGCAAGCACCACACCAAGGCTGCTAGCAATGCCTGCTTTAGCTATCTTGGCGGTGTACTTATGTTGTTTTTTCATTGAGGATCCTCGTGGTAATTTTCCGCGGTTGCCCTCTAAGGGCGAGAGTGTGTGTGCTCCTGTTTGTCAGACAGGGGTGAGACTGCTCCACTATTCATAGATAACGTTCTGGCTAGTGAAAATGATGTAAGTACATAAGATTCAACCACCGACGCAGAGCATTGAAATACATTCAACCGTATAAGTATAAAATTTGTGGTTTATGACACATTTATCGAGTGGAATTTATTTAATCCTCGAAAAATGACGCCATATTACGCTCACCCCTATGACCCATTTCTTCATCTCAAAATTCAGTTACCCTTCGGCAAAACTTTCAACAGCAAGGTATTCTAAAAGTTGGTGTTTTTTGCTCTGGCACGGGCAAAAGCTACCGCACCGCCGTGAAATCCGGTAGGTGTACGCACTCAAAGGAGTAACTTTTTCATGCCAGCGATTGTGATTGTCGGCGCTCAGTGGGGCGACGAAGGTAAAGGTAAAGCAACCGACCTCCTCGGTGGCCGAGTTGACTATGTAGTCAAGCCCAACGGTGGCAACAATGCCGGCCATACTGTTGTGGTCAACGGACAAAAGTTTGAGCTTAAGCTCCTTCCCGCTGGCATCCTCTCCCCTAACGCTACCCCGGTAATTGGCAACGGCGTCGTAGTAAACCCCGAGGCGCTTTTTGAGGAAATCGACGGGTTGGAAGCACGCGGTGCCGACACCTCTAAACTCAAGATTTCTGCCAACGCTCATCTCGTAGCGCCTTACCACCAAACCATGGATAAGGTGACCGAGCGCTTCTTGGGCAAGCGTGCAATCGGTACCACAGGTCGCGGCATTGGCCCGGCATACATGGACAAAGTTGCTCGCCTAGGCATCCGCGCCCAAGATATTCTTGATGAATCAATCCTGCGTCAGAAGGTAGAAGGTGCGCTCCGTCAAAAGAACGAACTATTGGTGAAGGTGTACAACCGCCGTCATGTTGAGGTTGAAGAAATAGTGGAGTACTTCATGAGCTTCGCTGACCGCCTCAAACCCATGATTGTGGAGTCAACACAGTTGCTCAATAACGCACTGGACGAGGGCAAAATACTGCTTATGGAAGGCGGCCAGGCAACGTTCTTGGACGTTGACCACGGCACCTACCCCTTCGTCACCTCATCGAATCCCACTGCCGGTGGCGCCTCGGTTGGCTCCGGCGTGGGGCCCACCCGTATTACCCGCGTCATTGGTATTCAGAAGGCGTACACCACTCGTGTTGGTGCAGGACCCTTCCCCACCGAACTTTTTGACGAGATGGGTGAGTTCTTACAAAAGACCGGTGGTGAGTTCGGGGTAAACACCGGCCGCCCACGTCGTTGCGGTTGGTACGACGCCGTATTGGCACGTCAGGCTGTTCGCATCAACGGTTTTACCGATTTGTTCATTACTAAACTGGATGTTCTCACCGGTCTCGAGAAAATCCCCGTATGCGTGGCTTACGACATTGACGGCGTGCGCCACAACGAAATGCCTATGACTCAGACCGATTTCCATCATGCAAAACCTATTTTCGAATACTTTGAGGGCTGGACCGAAGACATCACTGAGGCTAAGACTCTCGATGATTTGCCCGAAAATGCCCGCAAGTATGTGAAGAAACTAGAAGAGATTTCAGGTTGCCGCATTTCAGCAATCGGTGTGGGTCCAGGGCGCGAGCAGACCATTGTGGTTCGCGATCTGATTAACGAAGACTAAGCGGATTTGCTCTGATTTGATGCGCGAAGCACCGCGGGCCGCACTTTCTGAAAGGAGAGTGCGGCCCGCGGTTTTTTGGTGGGTTTTAAGAACCGAAAGAATTATTCCCCGGTTTCTCCATCCAATGCTTCGCGCATCAAATCCGCGTGGCCGCAGTGCCTGGCATATTCTTCAATCATGTGAAGCAACACCCAACGAAACGAGATTTCTTTATCACCTGCAGGATTCGGTGCAATGTGGCTCAAATCGAATGAATCGCGCTCTGACACAGCGCTCCAAATTTGGCGTGATTGCGCCATCGATTCGCGCCACAGTTGGCGGACGTCATCGGGCGAATCAGCCACCGCCGTTTCCCACTCCCAATCAGGACGTGACCCCCAGTCGACGGAGAGCCACGGTTCACTAAATTGTTTCCCAGCTATCACCCGCCCAAACCAGAAGTCTTCTACATACGCAAGATGTTTTAGTAACCCCACCAAAGTCATGGACGACGGCGGTAGCACTGTTCGAATTTGCTCGGTACTAAGACCGCGGGTTTTCCACTCGATGGTTGCTCGCAAATAATCGAGAAAACCGAGGAGGGTTTGCTCTTCATTCTGTGCAAGAGGCGGTTCTGGACGCCCTTGCTCATCAATTTCTGGAGTGGTCATGGCGATAGCCTAACGGGTTCCTCACTTGCGGTTGGTGCGAAACGTGATGAACAGGCTTGCCGCCGCGCCCAGAATGGGTATCAACACGGAAACAACTAGCAAAAAGATTTTGTGTTCCGACCTCAGCCAAGGATCGCGCCCCACTCGTACTAACGCCCAAATCAACAGAATAATCTGCAGGATGCCGAATACGTTAAGAAAGGCCTCCCAACCAGTAGGAACTAAAGGGTTCATGTTTTTACCTCACCAATCTACTGGTTTTTCATATGAGAGAGTTTCTCCCGCATCCGAGAGATTTTAAGAGTAATTACCGCGTCTGCACGGCGCAATATGCTGCCCAGCCCGTGCTGACGATGCCACTCGAGCCCTTCGTAGGCTTCTTTAAAATCGTCTCGCTCTCTCATATGCCAGGCATCCCACGATTGCGCGCGGTCAAATTTAGCTTCTGCCTGATGCCCCTGGAGAGACAGCTCAGCAAACGATTTGCGCACTGGAGCGTTCAACTCACGCCAACCCCCATCGCCTGCCGGCGTCCCAAACGGCTCCACTTGATTTACGCCAGCAACATTTGCTTTTTGACCAGCACAAACCTGAGCAACGGCGTCCCACCATTGGTTTGCAAAAACTCGCAATTCCTTGCCTCGGGCACACAACTTGGGTGAAAGTTCCTCCCTGCGGTTTATCAATTCTAAACACGCCAATTTTGTAGATTTCGACGCCGCAAGAGCTAACGGAACTGCGAAATCTTGCAGACCGAAATGCGCCAATGCACCACCTAGGCGCATGTCTGTGAACGCATCAGGAAGAAGCCCTATCGCAGGTACTCCGTATGCCATTGCCAATACGGCAGGGTGGTAACGAGTCGTCACCACTGCAACAGCCCCACGATGAATCTCTGTAGCAGTATCAGCATGAACAATAGGTAAGAGCACGGGGTGTGATTGCATCTGGTCAGCCACCGCACGATGCACAGCAACGTCCCCGTCCTGTGCCTCTGGGATGCCCATATGAGGAACAAAGACGCTCGTCAGACCAGTCTTTTCAGATAAATTATCCAGCAGGGTGGCGGTAGCCTGTATCTGTTCTTCTGTCATCCCGTTGAGGGTAACGCTGAGATATGGGGCAGGAAGATTTTCTGCAGTCAGTATGTGGGCTTGCTCCCCGGGAACCCGACGGCGAGCAGGAGCATAGAATACGGCGTCATCAATTCCAGCGATGGTATTAACGTCCCGCTCGGCGCACCAACGTTGAGAGGGCTCTTCTCTCATACCCACCAGCTGCGCAGAATTCAGCAAGGTGGTGAGTGTATGAACGTCACGTTCGGTGAGCACTGGCCCCACTGATTGCCCAGAAATCACCAGAGGCTTCTTCAAGAAACGAGCCACCATACCCAGCGCAGCACGTTCATATAATAGCCATCCGTAGCGAGAGTTCATATTTCCGCCACCTGCAATCACGACGGTATCAGCCCCAGAAACATCACTCACAAATTGTTCAAATCGCAGGTGTTGCTCTGACGGCGGATCCGTACGTTCGTGGTGGAAGAGATAACGTTCTAACTCATCAAGATACACTTCGCGTTCAGCAGGCGGCCAGGGGAATTCCAAGGTAGGAATATAGTCAGTTCCTATCCCTATCAGTTGCCGTGAGTGTTCCAGCGAACGGGTGGCAAAAATAACTTCATGCCCGCGAGCTATCAGCTCGTTCGCTGCAGCAATGCCCATAGCCTCATCACCAACATGGTAAACAGGCTGACCCACATCAGCCAATACTAGAATTTTCACCCATTTACCCTTTTCGCTTGGTTACATACTGAAGTTTAGTGGTAAGCGAGCGCACGCGTCCCTTAACGCTGAGAGCTTGTTCAACTCGCTCTAGGCGGGTTGCTTGTTCGCGCTGAGTTTCTTCAATGCGGTCTAACTTCCTGAGCACTTCGTGCAATAGCTCGTGGCTGTGAATGACCGCTTCTTGCACTTCAT
>JAUMUA010000097.1:3765-4809 GCA_030530925.1 Rothia sp. (in: high G+C Gram-positive bacteria) | reverse complement strand
GACGGGGCTGGTTTTAGTCTACCGGCTGGGTAAACTGAGCCTGCTCGGACAGAACTCTTAGGGAGCCAGTCTTAGGCTCCGGCCGCTTTTCACCTCTACCAGCTGACCGGTAAAGGGGTGGGAGAAGGTGAGGGATCTAGCCAGAAGCTGCAGGGGAAGGGCTGGCTCGTCCTCGGCAGGAGGCAGAACAGTCGGGTACACCAGGTCCCCGAGAATCGGTGCACCCGCAGCTGCCAGATGCACCCGTAGCTGGTGGGTCTTGCCCGTGTGCGGCTCCAAAAGATAGTGGGCCAGGGGAGTTCCAGGCGTGGGCAGGGACAGGGCCGGGTTAGCCCCAGAAACAGGCGGTAGGAGACCGTCGGGCATCTCGAAGACCTGCAGGCAGGTAATACGGGACTGGGCATTGAGCCCCTGAAAGGAGGCTCCCGAGCGGCGGCGTTCGCGCTGCTCGGCCCGGGTCTCTACCGGCAGGGGGCCGGTATCACCGGGCAGAAGCTCAAGACCGGTATGGGCTACCTGTAGGGCTCCGTGTCGGTTATCAATACGCGAGCGCACCGTCTGACTTTCACCTGTCCCCAGCTGGGCAAGAGGGGCTGCGATAGCCTCATAGGTCTTGCTGGGCTCCCGCCGCTGGAACATGGTCTGGAAGGGAGCACGGGCTTGAGGGGTCTTGGCAAAGAGCACCACCCCGGCTGTTGCCCGGTCCAGGCGGTGGACGGGAATTAGATCGGGGTTTTGCTCCCGTACCCGTAGTTGGGTTAGGGCCGTGTGAGCAACGAAAGACCCGTTGGGGGTAGTGGGTAGGAAGTGGGGCTTGTCGATGGCCAGGACCCATTCGTCCTCATAGAGCACCGGCATGTCAAAGGGTACCGGCTTCTCTTGGCCCAGCTCTCGGTAGTACCAAATCTTTTGTCCGGTCAAGGGGGCATGAGGGGCAACCGCCCGACCTTCGGCGTCCTTAACCTCATTGCGGTCAAAGCGAGAGGTGAAGAGGGCACGTTCGTGGGGGTAGAAGCGGGCCACCAGGTAGTCCAGTACCGTGCT
>JAUMUA010000097.1:0-3747 GCA_030530925.1 Rothia sp. (in: high G+C Gram-positive bacteria) | reverse complement strand
GACGGCATCAATACCCTTACGTTGCGGTAAGGGCTTGGGGGTAAGGTGGCGGTTGATTCGGCGCATGGGCTCTATTATCGCAGAGCCTTAGCCGGCCATGAGCTCCCGCACTACCCGGTAGCTGGCCTCAAAGGCCGGAAGGGGTAGGAATTCGCAGTTGGAATGGAAGTTGTGTGCCCCGGTAAAGAAGTTGGGGGTAAAAATACCCCGGGTAGAGAGGTAGGAACCGTCGGTGCCCCCGCGCATAGCCAGTTCAATGGGGGTAATGCCCAGCTTCCGGTAGGCGGTGTGCAGGCGCTTCACTGCTAGGGCATTAGTGCTGGTTTTGGCCTCCTCAAGGTTGCTGTAGATGTCCTTAATATCCAGCTGGACGGAGGCACGCGGGTTGGCTGCTGCCGTCCGCTGGGCTAGGTCGCGCAGGAAGGCTTTCTTGCTGTCGTAGCCTGCCCGGTCATGGTCGCGGATGCTGATAGTTACGCTTGCGGTTGCCTGGTTTCCTGCTATTGCGTTGACCCAGAGGTAGCCTTCGCGCCCCTGGGTCTGTTCGGGGGTCTGGTTGCGGTCTAACTGGGTGATGAAGTCCTGGGCGACGAGGATGGGGTTGACCAGCTTGCCCTTGGAATTCATGGGGTGGGCGGTGACTCCTTCCACAAAGAGGTGGGCCTGCCCGGCGTTGAAGGTGGCTTCAACCAGCTCGCCCAGCTCGCAGCAGTCCAGGGTGTAGGCAAAGTCTACGGGAAAGCGGGCTAGATCCATGGTTCTTACCCCTCGCAGACCGATTTCTTCGTCGGGTACGAAGGAGAGGTAGATATCCGGGTGCCCCTGTGCCCCGGTCCCTTTTTCCTGTTCCTGGGGCCTGGCTTGCGCGGCGGCATCCTGGGCCAGGAGGCCTACCGCGGCTTCCATGACCGAGGCGACTCCGGCCTTATCATCGGCGCCCAGGACGCTGGTGCCATCGGTGACGATGATGTCCTGTCCCCTGTAGCGGGTAATTTCGGGGTGTTCGGCTTCGCGGAGCCAGATATCGAGTTCGGGGTTGAGGCAGATATCCCCGCCGGTGTAGCTGATGATGCGGGCTTTCACGTCGGGGGAGAGGTTCACATCGACCGTATCCAGGTGGGTGCAGAAGCCCAGAGCAGGGGCCTTAACTCCGGCGGGTAGGGTGGAGGGGATCCGGGCGGTGAGCACGCAGCTGTCGCTAAGGTGTATTTCTTGGGCTCCGGCTGCGGTAAGTTCCTCCTGGAGCAGACGGGCTAGTTCCCACTGGCCCTGGCTGGTGGGAAGGCTTGAGACCGAGGCATCTGACTGGCTAGAGATTGCCGAATAGCGCAAAAAGCGGCTGGCCAGGGCCTGTTGCAGGGCTGTATCTGGGCTGTAGCTAGGAGTAAATGTGGGGGTGCTCATGGTCAGTAGTTTACTCCTGCCTGTTTTTGAAGATTTATCCTACGAGTTCCTGGCAGCCGGGGCAGCGGAAACTAATGCGGTCGATATCTTCCTCGCGGACATAGAGGTGGCCGGCAGCGTAGCGGTCGGCTCCGGTACCGCTTTCTGAGAGGTTCTCCTTAATGATGGTTTCCCCGCAGCGGTAGCAGGCTTGCTGGGCCCGCCCGTAGCACCAGAGTGGCTCAGCGCTGGTGCGGGTGACCCGGTGGGGACGGCCCCGGTTGGCATCCAGTAGCAGGTGGGCGATTGAGACCAGGGCAGCTAGGTTGGGGACGGCCCCTACTGGAGTGCGGGGGTCTAGCCCCGCCAGAAAGCAGGTTTCGGTCCGGTAGATGGTGCCGATGCCGGCCAGGTTTTTCTGATCTAGCAGGGCTACTCCCAGGGGACGCTCCGGGCGGGCAGCCAGGTTGCTTACTGCCCGCTCAAGCGACCAGTCGGGGCCTAAGAGGTCTGGGCCTAGGTAGGCCAGGCGGTCAGCCTCCTGGTTGGTGGGAAAAACTTCTAGTAGGCCCAGGGAAAAGCCCACTGCCTCTACTGGCTGGCTGCCGGCTAGTACCCGGCCGGTGCTATCAAGGCGGGCGTTGGCCCGGATGATGGCCCGCACCTGGTCGGAGGGGCGGCGCCACTTTTCCTCTTGGCCGGCGGTGCCCTGCCCGTAGAGGTGCCAAATGCCCTCCATCTTCAGGTGGGAATGCACCGTCATCTCACCGATACGAAGCAGAAGATGCTTGCCTCGGGCTAGGGCTCCGTGAATGGGCTGGCCCGCTAGATTGATATCAGCCACCCGGGGGTAGCGAAAGTCTGTGGTGTGGGCTGTTCTGCCGGCAAGGGCGCGGTGGAGTGAACGGGCCTGCCGCCATACGGTGTCCCCTTCAGGCACGGTGCGCCCCCTTCCGCCTTATTGAAATATGACCTGTTGAATTATGACCTTCTGCCCGCCTGGCTGCCCGTAATATAAACCAGAAACTTGCGTGCCACCTGGGTAAAAGGTGTATAGTCTTTTCACATCATGCTTCACAGTTGAAGTTCATGATCCGGCACTAACTTAATACATAGGGCAGGCTCAAGCAAGGTTGCTAGAGTGGGCCCTGACCCCTTAGGCGGTCTCCCAGCCGCCTGTCCCCTAGATGGAGGTCAGAACAATGAATCTGCTTTCGACAGCACTCATGGTTGTTATGGTCATGATGCTTCTCATGTCCCTCGGTGTTCTCTACGTTTACCTTGTCCGTAGCGTCCGCGCTTTCCGCGCTGGCTACGAGAGCGCGAGCGTGGAACATAAACTCACCGCCTAAAGAGCTAAAACCCCTAGCTATAAAGGACCTCCCCTGCTCCCCCAGGTAGGGGAGGTCCTCCTGTTTTAGGAGTAGTCCTTCCGCATCCGCAACCCCCGCGGGGTCGCATAGAAGCCAGCGGCCAGCAGGGACCGCCGCAGTACAAGCACGGGGTGTTCAACGGCCTGATCCGGGACCTCTAGCTGGTCGGCCGGAGGGAGGGGATCAGGGGAGCTGAGCACATCCACCCCACCCGCGGTTTCGATAACGATTTTATCGGCCACTCCGGATCGAACCAGTTGGCCGATCAGGGGGGCAGCGAGCGCCACCCGGCCAGTGCTTTCGGTAAAGGGCAACAGGGTTTTGCCGCCGCGTTCCAGATAGAGGATCAATTCTCCTCCTACCAGGATTACTACGGCCCCCGCCTTCCTGCCGGGCTTGTGCTTGATAGGGGTACGCTGGGAATCCCAGGGGACGGGGGCTGGCCAGGGCAGGGTAGCCCCGTAGGGGTTAGCCGGGTCGGTAGCTGCCAGTAGCAGGACCGAGTGGCGGGTAGACCGCACCGGGGCGTAAGTGGAGGTACCGGCGGCAGCTTTCTGCCTCTCGTCATCGGCCGGGGTGCTCTCCTCCGCCGAGCGGAGACGGTCTACTGTAGCTGAGGCCGCGAATTGGGCAGCGCCCAGCCCCTCGATGAAGTAGCCGCGGCGGGCCAGGCCCTTTTCCTCGGCAGCCGAGAGGACCCGATAGACGGCGGCGAAGCCGCCGGGGCTATCTTCAAGAGCCACAGCCCCGCGGGTGAGCACCCCGTAGCGGTCCATGAGCAGTTCGGCCCGGGCGGCAGCGGCCACAGTAGCGTCGAGCGGTTCTGCCTCAAGTCGGGCCCAACGTCCGCTATCTATGCGGGCCACCTGGGGCGATACCGACGGAGCCCGGTCTGCCCCTACCCCCAGGCGGGAGGCAGAGAGCCGGGAAGCCCCCCGCCGCATTCCTACAGACCGGGCTCGGGGAGCTGGGGGAGCAACCTTATGGGCTG
>JAUMUA010000096.1 GCA_030530925.1 Rothia sp. (in: high G+C Gram-positive bacteria) | reverse complement strand
GATATCAGCTTCGACCTCAACAATATGGCCTTGTACTCCCACTAGTGCCACTGAATATGTGCGAGCGAATCCCATCAGCACACCGCCTGTAGGTGTTCTACCGTAAACGATGTAGTGCTACCGGTGACAGCAACAGCATCAATGCGGATAGATAGTCTTTGTCCCCGAGCATGCTGGGTACACCATGCATAAGCAAGGTGCTTAAGCTTCTGACTTTTTTGCGGAGTAATCGCTTCAAAGGGATGCCCACAGTATTGAGTCGAGCGCGTTTTAACTTCCACAAACACGATGTGGTTTTCAGGGCTTTGCAACACGAGGTCAATCTCACCGCGCAAGGGTTCTTCTGTGGGACTTGGGGACGGACGCCAATTTCGTTCGATGATTGAGTACCCTATGCATTCAAGGGTGGCGGCAGCGATTTTTTCACCCCATTGTCCCAGCTCAATAGTTGTGCTCATGCTTGGTCTCTTTCTGCAGTAGTTGATACCTACTGTGCCCCAAGAGAAGACTTGCCATGAGCCTTAAAGAGCAAAACTGTGGATAACTACCCTTTAGGGAGCAATCCACAGCCTTCTGGTGAATAAAGATTGGATCAAAGATTCCAAAGTGGAATCTTCCAGCACTACATTTCAGGTACTACAAAGTCAGCTTGAGACGCCAATTCTTCAACATTGACGTCTTTGAAGGAATACACATGCACACTTTTGACAAAGCGAGAGGCTCTAAAAATATCCCATACCCACACATCATTCATGACGACGTCAAAATATACCGTTCCTTGCCCTACCTGCGGCGTCACCTCTACTGAATTGGCAAGGTAAAAGCGGCGATCCGTTTCAACAATATAGGTAAAGAGCTGAGCAACATTACGGTACTCATCGTAGAGTTCGAGCTGAGCTTTAGCCTCAAAGTTTTCGAGTTCTTCACTACTCATAAGTTGCTGCGTTCCTTTCCTCATAGGCGAGCTTCAGCTGTTGCGCTGAAACGCCCAACTTCCACGACAATCGGTGCTGGGCAGACACACCATGAGTTCCCATAGCTTCTTGATGCTTAGCTGCCCCGTACCCCTTATTTTGCGCCCATCCAAACTGGGGATAGCGCTGGGAAAGTTCTTGCATCACCGCATCGCGTTCTACTTTGGCAACGACGGACGCCGCGGCAATCGAAGCACATAGATAGTCACCACGGATCACGGTTTGTACCGATCCGCTCCAAGGGGAACCCGACCATGCTTGCCACACCAAATCTTCATAGAGACTTTCTGCAGTATCTAAAGCTTGGAGAAGGTGCGGTTGCGGCGGCGTGAGCCAATCATGTTTACCATCGAGTAGTACCACATCGGGCACCAGATTCTGAGTACAGATTTGGGCGAGGGCTCGTTGAGCTGCCAAACGAAGTGAAAGGGTCATCCCCAACGCATCGATTTCTGCGGCTTGAACATGCCCCACAGCAACCTTGCACCAGCTCTTGATGAGCGGAACCATAGCTTCACGTTTAGCCGGGCTCAGCGCCTTAGAATCGATCAACCCTTCAACTTCTAGCTCCGCATCGAAGCCGACGAGCGCAACGCCCACGCTCACAGGTCCAGCGAGGGCGCCGCGTCCGACTTCATCAATACCTGCAATGAGCTGAACACCTTGCGAGAATAATTCCCGCTCAATGTCCAAAGTTGCCGAAGGCTGCTGTGATGAGGTTTTCATCGACGGTTACGAATCAGAGGGCTTGCTGGGAACGTTGGCAAAGACGTCGTCAGCGCCACCTAAGAACTTAAAGTGGTTCAACGGCCAAGCCAGAACAAAAACTTTCCCCTCGACGTCGCCGTCGCTAATAAATTCGGTGCCATCTTCAATGTGGTAGCGCGAATCAGCGGAGTTATTGCGGTGATCGCCCATCACAAAGTAGGAGTTCTCGGGAACAATCACGTCGAAGGGAATGTCAGAGGGATTAGCGCCAGGGTACAAGTAGGAGCTTTCATCAATGGCTTCGCCGTTGACGGTAATCTTGCCATCGGCTGAGCAGCACACCACGTGATCGCCACCCACGCCAATCACACGCTTGACCAAATAGTTATTAGAAGTATCGGGTAAAATACCAACGAAAGAAAGCGCTGTGCGCACCGGATTGGGCTCACCCACGGTGGATTGATCAATCCAGTTGCGGTTGTCTTTAAACACAATGATGTCACCGCGATCTGCCTGGCTAAACATGGATCCTGCAACGTTAACAAACACGCGGTCATTAACCTGAAGCGTGTTTTCCATAGAACCCGAGGGAATGTAGAAACCTCGAATAATAAAAGTCTTGAGAATAAAAGCGATGAGCAGAGCATAGATGATCACCATCAAGAACTCTTTAACTTGAGCTCCCCAACCACTCTCACGCTCGTCATCAGGAACCTCACGGTGGCGCAAAGCCGCCGCATCCGAACCGTTTTTTCTTAACCAAGATCGCTTTTGGGGGTTTGATTCATTGTGTTCAGACACAAGCAGACCTCTTTCTGGAGTACTCAAAGCTTTTGTAAGTTTAACTGGCGATAGGCTCAGTTAGGTGAAGGCGCTCGCCGTTTCCTCGCCATAGTGATTATTGGTATCGCATCTCTAGTGGAAAGTTTTCCAGCGCGCTATGGGCCATAGAATGGCAACGGGCTCACCAATAACTTTTTCGGTGCGAATCATTCCCCCGCCCGGCGCGGCGAGTAAATCTCGAGAATCCCGAGAGTTTGAGCGGTGATCGCCCATCACCCACATACGCCCTGCGGGAACAGTTACCGTGAATTTTTGCTCGGATGGTTTATCACCGGGAAAAATATAAGGTTCATCCACTTCTTGACCGTTGACTAGCAATTTCTCGTTGGCACTGCAACACTGTACCGTGTCTCCGGCTACGCCGATTACTCGTTTCACATACACCGTATCTGAGCCCACCAGGCCCAGCCACTGCGCCGTCGTCTTGACCGGGTGAGAGAGCCACGGAGAGGCGCTCACATAGGGGTCGTACGAGCCGGTGCCGTCAAAAACGACGACGTCGCCGCGGTGCACATCGTGGATGGTGCGATTGACGACGATCCGGTCCCCCGGCTCTAGAATCGGCTGCATCGATTCTGAGGGAATGAAATACACCTCAAAAAAGAAATTCCTGATTACCACCAAAATGATGAGCGCCAGAGCGAAGGCAACAGCAAACAGGCGCCACCCCCGAAAACGGGAGGGGCGCCTGGTGCAGGATGCGGACCTTTCGGTCTGTTCCATAGAAGTCGTAGACTTACTTCTCGTTGTCGCGCTTTTCGCGGATACGAGCAGCCTTGCCGTGACGATCGCGCATGTAGTAAAGCTTTGCACGACGGACGTCACCGCGAGTCAAAACCTCAATTTTGTCGATAACAGGTGAGTGAACTGGGAAGGTACGCTCTACGCCAACACCGAAGGAAACTTTACGAACGGTGAAGGTTTCGCGAACGCCAGCACCCTGACGACCAAGAACGAATCCCTTGAAAACCTGAACACGTGAACGGTTACCTTCAACAATGTTTACGTGAACATTGAGGGTATCGCCAGCGCTGAATTCGGGGATGTCGTTGCGAAGTGACTTGTTATCAAGAAAGTCAAGAGTCTGCATTTTTTCTCCTGAGGTATCAGCCGCAGGTCTAACACTCTCGTGATACTTTCATGCACAGTGTCTAGAACATCAGACTGTTGCTGTGATGAAGAAACGTTGTTCATGTTCATTGATTGCAATGAACACGGATCATTTTGTTATGGTCGCTCATCCCCCTGCGGCAGGGGCGTACCCAAAATGAATACAAAGAGTTATTATGTCACGCTCTGCCCAAGATTTCGACGCTTTACTCCCATAAATTCAGCGTGAGATAGAGCGCATGAGGTTTCTAAGGGACTATTGTTGCTCGTCTTCGCGGCGCGCTTGGCGCATCAACTTCAGTTCTGCATTGCGCTGCGCCCGCAATTCGTTGAGCAGTTTACGGTCCTTCTTATCCCACGCATTCTGATCTATATCAGCCAACATATCCGGACGACGCTCAAACGTGCGTTGGATTTGTTGATCACGGCGCCATCGGGCAATGGCTCCGTGATTTCCTGACAGCAAAATATCAGGCACATTTCGCTCGCGCCACTGTGCGGGTTTGGTGTAAACAGGATATTCCAGAAGACCGCCGGTATGAGATTCTTCTGCCAGAGATCAAGCGAGCAATGGCCTCAATCATTGCCATCACTGCCACTTCACCACCGTAGAGCACATAATCACCGATGGATACAGGCAGTACCCGGAATGGCCCTTCTGCCCAGTCCAAAACACGCTCGTCAATGCCTTCATATCTAGCCGGGGCAAAAACGATGTGTTTTTCTGCTGATAAATCGTAGGCAAGTTGCTGATTAAAAACCTCGCCGGCAGGCGAGGGCACAATCAGGAGCGGGCGATTCTGCTCAGCGGGGTGTTGAGCCACAGGAGAGTTTTCTAAAACATGATCAAGAGCGAGCCCCCAGGGCTCAGCTCGCATGACCATGCCAGCTCCCCCGCCGTAGGGGGTATCATCAACAGTTTTATGACGATCGCTCGTGAAATCCCGCAGCTGGTGAAGCTGAAGATTTACCAAGCCCTTCTCTTGAGTCTTACCCAACAAGGACAGCTCAAGAGGCGCTAAATACTCTGGGAAGATTGTAATGACATCTAAAGTGAGCACTGTTATTCCTGCTCAGACGACGAATCGTTCAGGGTGAGCAATCCAGCCGGCGGATCAATCACAATATACTTCTCATCCAAATCAAGTTCTGGCACCAATTCCTCCACAAAAGGAATCATGGCTTCAGTACCGTTGTGCAACTTAATCAAT
>JAUMUA010000095.1 GCA_030530925.1 Rothia sp. (in: high G+C Gram-positive bacteria) | reverse complement strand
CGGCGTTGACGTTTTCTTGCTCATCTCTGCTTTCTTGATGGCCGGCTCGTTCACTCGCAAACTTGAGAACAAGAGCTTTGCTGGTGTAAAAACCATCGTTCAGTATTGGATACACGTATTTAAGCGTATTTTGCCGCTGGCCTCAGTAACTGTCGTGGGCATTATGCTGGGGTCGTATCTGATATTGCCCGAAGAACGCTGGGTGGACTTAATATCAGAAGCTAAGTCTGTGGTGTTCTACTACGAAAACTGGTGGTCTATTGCCAACCTGGTGGACTATTACGCCGCAGACTCTTCGGTAGCTTCGCCATTCCGTCATTTTTGGTCGCTCTCTTTGCAGGGACAGATTTACATCATTTGGCCCCTGATATTTATGATGGGTTGGCTGATTTTGCGTGCTACTCGCATGCAAGCTCGCACTCTCATGACCGTACTATTTGGTGCGGTATTTGTAGGCTCATTGGCCTACTCTATTTATGCCACAGCAGCTAACCAGCAGACCGCATACTTCAACACCTTCGCACGTTTGTGGGAATTTGCACTGGGGTCGTTGGTTGCCATTATTTTGCCTTGGCTGAATATTAACCGTTACATTCGTGCGGTTATGGGCTGGGCGGGCATTGCCATGATTATCTCGTGCGGATTTATTTTTGACGTCGAAGGCGTCTTCCCCGGTTACCACGCGCTGTGGCCTACACTGGCGGCGTCCATGATTATTGTTGCCGGTGATACCCAAACGAAGTTTGGGCCTGAAAAACTATTGACCTTGAACCCGCTTATTAAACTTGGCGGTTTCTCTTATGCGCTGTACCTGATTCACTGGCCACTTTTGGTCTTCTTCTTGTACCGTAATCATACTGAAAAAGCTGGTTGGGTTTCCGGTATTGGTCTACTTACCATTTCCATGATTTTGGCGTACCTCGTAACGCGTTGGATTGAAACCCCGTTGCGTTCAATCAAGTCTTTGGATCGTTCAAAGACTCGCGGATTAGCTGTGATTATAGCCTGCATGGCGCTTGTGCTGATACCTGCTTGGAGCTGGCAAGCAAAGATTAATCATGAGGCACAACAAGCCGCGCTCACTAAAGATCTCAATAATCCTGGTGCAAAGGTGCTTGATTCCGCGTACCAATTCCAGGGTGATCCCAATGCGGCAACATATCCTGCACTCTCAAAGCTTCCAGATGATTGGGCACCATTGGGAGAGGGGTGTGCTCAAGCAGGTTTGCCTTTCGAGACCAAAGTAGAGCTCAATGATTTCTGTAGCGTAGCTAATAAGGTAGATAACCCTGAACGTACCGTTGTTGCCGTGGGCAATAGTCACATGCAGGTGTGGGCTCCTACCGTTACAGCGTATGCAAAAGAACATAACTGGAATCTTTATTTTTATCTCGAAGGTGGTTGTTTCTTTGATACCCCTGCTCAGGGGCACGAGAATGACTGCAAGGGTTATTCCAACCAGGCCATGCAGTTTGTTCAAGATTCCGGCGCTAGCACAGTGTTCTTAACTGGTAGTGAAAGCGAACCTAGCCAACAAGATCACGTGACCGACGGTATGAAAAATCGCATTTCTACCTTGACTCAAGAGGGCAAAGAAGTTATTGCCCTACGTGATCATCCCCGATTTGATGCGCCATTTACCGATTGCATCGATCAAGGTAAGGACTGCACCAAACCTGCAGGTCAGGACGTCAATAACAATCCATTGACGCCGCTCGAGAGTACCTACCAAGGTTTCGCTACGGTGAACGTGACGGACTTGGTGTGCCCTAACGGCACCTGCCCCGCCGTCATCGGTAATGTCTATACCTACATGGATGCTAATCACGTGAGTAACTCCTATGTAGAAACGACCATCGACGCCGTGAAACCGCGATTCGATGAAGCTTTGCAACGGGCTAATTCAACCAAAAAACAATAGAAAGCGCGTTCCCTCACCTGCTGTATTTGGCGTTAAGAAGTTGAATGAATAATTCTCATCATCAGCCCGCTGCACCTTCGGCTGGCTTAAATAGGTTTCGCCCAGAAATTCAGGGGTTGCGTGCATTCGCAGTAACCCTGGTTGCTATCTACCATTTTTGGTTCGGCAAGGTTTCTGGCGGCGTCGATATCTTCTTGTTGATTTCTGCCTTCTTGATGACTCTCTCGTTCACTCGAAAGATTGAGAGCGGGCAACGAGTTTTTATTGTTGCGCTCGTAAAGTACTGGGTGCACACTTTTAAGCGCATTTTGCCGTTGGCAACGCTCACTGTTTTAGGTGTGTTGTGGGGTACTCGTATGTTCCTGCCAGCTCCGCGCTGGCCTGGAATTATGGACGAAGCGCAGTCAGTTATTCTCTACCGCGAAAACTGGTGGTCTATCAAGAACATGGTGGACTACTACGCCGCCGATTCCTCCGCCGCTTCGCCGCTGCGTCATTTTTGGTCGCTTTCGGTGCAGGGGCAGATTTTTATTCTGTGGCCGCTACTTTTTGCGCTATGTTGGGTCCTCTTCAAGATTTTTCGTCGCGCACCGCGCCTTATTCTAGGAACGGTTTTTGGCGCGGTCTTTATTGCCTCGTTGACGTATTCCATTCACGTGACGCACGCTGAGCAGGCGACGGCGTACTTCAATACCTGGGCACGCCTTTGGGAATTTGCCCTAGGCTCTTTGTTAGCAATTTTCTTGCCGATGATTAGAGTGCCCCAACGGCTAAAAATTGTGCTGGGGTGGTTAGGTTTAGTTGCTATCTTGACGTGCGGACTCGTACTTGATGTGCAAGGGCAATTCCCGGGCTATATTGCGTTGTGGCCAACTTTAGCCGCTGCAGCCGTCATTCTCTCTGGCGGGAGTGGCTCGAGCTGGGGAGTGGATCATTTTCTCTCACGCAAACCCTTTTTATGGCTGGGTAAATATTCCTACGGTCTGTATCTGATTCACTGGCCCCTCTTGGTGTTTTATTTGTACAACCAAAACCGCGAGAAAGCGGGATTCCTCGCGGGCATTGTTCTGTTTGTACTCTCTGTCGCACTCTCGTGGATTATCACCAACCTGGTAGAGCGTCCCTTGCGTGCTTGGAAATGGCTTGATCGACGCATCGTTCCTTCTCTCGCCGTCATTGCGTGCTGCATGATTGCGGTCAATGGCGTGATCGATAACTGGCAAGAGCGTCTGGTGATTCAAAACGCTACCCTCAAAGCGCAACCTAAAGTTGATAACCCAGGTGCCCAATCGTTGCTTCCAGGCTTTACCTATCGGGGAAGCGCAGACGCCGGCATTTTGCCTCTTTCAGCAGAGCGTTTTGACGATCGTCCGATTTACGGACATTCCTGCCCGCAAAACGTGCTCGATACGTACCACTTTGCCTCGTGGAACTGTAACCAGCTAGTGGTTAACAGCAACCCAACAAAGCGAGTAATCGCCGTCGGTAACTCCCACATGGACCAATGGGGCGATAACCTCATTGCTCTTGCCAAGCAAGAGAACTGGGACTTGCAATTTGTGCAGTTCAACGACTGTTATTTTCTGCAGCCTGATGCCGCAACGAACACCGACGCTTGTAAAAGCTGGATTTCCAGTGCCACCAACTATATTGATCAAGCAAAACCCGACGAAGTCATAACGGTGGGTACGACCAGTGTGCTCGAAAATTCGGGGGAGAGCGTGCCCACTGGATTCGAAAGTTTTGCAGAGCACTTGAGTGAGGAAAAAATTGGGTTGATTGCACTGCGCGATAACCCGCGGTTCGAAGAAACGCACGCGGATTGTGAAACCCGCACCCGTTCGCTGTGCTCGTTTGATTCTGAGCTGGCACGCTCAGAAAATCCGCTCAAACAGTATTCAGATATTTCTAATCTGGCGTTAGTGGATATGACGGATATTATTTGCCCCGATGGTAAATGCCCATCCGCCATAGGCAACGTTTATACCTATCGCGATAACTCGCACATCACGCGAACTTATGAGATGTCGGCAAGCTCTATCTTCATTGATCGGATGGAAAGCGCCATCAAAACGCGCGATCAAAAGGGTTGGGAATAGCGCGCGGTCATTCTTCGTTAGAACTGGCACAGCGCCCTCTCAAGGTGCAATTCATCAAATACGATGAGTTCGCACCAACCAGGGGTTTATCATTAGAAGTGACTATTCCTGAGAGTAATGGCCTTTTACTCTCTAGTTCACGAACAATCGAAGGGTCCAATACGTCTATGACTACGCCTACCGCACTGTCAGATGATCCATTTGGCTTCACCGGCCTTACCTACGACGACGTCCTGCTTCTTCCTGGCAACACCGACGTCAACCCGGCAGATGCTGATACTTCTACCAAGTTGTCAAAACGTATCTCTCTCAAAACCCCTATCATCTCCGCTGCGATGGATACCGTAACCGAGTCTGACCTTGCGATTGCTATGGCGCGTTTGGGCGGTATGGGCGTTTTGCACCGTAACCTCTCGATTGAGGATCAGGCAAGCCATGTTGACCGTGTGAAGCGTTCTGAATCGGGCATGATTACCAACCCCGCAACTATTGGCCCGGACGCCACGATTGAAGAACTCGACCAGGTGTGCGGTCACTTCCGCGTTTCGGGTTTGCCCGTGGTTGATGAAAACGGCATTTTGTTGGGTATTGTGACCAACCGCGACATTCGTTACTTGCCAGAGAGCGATTACACAACCCGCATCGTGCGCGACGTCATGACTCCCATGCCGCTCATTACCGGGCGCGAAGGCATGCACAAAGATGAGGCGTTCAAACTTCTTGCAGATAACAAAATTGAGAAGTTGCCGCTGGTGGATGCCAACAACAAACTCACCGGTTTGATTACCGTCAAAGACTTCATCAAGACCGAGCAGTACCCCGACGCCACCAAGGACGACGAAGGTCGCCTCCGCGTGGGCGCAGCAGTAGGTTTCTTTGGTGACGGCTATGAACGCGCTATGGTGCTGGTTGAA
>JAUMUA010000094.1:4799-5388 GCA_030530925.1 Rothia sp. (in: high G+C Gram-positive bacteria) | reverse complement strand
AAGAACCAGCTGCACCGCGATCGCGCTTCTACTTCCACCCCCGAGCGCAGTTCTCGTTACATTCTGGCGGTAGAGCCTGTTGACTCTGTTCCGGTGCGCTGTATCGAAGTGGACAATGACCAGCACCTTTTCTTGGCTTCTCGCGCTTTTGTGCCGACCCATAACTCTACCTTTGCTCTAGACATAGCTAGGTCTGCCGCCATTAAGCACGGTATGACCACCGTCTTTTTCTCCCTGGAAATGGGCCGTAACGAAATCGCTATGAAGATTCTGTCCGCTGAGGCCGGTATTAACCTGTCAGACCTGCGCAAGGGCAAGCTGGACGATGACCAGTGGGCCAAGATCGCCACTGCCATGGGTAAGATGGATTCTGCCCCGCTCTTTATTGACGATTCACCCAATATGACCCTGATGGAGATTCGCGCCAAGGCCCGCCGGCTGAAGCAGAAGAACAACCTCAAGCTGATTGTGCTGGATTACCTGCAGCTTATGAGTTCGGGTAAGAAGGTTGAGTCGCGTCAGCAGGAAGTTTCGGAGTTCTCCCGTGCTCTCAAGCTGATGGCTAAGGAGCTGGAAGTGCCCCTGATCG
>JAUMUA010000094.1:3072-4789 GCA_030530925.1 Rothia sp. (in: high G+C Gram-positive bacteria) | reverse complement strand
CTCAACCGTGGCTCTGAGCAGCGCACCGATAAGAAACCCCAGGTATCCGATCTGCGCGAATCGGGCTCAATTGAACAGGATGCGGATATGGTCATCCTCCTGCATCGTGAGGACTACTACGAGAAGGAATCGACCCGGGCGGGCGAGGCGGACGTCATTGTCGCCAAGCATCGTAACGGCCCCACTAAGACCATTGCGGTTGCCTTCCAGGGCCATTACTCCCGCTTTGCCAACATGGTGCACGACTCCTACACGGGAACTGAAACCTTCTAGGCCCATTCTGAAAGACCCCAGCTAGCCTTGGGGTCTTTAGAATAGCCCGTCAAACAGTGCCAGCTGTTCCTGCTCGTCTAGCTTCTGCTTGTTGAGTTTCTGGGTGCTCGCTTCCTGAGCCTGCTGTTTCCTAGGAGGGGTGCCCGGTGCGGTCCGGCTGGCGCCGTCAAAGTATTTCTGAACTATAGGTGCAGTACCTTCAATGACCTCATCGGTGCTTAGCTCGGTAAGGTGGGGTAGTTCGAGAAGGTAGCGCCCTATGGCTAGTCCCAGTAGCTGGGTGCTTAGAAGTGCCGCGGAGGTTTCGTCGAGGCTGGGGGTCGAAGGGGTGGTGGCGCTGCGCGTCAGGTGCTGCCCCAGGGTTTCTTTGATGGCCGGGCTGCTCTCAGCTGAGCCCAGGGCTGACCGTACTAGACCTTTCAGTAGCGGGCCGGTTTCGGAAGACTCCCACATCTGTAGGTAGGCGGTCACGATAGCTACTCCCTGGTCGTTTGCCCCTACCGCAGGAGGTATAGGAGTCTGCCCCGGAGGGGGTGTTACCTCCTTGAGCAGGATCAAAAACAGGGCTTCTTTGGATCCGAAAAAATATCGAATTAGGGCAGGGTCCACTCCTGCCCGGGAAGCGATCGACCGAAGTGAGGTTCCTTCAAAACCGCCTTCAGCAAAAAGGGTTCTCGCTGCCTTGAGGATGTCCTTGCGTGAGCGGGTGCTACCGCTGCGCCGTCCACGGGGTGGGCTGGAAGTTGTAGAGCTCTGAGCTACCATACATTCAGTCTATCCATAATTCCTTGCCTGTAGAATAATATCCTCATCCGTTGAATTATTCGGGGTGAACCAGTTAGGACCCCTCGCAAGTATTGAATACCTCGCCGGAAAGAGCCCCCATGAACTTCCCTGCCCTGCGTGAGGCTTTCACCTCCGCATCTAACCCCGCCAATGCCGGCCCTATGTCCGCCTACATGCGTCATCAATTCCCCTTCCTGGGAATTAAAACCCCGCAGCGCCGGGAGCTTCTTAAACCCTTCCTCGCTGAAGCCCGTGCCCAGGCCAGGACCCGGGGTATCGACCGCGATTTTGTGGACGCCTGCTGGCAGGCCCCGGAACGGGAGTTCCAGTATGCTGCCCTCGACTATCTGCATGCCCTACGCCGCTATCTCGAACCCGAGGACATCGACTGGCTACGCGGCCTCGTTGAAGCGAAAAGCTGGTGGGACACCATCGACCGCCTGGACACCATGGTCGGCGAAATTCTCTGGCGTAAGCCCGACGACGCCCTAATCCTCGACTGGGCACAGGACGCCAATATCTGGGTCCGCCGCGTAGCTATCGACCACCAGCGTCCCCGCAAGGCTGAAACAAATACTGCCCTGCTTGAAAAGATCATTACCCTTAACTTTGGCTCTAAGGAGTTCTTTATCAATAAGGCCATCGGCTGGTCCCTGCG
>JAUMUA010000094.1:0-3062 GCA_030530925.1 Rothia sp. (in: high G+C Gram-positive bacteria) | reverse complement strand
CAAAACCGACCCGGTCTGGGTGGCTGATTTCATCGACCGCTACCGCTCCCAGCTGGCTCCCCTGAGCTTACGCGAGGGGTCTAAGCGTCTGGGCTAGCCTTACTCCTGTACCCGGTAAGCCCGGCGGTAGGCTGGTGCTATGACTACCTCAGCTACTTCGCTCCGGCCCCCAGCTCCCCCAAGGCCCCCTACGCTATCGGCGGGTAGGTAGAATCAATGGATATGTTTGAACCCCCGCAGGGCTGGGGCCCGGCCCTGACTGAATATTTGGGAATTGAGCCCTGGCGTATTCCGATCGTGATGCTCTCAGCTGTGGGTATCTACCTGACCTTTTTGGCGCTGGTGCGTATCTTTGGGGTACGGGTGCTCAGTGGCTGGAACGGTTTTGACGCGGTCATCATTATTATGTTTGGTGCGGTGGCCGGCCGTGTGATTATTGGACACCCGCCAACCCTAGCCTCGGGCATGGTGGGGCTGGGCACCCTCATGCTGCTCGAGAGCGTGTTTGGTGCCGTTCAATCAATGACCGGCATTCGGCATATCAACCATAGACCCCGGGTGATTATGGCTCATGGAAAGTTTGTGCTGTCTCATTTGAAGCGCTCGCATCTGTCCCGGAGCGAAGTATATGCGGCCTTGCGTAAGGCGGGTATCTCCCAGCTGAGCCAGGTGCAGTGCATGGTGCTGGAAGCTACGGGGCAGCTGTCAATTATGCGTGAGGGGGAGCCGCTTGATCCGCAGCTTTTACGCGGGGTAGTCGGTGCTGAGAAGGTCTTAAAAGTGCGAGAAAGGAGCTAGAGGGTAGAGCTAGCTCTACCCTCTAGCTGGTGTCCCTCAGGTAAGAGTAGAGACTACTCCACTGTGCCCAGGAGCTAGACCGGAAAGAATAGAAGCATGACAAGCACAGACTACACCCTGCACGATGCCGCACCTGCGGCGGAGGCCCAAGCACCGGCTTCCTTTGATACTGACCAAACCAATCAGCCCAAGCCCATCAAGAGCCTGTGGCACCGTATGGCAAGCCCCTTTTATATCTTTACTGCCGGCCCCTGGCTTGCCTTTGCCCTGCTAATTTCCCAGAGCATCATCGCTTCTCTGGTAACCGGCCTAGCTGCCTCCCTGCTTGGAATCATAGCTCTGCCCTTTCTTGCTATTGGCTTCGGGGCCTACGAGCGCTGGCGTCTGGCCAAGACCGGCCACGGCGTCGTGACTAATGGCCACATTGACTACCCCAAGGCCGGGTTTGTAGAGAGCGCTCTCTTCCGTCTCAAAGAAATTGCTACCTGGCGTGAGGTATGTTCCCTAGCCCTAACCACTCTCTGGGGGTGGATCGCTAGTCTCCTACTCATCCTGCAGGTTATGGCCCTGGCCAGCGCCGGTGTTCTTGCCTACTACCTGAGCGCAGGTAACAGGCTCTACCTCGGCGGGCAACATCCTCTCTTTCTCTACTCCCAGGAGACTCTGAACTACTACATTGATCAGGGCCTTCTCTCTTCACATGATCAGTTCTTAGAGATTACTCCCCAGCACTGGTGGATCTTCCTGCTCGCCATTCCTCTTCTTCTTATCGTCTTTGCCTACCTCAATGGCCTCATGGCCGCTGCGGGCGGCAGCCTCTCCAAACTTATTCTTTCCCCCCGTCCCGAGGAGCAGGAGCGTCAGCTGGCCCGCCTAACCGCCTCCCGCGCCACCATAGTCGATGCCTTCGAAGGGGAGCGTCGCCGTATTGAACGCAACCTGCACGATGGTGTCCAGCAGGAGCTGGTTAGTCTCAACCTGCGCCTTGGCCTGGCCGAGGTGGAAGCAAAGAATCTGGTTGCCGACAGCCAGGACGCCCGCGCCACCACCCTGCTTGATCACCTCACCGAGGCCCGCTCCCAGCTCTCCCATGCCCAGCAGACCCTGCGAGACACCGTCCGTGGCATCTACCCGGCGGTACTGGAAGACCACGGTCTCAAGCCTGCCCTGGAAGAGCTCATAAGGCACAGCCTCCTTCCGGTTCACCTAATGTACGATGCGCCTGCCCGCCTGCCCCGCAAGATCGAACACACTGCCTACTACACCGTCAATGAGGCCCTGACCAACACCATTAAGCACGCCCAGGCTCAGTTCCTCTCCCTCTCAGTCTTCCTGGTAGGGGAATCCCTGGTCGTCACGCTTGAGGACAACGGTATAGGCGGTGCTGAGCCCGCCCGCGGTACCGGCCTAGCCGGGCTGGTAGAACGGGCTGCTGCCCTGGAGGGTAGCTTCCAGGTGGATTCCCCGGTCGGCGGACCCACCCGCCTGACCCTGGCCCTGCCCCTACCCAAGGACTCAACAACCCTGTAGCGTTTCACGTGAAACGCTGATAAGAAAGGTGCTCCATGCGCATTATCCTGGCCGAAGATTCCGCCCTGCTCCGTCAGGGGCTGACTATGGTGCTGGGAGCGCTGGGGCACTCTGTGCTTGCAGAGGTTGCGGACGCCCCCTCCCTCCTTGCCGCCGTCGACAGGGCTATGGCGGGGGAGGGGGTTGATGCCCTGATTACCGACGTACGCATGCCACCTACCCACAGCTCCGAGGGTCTCAAGGCTGCCCTGCAGCTACGGGAGACCTATCCTGACCTACCCATCGTGGTGCTCTCCCAATACATTGCCACGGCCTATGCCCGCGAGCTCTTTGCTCGCTCAGCGGCCGGCCTGGGCTACCTACTGAAAGATAGGGTGGGAGATATCGAAGAGTTCGCCCGCGCCCTGGAAACGGTGGCGGCAGGGGGCACCGTCATCGATCCGGACGTTGTGCAGCATCTCCTGGGCGGTAGCTCAGGCAGGGGGCAGGCTGCCGGGCAGGTGGCCCATGCCTGCGCCGGCCTGCCCGGCGCAGATACTTCCGCTCTCATTTCCGGCCCCGGTGGAGGCGCTAGCGGGGCTACCTCTTCCTCCCAGGCCGTCCAGACAAGATCCCACTCTGCCGAGGGGAAGCTTAGCCGACTCTCCCCACGGGAGCTAGAAATCCTGCGGCTCATGGCCCAAGGCCGATCAAACGCAGAGATTGAAGCCCAGCTCTTTATCTCCCCGGCTACC
>JAUMUA010000093.1 GCA_030530925.1 Rothia sp. (in: high G+C Gram-positive bacteria) | reverse complement strand
ATCCGCCAGAGAAAGAGATACCATGCGCCCTAAGCACCTGCAGCACTCACCCGACCAGCTCGCAGAGCTCACCGCTCAACACCGCCAGGCGCTAGGGCAGCGGGCAGGCAGAGCCGCCTACTCCGTGCTACAGCTCTTCGGGCACCGGGTCGCGGGTCTCCCTGGCACCCTCCTTGGGCGCACCCAACACCCCGATACCCGTCCTAGCGGTCAAAGGCTGGGCGAGTGGCACTACTGGTGGCAGGCCCATCTGCTGGATAACCTGGTCGATGCTGGCTTCCGTCAGCTCACCGCACCGGACGGGCAGGAGCAAGCCCAGATCCCCCTACAGCAGGCCCGAGCGGTACTCCGCGGCATCCAGCTACGTAACCTGGGGTCCTATATCAATTCCTTCTACGACGATATGGCCTGGCTAACCCTGGCCTGCGAGCGCCTCAACCGGCTGGCTCTGGCGGTGGAAGGCAAGGGAGATTCTGCTGCTCAGGACGCTGCTACCCGGCTCTACCGGGAGCTATCAGCTGCCTGTACCTCAGAGGTGGGCGGGGGCTCCTTCTGGTCAAAGGACCACGATTTTAAAAACACCCCGGCGACCGCCCCCATTGCCCTGGCCCTGGCGCGGGCCCACCGGCTTGAGCAGGCCGCCCAGCTGCTGAACTGGCTCTTTGATACGGAGCGGGGCCTCTACCTGGACGGGGTTAAGGTTTCCGGCCGCGGCGCTCAAGCTGAGATTTCCTCGGTGGAGCGGGGGCTTTACACCTATAATCAGGGGCCGGTTTTGGGAGCCTACCTGGCTATGCTTGATGCCGGGGCTACTGAGCTACTGGCAGTTAATCCGGTTGAGCATATCGCCGAGGTACTGGCCGGTATTGACCGGGAGTTTGGCCGTAATTTTAAGGTGTCGGAGGCAGAGACCCTGCGGGTTCTTACAACCCAGGGAAATGGGGACGGGGGGCTCTTCACCGGTATCCTGGTGCGTTACCTGGCAGAAGTTGCCCTCCATCCTGCTCTCCCGCAGGAGGTACGGGAGCAGGCGCGGGAGCTGGTCCTGGCTACCGCCGAGCTTTTCTGGGACGGACGCCGCGAGTTTGACCCCGACCTACCCATGAACGAGGTCGGCATTGATCCCACCGAAATTCGTGGTGAGGCGGTGGCCCTCTTCTCGCCCGACGTTACCCGGCATATCTCTGAGCTGCTCAAGCCAGCCCAGCCGGTTGATCTTTCGACCCAGCTCCAGGCCTGGATGGTGCTAGAAGCGGCGGCGCGGGTTTTCTAGGGCGGGCGCGGCCGTCTTATTCGCGCGGTAGACGGCCCAAAGTCCCAGCGCACCCAGAAGCATCAGCAGTAAGCCCACGGTATAGCTTGAGGCGACCTCAGACACCGGGAAACTGACCCCTGACGGATACCATAACATGCCGGTAACGAGGGGCTCTGCTACAGCCCCCAGGGGAACCAGATAGCGCAGGAGCTTGCCTGTGCGGTCGTCCTGCGCGGACCTAGCGCCCAACCAACCCAGCGGCCCCGATATGATGACGGCAGCAATAAACCAGTGGTAGTTCTCAATCCAAATGCTGGCTTCCATGATGCCCAGCAGGTTCCCCAGGGCATAGTGCCCGGCTAGGGCACCCAAGGACGCTGCCACCGCAGCTGCCACAGGTACCCAGAGCGGGGCGGGGCGCATCCTACTGCCAGACCACAGCCAGCCCGCGTAGAACCCCAGGGCTGCCCATAGGGTTCCCGAGTTGAGGAACTTGCTCACCACTTTACGCACATAGGTAATGACCTCAGCTTGGCCCGAGAGCTGTGCGTCTGTGGTGATATTGCTCAGCAGCGATGCAACCGCTATGCAGAGGGCCAGAGCGATGCAGGTGAGCAAGGGGTGGGCTTTGAAACGTGCAAGAACCATACCCCTAACCTACTTGGTTCTGTCTGTCCGGGAAGGCGTTTCGGCCAGGTGCTCGGCTAGGGCGTCAAGTTCGGCCTTGAGGGCCAGGACGTCGAGACCCTCGACCGCGCAGGCAGCGTAGATGGCCCCGGGGACGGACGCCGCGCGTCCTCTCAGGCGGGCGGTAAGTTCTTTCATGCCCAGCCCGCCGGGGTTCTCCCACATGACCAACATGACCAGGTACTGGGGGTAGGTCAGGCCTAACTCCCCCAGGTGCTGCTGGTAGGCGCGGGTAACGGCCCGGCTGGAGCGGTAGAGGGAGAAGCAGAGCTGGTTGTCGAGGGCGAGGCTGCTGTCTTGGTTCATTCCACCCAGTATAGGTTGTGGGCAAGCTCCTAGTTAACAATTAGATTGTGCACAATTTAATTGTGTAATCTTATTTTTAGAGACAGAATCGAAAGGAAAACCCATGCAACCCCTCTACACCACCGAAGCCCTGGCCACCGGCGAAGGCCGCAACGGCCACGTCCGCACCGTTGACGGCGCTTTTGACGCCGATCTCGCCATTCCCCTTGAGATGGGCGGCTCCGGCAAGGGCCTGAACCCTGAGCAGCTCTTTGCCTCCGGCTACGCAGCCTGCTTCCACTCTGCCCTGCAGATGGTTGCCCGCACACAGAAAAAGAAGATCCAAGACTCCTCTGTCGGCGCTAAGGTCTCCATTGGAAAGCAGGGTGAGGGCTTTGGCCTGGCTGTTGAGCTTGAAGTTGTTATTCCCAATCTCCCCCAGGACGAGGCCCAGGCGCTGGCCGACGCAGCCCACCAGGTCTGCCCCTACTCCAACGCCACCCGCGGCAACATCCCCGTAACCGTAACCGTCTCCGACGACTAAACACGCGCCACACACCCTCCACCTTCTCAACCGGTAGACTTAAGCCCGTGCTCAATACCGAATTCTCTAATCCCACTTTTTCCTGTGAACTGGGCAAGCGGCTAACCGACACTGCTCAACCTACCGGCAAGCAGGTGGAGGCCAACGGCGGTGCTTTCCAGGGCCGTACCGGCCTCATTCATACCCCACACGGCGATATTGCCACCCCCGCTTTCACCCCGGTGGGTACTAAGGCTACCGTCAAGGCCGTACTCCCCGAGGCCATGAAAGAACTGGGGGCCCAGGCCCTGCTAGCCAATGCCTACCATCTCTATCTACAACCAGGACCGGAGGTTCTCGACGCGGCCGGTGGTCTGGGCAGGTTCATGAACTGGGAGGGCCCCACCTTCACCGACTCCGGGGGATTCCAGGTCATGAGCCTGGGCTCTGGCTTTAAGAAGGTCATCGATATGGGCACCGTGGCCGGAGCTACCGGCGCGGACGGCCGTCCTATCGGCGATGACGACGTAGCCGCGGGCAAGGAGCGCATGGCTCACGTGGACGACGACGGGGTGAACTTTAAGTCCCATATCAACGGGGACGTTCACCGTTTCACGCCCGAGGTTTCTATGCAGGTGCAGCATCAGATTGGTGCTGACATCATGTTTGCCTTCGATGAGCTGACCACCCTCTACAATTCCCGCGCCTACCAGGAGGAAGCCCTAGAGCGTACCCGCCGGTGGGCCCTGCGCTGTATTGCGGAGCACCAGCGTCTCACTCGGGAGCGGGTGGGTAAGCCCTATCAGGCTCTCTTCGGCGTGATCCAGGGCGCCCAGTACGAGGATCTGCGCCGCAAGGCCTGCCGCGACCTGGGTGCTATGCCTTTTGACGGCTTCGGTCTGGGCGGGGCTCTGGAAAAGGAAAACCTGGGCACCATTGTGCGCTGGTGCAACGAGGAGCTACCAGAAAACAAGCCCCGCCACCTACTGGGCATCTCGGAGCCCGATGACATCTTTACCGGCATTGAAAACGGGGTCGATACCTTCGACTGTGTCTCCCCCACCCGGGTGGCCCGTAACGCGGCTGTCTACACCCCCGACGGCCGCTTCAACCTGACCAATGCCCGCTACCGCACCGACTTCTCCCCCATCTTTGAGGGCTGCGACTGCTACACCTGTGGCCACTATAGCCGTGCCTACCTGCACCATCTCTTCAAGGCCGACGAGCGTCTTTCAGCTACCCTGGCCTCGATTCACAACGAGCGCTTCATCGTCAAGATGGTGGACGATGCCCGCGCAGCCATCGACTCCGGAGAGTACTTCGACTACCGCGATGAGTTCCTGGGGAAGTATTACGCCAAGAAGGTTGCCCAGCTCAAGGCCCAGGAGGAAGCTGCTGCCCGCAAGGCAGCCAAGGACGCCAAGCGGGCAGTTGCGGCTCGAGCCCGCTGGGAGGCCAATATGAAGGCCAAGGCTGAGGCCGAAGCCCGCCAGGCCGCTCAAGCCGCCCAAGCACAGGAAGTTCAGGGATCCCAAGCTCCAGAACCTTCCCCGGCAGAGACCGATAGGCCCCAGGCAAAAAAGACCAGCAAGGAAAAGTAAAGTATGAACGACTTTAAGATTGAAGACCTCACACCAGAGGAAACCATCACCTACCGACACGAGTTCGCGGCAAGCCCGCAGCAGGTCTTTGAGGCCTTTACTAACCCCGCCCTCTTTGTTAAGTGGTTCGGTCCTGCCGACTGGAAGATTATTCCCAGCACTCTAACCCTGGAGCCGGTCATTGGCGGTCGCAAGCAGTTTGTCATGCGTCATAAGGACCAGGCTAAGTTCCAGGCTCCCATGTATATGCGCTTCGTGACCCTTGCCGAGCCTCACACTATCGAGTATCGGGAGGCTCTGCCCACCCCGTCCGGCCAGCCCTCAGACACCCTGATTGGCCTGCGCCTTGAGCTTGAGGCGGGCACCGCCGTCACCGAAGAGGGTGTTGGCGAGGGAACCATTCTTAAGCTCACCCAGGGCCCCCTGCCCGCCGGTGTTCACGAGCAGACTCTAGATTCCTGGAAGGGCTCCTTGGCAAAGCTGGCCGAGCTTCTCAAGCAAAACTAGGTTTATGAGAGCCCGGCCCCAAGGCTGGGAGGACGGGGGCTGTCCGCCTACTGGCTCAGTTTCTGGCGTTGGTCTGGGCTCAGTCGCACCAGGGAACCGGTTTGGGTATTGAAGAAGGCCAGGGTCGTGCTGGCTGAGACGCAGTGGGTTTCTGTGACCGGGTCGTACAGTTCATAGGTAACCGCTACAGAAGCCGCCGTTACCTTGCTGATCTGCATTTCTACCCGCACCGGTACCCCACGGTAGGCCAGGGGGTTGCGGTACTTGACTCGGTTTTCAGCGACCAGGGCCTGGGTGCCCGCTGGCAGGGTAGCAAAAAGCGGGAGGGGGACCTGCCGCTCTAGGGCCGGTTCCCCTGATGAGGGCGGCGGTCCGAAGAGGGCTACACGGGCTTCTTCTAGAATCTGCACCATGGTGACGTTATTGACGTGCCCGTAGGCGTCCATGTCACCCCAGCGCAGGGGAATTGCAAGTTTATAGACTGTGCTCATACCCCCTACTTTACCCAGACCCCGCCGGCCTTTCCGCGAGAGCAAAGCCCCCGGTCTCTTTCAGGCGGAGGACGTGAAGAGACCGGGGACAGATTCACTTTAAGGACTGACAGGCCTGAGCTGACTACAGCCGGTCTACCTTAGCCCTGACGGGCCTTAAAGCGGGGATTCTTTTTATTAATCACGAAGACCCGGCCGCGGCGGCGTACCACCTGAGCCCCGGGCATCTTTTTAAGTGAGCGGATTGAGTTACGGACCTTCCTAGAGGTTTTCCTTTCTATCGGGTGGGTTCAAGAAAGAGCTTTTTAAGGAGGCTGCTTCACAAGGACGGGTT
>JAUMUA010000092.1 GCA_030530925.1 Rothia sp. (in: high G+C Gram-positive bacteria) | reverse complement strand
CGCTATGGCGCTGGTTGAAGCTGGCGTTGACGCGCTCTTTATCGATACCGCAAACGGTCACTCACAGGGCGTGCTCGATATGATTGCTCGCCTGAAAAAAGATTCTGCCGTGGATCACGTGGACATCATCGGCGGTCAGGCAGCTACTCGCGAAGGTGCTCAGGCAATCATTGACGCCGGAGCTGACGGCGTCAAGGTAGGCGTGGGCCCCGGTTCCATTTGCACCACCCGTATTATTGCGGGCGTGGGCGTACCCCAGGTGACGGCAATCAACGAAGCAGCTAAGGCCGCGATTCCTGCTGGCGTTCCGTTGATCGCTGACGGCGGTATGCAACATTCCGGTGAAATCGGTAAGGCACTGGTTGCCGGTGCAGATTCGGTGATGATGGGTTCCATGCTCGCCGGCACCGCTGAGTCACCGGGCGATTTGATTTTTATTGATGGCAAGCAGTTTAAGGCGTACCGCGGTATGGGTTCGCTCGGTGCTATGGTCTCGCGTGGCCGCCACAAGTCTTACTCTAAAGACCGTTACTTCCAGGCGGATGTGTCTTCTGAAGAGAAGCTGATTCCTGAGGGTATTGAGGGTCAGGTTCCTTATCGCGGTCCGCTTTCCTCTGTTTTGCACCAGCTTGAGGGCGGTTTGCGTCAGACCATGTTCTACGTGGGTTCGCGCAACATTGAGGAATTGAAAAACAAGGGTCGTTTTGTGCGCATTACTCCTGCAGGTTTGAAAGAATCGCACCCGCACGACATCATGATGACCGTTGAGGCACCCAACTACCGCCGCTAAAATCTGACGATGCTCGAGTTGTTGCTGTGGCGGTAGCTCGTGATGAAAGGAATTCCTATGCCTGATATTGAAATTGGCTTGTCAAAGCGAGCTCGCCGCACTTATTCGCTGGACGACGTCGCGCTGGTTCCCTCGCGCCGTACTCGCGATCGCGCGGATGTAGATACGAGCTGGAAAATTGACGCGTTTACCTTCGATACTCCGCTGATTGCGGCGCCGATGGACTCGGTGATGAGCCCCGATACCGCGATTGCTTTGGGAAAACTCGGTGGCTTGGGTGTGCTCAATCTTGAGGGTTTGTGGACTCGCTACGAAGATCCACAACCTTACCTTGATGAAATCACTTCTCTTGATTTGCAAGATCATGTGGCAGCAACTCGCCGCATGCAAGAAATCTATGATGAGCCCATCAAGGCTGAGTTGATTACCGAGCGTCTTTCGCAGATTCGTGAATCTGGGGTTATTGTTGCGGGGTCTTTGACTCCGCAGAATACCCAGGAATTTTACGAGACCGTGGTGAAAGCCGGTGTTGACCTCTTTGTGATTCGTGGAACCACCGTTTCGGCTGAGCACGTTTCGTCTAATCACGAACCCCTTGATCTCAAAAAGTTCATTTACGAGCTTGATGTTCCGGTAATTGTGGGTGGCGTTGCTGGCTACATTCCTGCGCTTCACCTGATGCGTACCGGTGCAGCAGGTGTGCTCGTGGGCTTTGGTGGCGGCTCGTCAAAGACTAACCGTCGCGGTTTGGGTATTCAGGCTGCTATGGCAACTGCGATTGCAGATGTTGCTGCCGCTCGTTCACGTTACCTAGATGAATCAGGTGGCCGTTACGTGCACGTGATTGCCGACGGTGAATTGGGCCGTTCCGGTGATTTGGTGAAGGCTCTGGCTTTGGGTGCCGATGCGTTGATGATTGGTGCGCCGCTGGCTCGTACTGAAGAAGCGCCGGGCAAGGGACTCTACTGGGGCAATGAAGCTCATTCGCTTGATTTCCCTCGCGGAATCCGTACTGATTTGGGCGTCGTTGGATCGTTGGAAGAGGTTCTTTACGGACCCTCACACCACACCAATGGCACCTCGAACATGATGGGCGCTATCCGCCGTGCAATGGCAACCTGCGGCTTCACCGATTTGAAGTCATTCCAGCGTAGCGAACTCGTGTTGAACGGTTTTCACGCCGAATAAACGCTGAGTCAGCTATAACCTGGGAATGCCCCGATACTCTGCCTGCGCGCAGTTGGTGTCGGGGCATTTTTTCTCTAAAACAGATAGTGTAGAAAGCGTGTTCAAATTAGCTCTTACTCCGCGGTGGATTGCCGGATTATTACTGGTGTTAGCTTTAGCCACCGGTTTTATGTTTCTGAGCAAGTGGCAGCTTAACGCCTCAACTTTGGGGCAGATTAAGGCTGATCCAGCTAAGGACGTGGTTCAGCCGTGGACTAACGTGCTCAAAGAGCATGAGCCTTTGACCATGCAAGAGTCAGACTCGATGGTGCAGGCAACCGGTCATTATGTAGCCGGTTCCTCTTATCTGGTGGAGTCTAAGTTGCACAATGGCGAGCACGGCTATTGGGTGGTTTCTGAGTTTGTACCCGACGGCGCCCCGCAGGTAAAAACCTCTCTGGGTTCTTCGCCGCGAGCTATTGCGGTGGCGCGGGCGTGGACGTCAGAGCAAAATATTCCCGCTGAACCGCGCGGTGAGATCACCGTGTCAGGACGCGTGGTGGCAAACGACGCGCCCGTCTATAGCAACGAAGTTGCCGATGGTTCTTCAGCAAATAGAGTGCTCGGCGGTGCCGCCGCCGCGCAGCTCACCAACCTGTGGAACACAGCGCTCTATGGCGCCATCGTCACCGCCGATACCGAGGTGCCGGCGTCGGACAACTTGCCGCTACAGAGTAACGGAACGCTCGCTGATAACGCCACCATCATGGGTCAAACCGATACCATTGTGCCGGTTCACGCCAACCAGGTGACCGATGAAGAAGTTAACTGGCTCAACATCTTCTACGCCCTCGAATGGGTAGTCTTTGCCGGTTTCGCGCTGTTCCTCTGGTGGCGAATGCTAAAAGACTCGTACGAAAACCAGAACAACCCTGCTCAGTTCTTTGAGTATGAGGGGCAATACTGGCGTGATGAACAAAGCGGGCGTTACTACTATTGGGACCCCGAAGACCAACAGTATTATTTCTTTGATGACGTTTCGTAGAAAACTTTCTTTCTACCTCAACCCTACGAAAGTTGCTGATTGTGACTGAACAAAATACTCCTCACCCCTCACCGAACCCGCGCCCCCAAGAACGCACCGACGGCAAGAAAGTGACGTTGGCTCAGAGCGGACGCGCGGACGGCAAGGGCGGCTTTACCGTTCACAAGAAATTCGGCGGAACCGAATCGCAGATTCGCGGCGCACTCACCTTTTACAAATGGTGCGCATGGATTTCCGGTACCTTCTTGTTGCTCTTGGTAGCAGAGATGATTACTCGCTACATCTTTGGCTATGACCTCATGGCTGGTGCGCAAAATGCTTTGACCGGGGAAAGCGTTCCTCTGGGCTGGCTCAACCGCGAAACCGGAAACTTGACCGGCGGCGTCAATATCTCCACTTGGATTTTGATTGTGCACGGTTGGTTCTACGTGATTTACCTGTTCTCATGCTTCCGCTTGTGGCTTTTGATGCGCTGGGCTTTGCCGCAGATGATTGTGATGGCGCTCGGCGGCGTCGTGCCTTTCCTCTCGTTCATTGTGGAGAAGAAGATCCACCGCGAGACCCTCGAACTGCTCGCAGCAAATCCGCAGGCTACCAAACGGTACTAAACAGCCCAGAGATTCTAAGCACGGAGCTTGTGCTTTAGAATAGAACTAACCTCATCAGCATGCACCGCATGTTGGTATCATCATCGATCATTGTAAGGTGACTCGTGACCTCATCTGTTAACACAACCGAGCTCGAAGAGCGCCCGGTTCTGGTGGTTGACTACGGTGCACAGTACGCGCAGCTGATTGCTCGCCGCGTTCGTGAAGCCGGAGTTTACTCAGAAATAGTTCCTCACACCATGGCTACCGAGAAGATTCTGGCAAAGAATCCTGCCGCTATTATTCTCTCGGGTGGTCCGTCGTCGGTTTATGCTGATGGCGCTCCCGCTGGGGACATTGCGCTTTTTGAAGCTGGCGTTCCTATCTTTGGTATTTGCTACGGCTTCCAGCTGATGACTCAGACGTTGGGCGGCACAGTTGCCCACACCGGACGCCGCGAGTACGGTGCCACCGATGCCACGATTTGTGCGGAGAATTCTTCATTCTTGACGGGCACCCCGGATGTTCAGAACGTGTGGATGTCTCATGGCGATTCCGTGTCGCAGGCTCCTGAGGGCTTCGAAGTTTTGGCTACCACTCCCGGTGCCGACGTCGCAGCTATGGTCAACGAGGGCAAGAAGCTTGCGGGCGTGCAGTGGCACCCCGAGGTAAACCACTCTGATTATGGTCAGAAGGCTTTAGAGAACTTCCTGTACAACATTGCAGGTGTTGAGAAGTCTTGGTCTACCGGCAACATTATTGAAGAGCAGGTTGAAAAGATTCGCGAGCAGGTTGGTTCTGACCGCGTGATTTGTGCTCTTTCTGGTGGCGTTGATTCTTCGGTTGCTGCGGCTTTGGTGCACAAGGCTGTTGGCGATCAGCTCACCTGCTTCTTTATCGATCACGGCTTGTTGCGCCAGGATGAGCGTGAGCAGGTTGAAAATGATTACGCTTCTACCATGGGCATCAAGGTTGTCACCATTGATGAGTCTGAGCGTTTCCTTTCGGCTCTTTCTGGTTTGACTGATCCTGAGCTTAAGCGCAAGGCTATTGGTCGCGAATTTATCCGCTCGTTTGAGACCGCTCAGCGCAAGCTGATTGAAGAGGCGAACGATGCAGGCGGAGAGATCAAGTATTTGGTTCAGGGTACGTTGTACCCCGACGTCGTGGAGTCTGGTGGCGGCGAAGGCGCTGCGAACATTAAGTCGCACCACAATGTGGGCGGCTTGCCTGATGATATGACGTTCGAATTGGTTGAGCCTTTGCGTACTTTGTTCAAGGACGAGGTTCGTGCGATTGGTCGCGAGTTGGGTATTCCCGAGAAGATTGTGGCTCGTCAGCCGTTCCCTGGCCCTGGTTTGGGTATTCGTATTATTGGCGAGGTTACCCGCGAGCGTCTTGAGATTTTGCGTGCTGCTGATGCGATTGCTCGTGAAGAGTTGACTGCTGCTGGTTTGGATAATTCGATTTGGCAGTGCCCTGTGGTGTTGCTTGCTGACGTTCGTTCGGTGGGTGTACAGGGGGATGGTCGTACTTATGGTCATCCGATTGTGTTGCGTCCGGTTTCCTCTGAGGATGCGATGACGGCGGATTGGTCGCGTGTTCCTTATGATGTGTTGGCGCGTATTTCGAACCGCATTACGAATGAGGTTTCGGAAGTGAATCGTGTTGTGCTTGACGTGACATCAAAACCGCCGGGAACGATTGAATGGGAATAACTATAATTTTTCCGAGCGAGCGAGGAAGTGAAAAATTGTAGTTATTTTCCTGAGGCGGAGCCGAAGGGGATGATGTTGCTGTTTTCCGAGCGAGCGAGGAAGTGAAAATTGTAGTTATTTTCCTGAGGCTGAGCCGTCAGTGGAGACATAGGTGCGCAGTTTTGCAAGAATTTTCAGGATTTATTCAGAAAATTACTAACCCTACTTATTTTCTGTGTATACTATGAGGGCTCAGAGATAAGAAGTGTCTTCAGAAGTGTATAAAGATTTTATGAAGGGAAATAGAATGACTGCTCTATTGAATAAGCTCCGTATCAAGCTTACTGAGATTGCTCGCGATCCTAAGAACCAAGAGAAGGTTCGCGTCTATGCTGGCAAAGCTGTTGAAATTGTTAAGAATTTCATGCAGAACCGCAAGCGCAAGTAGGTTTTTATAAGAATATCCCCGCCTTCCTCCTGAAGGTGGGGATATTTTTATCTCTGGATTCGGCAAGGT
>JAUMUA010000091.1 GCA_030530925.1 Rothia sp. (in: high G+C Gram-positive bacteria) | reverse complement strand
TTGCGATTTCCCTTGACGGTGTTGATTTCACCGTTATGGGCGATGGTGCGGAAAGGTTGTGCAAGCGGCCAGGAGGGAAAGGTGTTGGTGGAGAATCGCGAGTGCACAATTGCTAGTTTAGTGGTGAATCTTGGGTCTGAGAGGTCAGGGAAGAACAACTCTAACTGGGCGGTGGTGAGCATTCCCTTATACACCGTGGTGCGCGTGGAAAAGGAGGGGAAATAAATTCCGAGTTTGTGCTGGGCACGTTTGCGTACGCGAAAAGCTTTTTGGTCCAGTTGAATTCGCTCTTGGTCCTGATTCAGATTGATAACAGGAATGTGTCCGGTGAACGGATCTAGCTCTTGTGGCGATTCTGCGATGAACATTTGGACAAAGTCCGGCATAACGGCGCGGGCGGCAGCACCAACCAAATCCTCAACAATAGGAACCTCACGCCAACCCAGTACGCTGAGCCCCTCGGCATGCGCTAGTTCAGTGAGGGCTTCTTGCAGTTCTTCGCGACTCTGACCTTCAGTGGGCAAAAAGGCAGTGCCCATAGCGTATTTGCCTGCCGGCGGGAGCTCAAAATCAACGACGGCGCGAAAAAACTCGTCCGGAATTTGTAGCAGGATGCCGGCGCCGTCACCGGTGCCTTCATCCGCTCCCACAGCACCGCGGTGTTCCAGCCGACGTAGCGCGGTGAGCGCATGCTGCACAATCTGGTGTTCCGGTTGCCGGTTCAGTGTAGCTACCAGGGCAAGACCGCAGGCATCTTTTTCCATCTCTGGATCGTAGAGCCCCTGCTCGGGGGGAATCGCCGAGAAAGTCTCAAAGGGTGATGTTGCTGGGGAGGATTCAGTTTCTTTCGTAGTCTTCTCTTCTTCAGCGTTGATGCCCTGATTTGGGTGAGGTTGTGGATTCTGGTGTGGTTGGTGCACGGGGCTAATCCTCTCAACAGATGAAGAGTTTGGTGTTCGCTGGCAACAGCTGGTGCTGGGGCAAACGGTTAGAGCTGTGGTTTGTTGAGCTCTACGATACTCAATATTTAGAAATTTTTTGCATAAATGACCAAATTTTGAGACTCGAAACCGCAAATAACGAGGACTTGCAATGAAATCAATGCAAGTCCTCGAATATTTATCCGTTATCTAATGGAAAACGCCTTAGCGAGTTTTAACACCCACATTGTGATCAAAGCGGTAAATAAATGCTGCCATCGCATCACGGGTAATGGCATCTTGGGGGCGGAACGTCCCGTCGTCCCAACCGGTAGTAATACCGCATGAAGCAAGCCACGAAACTTCCTTGGCAAAGAGATCAGAAGTTTTTACATCCGAAAAGTTCGAAGTCTTTGGCGCAACATAATAGGGCGACCCGGCAAGGCGATAGAAGAACGCTGCCATGGCACCGCGATGCACCGGCTCATTGGGCCGGAACGTCCCGTCGTCCCAACCCTTAGCAATTCCCTGCTGCGCCATCCAACTAATCTCTTTGTAGAACGGATCCGTAGTCGCTACGTCTTTAAAGGGCGAGGTAGCAGGAGCTATGTACTCAGGTGAACCCGCCAGGCGATAAAAGAACGCAGCCATCTGGTTGCGCGCAACCTGATCTTGGGGACGGAACGTGCCGTCATCCCAACCGGTGGTGATACCGGTCTGCCCTAGCCAGCTTATATCTGAATAGAATGCATCGCCGGGGTGAACGTCTTTGAATCCCTTCACGTTAGGCGCAGGCAGATTGAAACCTACAATCTTTGGATCGTGATCCGATGAGCGGTAGGCATCTGGGGTATAGAAATTGGTGGCGTTGTAGTTAAAGCGGCTGTACTCAAACGCAATGGATTCAACGGAGTTGATGTTCCAAACGTCGGTACCGGTGACGTTTTTGAGCATAGATGAGGTCGTCAAAACGTGGTCCAAACTACCCTGACGGCCACCAAATACATAGGAGTAGCCAGCGTTGAACTGCTCACCCAAATCTACATAACCTGCCTGAGCCAATACCTGAATCGGGTCTTCTTTGGAGTATGCGTTGAAATCACCAAGAAGAACCACGTTCTCGGTCTTATTCTCTTTCTTTGCTTTATTAGCAAAATCAACCAGGGCATGAGCCTGAGCTATGCGAGAGGCGTTCGAAGCACCTTGCCCATCGTTCTGATCAGCGTTTTCTCCGCTCCCAGAGCCCTTAGACTTGAAGTGGTTCACAATCGCCACAAATTCGTCGCCAGCTACCTTTGAACCTACAGGTTCAAACGCCTGCTCTAACGGACGACGCGCGTTATCAAAAGCAGGGGAATCCAAGAGAATTTCGGAGTTGCCCTTGGGCTGTACTTGCTGGGGTTGAAAGATGAAAGCGGTGCGAATAACATCCTCAGTTGCTGGCAGCTGGCTCGGTGATGCAACGGATTTCCAACGCTCATACCCTGCCTCCTTGTTTAAAGCAGTCACCAAGTTATTCAGCGCCTCATCACGGTTCTTACCAAATGCTGCCGAGTTCTCAATCTCTTCTAGCGAGAGCACCGAGGTGCTCATGGTATTAATAGCAGCAACAATTTTGGCTTGCTGGCGTTGCAGGTTTTCTTCGTTAGCAGCACCGCGTGCGTCACAGCCGTTGTTCACCGTAATGGGGTTCTTAGCGCGATCGGTGAAGAAAGTACAACCGGTGAGCTTATCGCCGGTGGTCGTAAAGTAGTTCAGCACGTTGAAGCTGGCAATAGTATATTTGCCGCCCACATTCTCTGGCTGAGCGGTACGAGTGTTAGTAAACGACGCCGGAATATTTGCCGGATCGGTTGCGCCGGTTACGGGGGTGGTGGGGTTCAAACGCCATTCATCATGGCTATAGAACACTACGGTTGGCTGGGTGAACTTAACCGCAGAACCCACGCGCACCGGTTGCTTTTGCGAAAGATACGGCAACGGGGTGTTCTGGCCTGCTCGGCTGTAATCCACGGTGGCGCCATCGTCAAGAATATAATCTTTTGCCTGATTCGCTACCTCATAAGCATTTGCCTCAGCACCCGGTTTGACGACATCGGTGGCAGTACGCAACGGGGTGGTGCCGTTGGTGAGCGCGATTTCGCCGTAACGGTTGATGTTGTAGTTATCGGTTACCGTGACGTCCCCGGTGGGCTGAACGAGTTCGCTCTCAAGTGCTTCTCGCTGGGCGTCCCCCTCGGGGAACGTACCACTCTTAGGGGTCACAACTTCGTGAGCTTCGGTATGCTCGCTCAAATCGCCAGTGTTAACGGTCATCTGAGTTTGTCCGTAGTACTCAGAGATTTTTCCGGTAACCTCAACATATTCACCAATTTTTACGCTACTCACCAGTTGCGGTGAGTAGATGAACAAACCATCGGATGCCCCTGCAGTAGGGTCGCTGCTACCGCCGGTGCCGGGGGTCTGAATAGTAAATCCTTTCAGGCCGCCGTTGGCGTAGACTGCGGTAACGACGCCGCGAGTGGTTACGGTCTGCCCGTTAAGAGGCGATGCTGAGCCGGTGCCCTGAATATCTGCAATGCTGGTTACTGCCTCAGTAGCAACAGCGGGGGTCAACACGGTGGGTGCTATGACGGGCGCCGCACCTACAAGAGCAGCCGATGCAACGGAGAACACCGCGGCAAATTGACGAGGGAAAAAAGCTGGTTTCACGGAAGGATCCTTGCCTATTCAAGAGGTACATGTAAGTGAGATGATCCGGAGTGTGAGACCGGCGCCCATATCTTTTGATTATATGGCTTCCCTCACACCAAAGGTTTGGATTGGCTCGTGAACGCTGGATGACATTCTGAACACGAAACATAAAAATAGCGGGAAACAACAAAGGTTGTTTCCCGCTACTGATTCGGATTTTATGCCGCAATAGATCCGTTGGAATTTACGCTATCTGAGGCGCTCATTCTGTGTTTTTTAGCTCGGCGTCCAGCGATAATCAAACCGAGCAAGCCCAGCACAATCAACAACCCAGACGTCCAGATATGAACTCGCAAACCCAAAATTAGCTCAGAGGCATCAATGCGCAAGAACACTTCGATGAGAAAGCGACCGATGCCGTACCACAGCACATAGAGCCAGAAAGTTTGCCCCCGTTGCAGAACATTTTTGCGGCTCAGTGCCAATAGCAAGAGGGCCCCGGCAACATTCCACAACGATTCGTAGAGGAACGTGGGGTGAAACAGCGTCCCTGCTGGATACTGCGTGGGGAAGTTATGGGAGGTGGGATCAATCTCAAGACCCCACGGCAACGTGGTTGGCTTTCCAAATAGTTCTTGGTTGAACCAGTTACCCCAGCGCCCACAGGCTTGGGCGAGCAAAATACCGGGGGCTGCGGCGTCGGCAAATTTGGCAAGAGAGACGCCGTAACGATGGCACGCTAACCAAGCACCTAGACCGCCTACTGATATGGCGCCCATGATGCCAATGCCGCCTTCCCAAATTTTAATCCAGCCCCAGGGATCAACACCGGGACCAAAGTAGCTGGCGGGATCGGTAATGAGCACGTGGTAAGCACGCGCCCCCACAATGCCAAACGGGATAGCCCACAAAACGATGTCCCACACCCGATCGGGGTTCTCACCCCACTTATTCCATCGTGCCGAGGTTACCCACAACGCCACAGCAATTCCGCACAAAATGCACAGTGCGTAATAGTGAATCGTGAGCGGGCCCAGCGAAAAAGAGCTGACCGAAGGCGAGGGAATCGACGCGAGAATCTGCGGTGTTGATTCGCTAGCAATCACTGGGAACGCCCTGCCAATTCGCGAGTCAGCTCCCCTACCGCGCTCGGGCCACCGCTAGCGAGCGCCTTAACCAAAGCGGTACCCACAATCACACCGTCGGCGTAAGTACCAATGTGCTCAACGTGCTCGCGGCGAGAAACACCCAAACCCACACAGACCTTTGGCGCACCAGCGGTCCGCAAATCAGCAACCAGGGTTTGGGCGGCGTCGTTGACCGAAGTTCGCGCGCCGGTCACACCCATGACCGACACTGCGTACACAAAACCAGAAGAGCTCTGCGAGACCAGGTTCAAGCGTTCGGTAGAACTTGAAATCGCGGCCAAAAAAATGCGATCCAAACCATAGCGATCGGAGGCTTCAAACCATTCGGAGGCTTCTTCGGGCACCAAATCGGGAGTAATCATGCCAGCGCCGCCAGCCTGTGCCAAATCACGCGCAAACGCGTCAACACCATAACGCAAAATGGGATTCCAATAGGTCATAACCACCACAACGGCGTCGGTTGCCTCAGTGATTTCGCGCACCGCACGGAACGTGTCTTTGAGGCGGAATCCGGCGTCAATCGCATCGGCGGTGGCCTTTTGAATAACCGGTCCATCCATCACCGGATCTGAGTACGGAATGCCCAGCTCAATGACGTCGGCACCATTTTTTCCAAGTTCAATCGCTGCGGCGATGGACTCATCAACAGTAGGAAAACCTACCGGCAAATACCCAATCAACGCAGCACGGCCCTGATTTTGGCATTCTTGCAGACGCACCGCGAGTTTCGAATCAGGGCTTGGAGCGGGAAAATTCTTATCCTTGACCGAGAATTTAGCGGCACCGGGAATGAAATCTGTGTAGGTCATGCGTTGTTGTTCCCTTCTTTTGCGTCACGTTCTGCGCTGGCTTCGGTGTTGCCGGTGAGTAGGGTTGAGCTGGGAATTGCTTTGCCCAAGTCAAACCATTTCAAAGCGGTCTCGGTATCTTTATCACCGCGACCAGAGAGGCACACCACCATGATTTTCTCGTGAATGTTCTCTGGGTCTTTTTCTGCCCATTCGTTGCAAACGCGTAGGGCACCGGCGAGCGCGTGCGCTGATTCGATGGCAGGAATGATGCCTTCGGTT
>JAUMUA010000090.1:1480-5838 GCA_030530925.1 Rothia sp. (in: high G+C Gram-positive bacteria) | reverse complement strand
CAACTACGTGCGCGAGCTAGAGAGCCCTGATACAAGCACGAAAGTTCTCAAGGACGCCGCTCCTCATGAGCGCGAAAGCTATACCGTGATGCGGGTAGTTCGCTCGTGGTCAGAGAACTATGCTACCTTGAGCGAGCTGTACCGGTTGATTAGCGACATCACTCAAAAACAGTTGAGCAGAAAACGAGCCGATCAACGATTGGCAACTATTCTTAGCCGCAAAAAACCGTATTCGCGCCTAGCTCTTGTGGGCGCACATTTTTTGACGGCAAGTAGTTTGACGGTGGCACTCGGTGGCTCATGGGGAGCGGGGCTGAGCGCGGGCATCTTTTTCGCCTTCATTTACCTAGGGAATTTTTGGATTTCGCTTCTAAAGATGCCCGGGTTTTTTACCATGGTTTCGGGCTCGGCACTGATTACTCTGAGCGGTTTGTATGTGGCGAATGAGAGCTCATTGCTTCTCAACCTGGCTGGGGTTGCTGGCGCGCCCTATATTGTGGCGGCTGGTTTGATTATTCTCTTGCCTACCTCGCGCATGGTCTCAACCATTCAAGACGCGCTCACGGGATTCCCGCTCACCGCCGCAGGAAAATTCGTGTCAACCGGCGTGCTGGTGCTGGGAATCGTGGTGGGATTTTCTTCGGCAATAGCAGTGCTCAAACTCTTGGGATTGCCCACCTTCAACATTCAAGATGAGGTGATAACTCCAGGTGACACCTGGCGGCACTTTGTGTTCATGCTGATAGCTTCGGCGTCGGTGGGCATGATTTACTTTGCCCGCTGGAGAAATCTGCTCTGGATTGTGGCAGTATCTGCCACTGCCATTTGGGTTTTCAACGGTGTAGCTGCGCTGACGGGCGATGCGCAAGAACGCACCGCAACCTTTATCTCTGCGGTAGTGGTGGGAATGCTCAGCACCTATCTTGCGCATCGGCTCAACGCCCCGGCATCGTGCTTTTACGTGCCGTCGTTAACGTTCTTGCTGCCAGGTCTCGCGATCTTTCGCGGCATGTGCCTACTCGTGATCCAGGCACAAGGAGGCGAAGGGCTTGCAAATACCGTGACGGCGGTGATTGTGATTTTGTCAATGGCTTCTGGAGTGGTGCTAGGCGGGGCACTTATGCAATATTTGATGCAGAAGTTTATGCGTGCTGAAACGCTTGAGGCATGGCCAATGACCCACATGATGCCCACTCTTCACCGCTAAAAAATATTGTTGTTCGTGCCCTATATGCAGAAGGAGGTAGCCTCGCATGCCTGATAAAAACAGCGCAATGCCTGCGCAAAGCTACCCGTCTGCTTTTGAACAGCCAGCGGACCAGACGGCGGTTTCTAGCGCGTTTGGTGCCACGGCAACGCTCCCGCGGGCTACGTCTGAGGTTTTTCCGACGACGCTTACCCCATCGACACCCGCCCTAGCGACACCGACTCAGAACACCCCGCAACCAGCTTCACCGCAGGGTGCAGCAGGGGTGAAAACACCCACGGCTACGTCCCAATCGCTACTCACTGCGGCGCCGTTTCCGCAAGTGGTGCCCATTATCAATCCAGAGCAAATTAGCGACCCCGCTCTGCGAAAAAAACTAACCCCGCAGGCAACTTCTGCCAAGCCTCAGGTTGCAACCTCAGCATTTGAATCTGCGCTTGATCCCGCAGATGCCGCCGCCGACGAAGAAAATCCGTTTGGTGCGGCGTCCACTCTTGCTATGGGTGCGCAGGAAGATTCTGCAACGGGTACTCGCACTCCGGTGTACCCCTCGGTATCACCACAAACCCAAAACATTCCCACTCAGGAATATAAGAAACCTCAGGATTCACGCAATCGCTGGGGAAGCTCCTTCAAATCGTTTGTGAGTTCGCAACAGGCTATGACTCAGCCTATTCGTGGTGTGGCGCGTGCAGCTCAACGGCAGTTCACCATGGCAGCCCAGCGTCATCGGGCGCAATACGTTCAAGAAAAAGAACAGGCTCGTGAGGTGCTCAACTTCACCGTGCGGCTAGCCGAAACTATGTTCCACTACGGTGCAGACACCATGGATGTTGATTCAGCGATCGTGACTATTTGCGCCACCTATGGTCTTGACGATGTTGAAGTGAACGTCACCAATCAGTCAGTCATCGTCAACTACGTATCGGACCCCTCAGATACCGGCGTGTTGGACGCACATTCTCGTTCCGCCACGGAGTCCTCAGAGCGCTTTAGCCATACGGTAGTGCGCGTGGTCCGCTCCAGCTCAGATAACTATTTTGCGCTGGATTCGATTTACAAGTTGATTCACCAAATTACAGAAGAAGGTCTGGACCGGCACACTGCTAGCAAGCGTTTACGTCAAATCAATAGCTCTAAGAAACTGTATTCTCCTATGGTGCTGACCTTGGCAAATATGGGAATTGTAGGTGCCTTCACGCTGGGTATGGGCGGTAGCTGGCGAGCAACCCTATGCGCCACCCTGATTGCCCTAGTGGCTATTGTGAGCATGAACTGGGCGGGAAAGCTCAATCTGCCCCGTTTCTTTTCCATGGCTGTTGGATCGGGTGCCATTACCGCTGGCGCGCTATTGGTCGCTCACGATTCTTCAATTACTCACCAACTAGGATTCTATGTTTCAGCCCCCCACATTGTGGCGGCAGGACTGCTGTTGCTGGTGCCCACCTCAAGCTTGGTATCGGCGGCGCAAGATGCCATGACAGGGTATCCCCTCACTGCAGCGGGTAAATTTGTGTCCACCGGTATCTCATTTTTGGGTTTAGTAGTAGGCATTGCCGGGGCGCTAACAGTCATGAGCTATTTTGATATCGCCAGTATCGATATTCAACAAACGGTCTTTAACCCGCCCCCGCTGTGGGTATCGATTGCGGGCATGATTGCCGGTAGCGTGGCAGTGGTTGCCGTCTCCCAGGGTGGCGTGGCAAATATGCTATGGGTAGTGATTGTCTCTGGCGTAGGTCAAGCGTTTTATCACGGCTCAGAAGCACTGACACATCTACCCAGTGGTCAGTTTAATACCGCTTTAGCGGCATTTGCTATGGGCGCAGTGAGCGCTCTGATTGCTAATAAAGTGCGCTCGCCACAGATTAGTTTGTATATTCCCAGCATTATGTTTTTGCTACCGGGGCTTTCGATCTTCCGCGGTCTTTACGCGGTGGTGATGAACCCGAATCCCACTGCAGGTCTTGCCAGCTTAGTTACCGCATTCACCACCATTATTGCGCTAGCATCCGGCGTGGTTCTGGGCGCTTATCTGATGCAATACGCACTTCAGCGCATGGTTAGCTCACCCACTAAATTTGAGCAAGAAACACAACCGCTAGACAGATAAACCCTCCAGCGCTAGCGTTGAGTGTTCGACGCCAAGCTGGGGGCGGCATCGGGAATAGACCAATCGATGGGTGTCGCGCCCTGTTGCTCTAATAGCGTGTTGACCTTCGAAAACGGACGGGATCCAAAGAAACCGCGCGATGCCGAAAGCGGTGAAGGATGCGCAGATTCCACGCTGGGGTAACCTTGCAAAAGATTTTTGCAGTTTCGAGCGTCCCGACCCCAGAGTAGCCCGACGAGCGGAGTGCCGCGCTCGGCAATAGCTTGAATTGCGCGCGTGGTGATGGTTTCCCACCCTAGATTGCGGTGCGAACCGGCGTTGCCGGCACCTACGGAGAGCACTCTGTTGAGTAGCATGACTCCCTGATCGGTCCAGGCGCTAAGATCACCGTGGACTGGGGGAGTAATACCTAAATCGGCGTGCAGTTCTTTGTAAATATTTTGGAGTGAACGGGGCAACGGGCGGACGTCGGGGCGCACCGAAAACGAAAGACCCATAGCGTGTCCCGGAGTGGGGTAGGGGTCTTGGCCGATTACCAGCACTTTGACGTTCTGCAAAGGCGCTTGAAAAGCGTTGAAAATATCTTGTGCCGGGGGTAGGGTAGCGCGCCCGGCTGCATGTTCTTCGCGTAAGAAATTGCCCATGGCGCGAATATTGGATTCTACCGGGGCAAGAGCTTCAGCCCAGTCTGCGGCCATGATTTGATCGAGTGGTTGGGTAGGCATCTGAACCCCTTAGAATAGGCAACGAATACATACTAGGCTATCGAAAAGTAGCGCTAGCCAGATAGTTCTGGTGGAACAGGAGCGAGTATGCAACATCAAGATTCTGGCGATGATGAGCTGACCGAGCAAGAACGCGGAATTATTTCGATTGAGAAAAGACGCTGGAAGTACCCCGGTGCTAAAGAGCAAGCTATCAAAACAGAACTCTCGCTCTCACCCATTTCTTATTATCAGCAGCTCAACGCGCTTATTGATAACCCGCGTGTCATTGCTCAAGAGCCGGCACTTACCCGCCGCTTACGTGAGCATCGCG
>JAUMUA010000090.1:0-1470 GCA_030530925.1 Rothia sp. (in: high G+C Gram-positive bacteria) | reverse complement strand
GCTCATTTTTTCAGCCACCGTCCAGGTGTAGCTGTGTACCCTAGGAAGTAAATAATTTTCAAGCAAAGGATCCCCTGTGCAGTCCTACCCCCGCGATGAATTCGACGAGGTCCCTGAAGACTCAGCTCGTCGTGGCGCCTACCGTGGGCAAACCCCAAAGTCGCCTATTTCAGATAAAGGGACGTGGGCGCTTTCTATCGTGGGTATTTTAGGGCTCATTTTAGGTGGGGTGATGTTTGTGGTTCAACCGCGAACTCTTGCGCCTGAATCTGCAAATAACATATCTGCTGCTACCGGGAACAATTCTTCTAACGCTGTAGCTGATGAGAATAAGCAGCCGAGCGAATTGAACGTTGAAATTTACAATGCTGGCGCATACCCCGGTGCTGCCTCAGAGGTTCAAAAAGAACTTAAAAGAGCGGGGTATAACGTTTCATCTACCGCTAATTGGAAGGGTGAAGCAATGCCTAATTCCATGGTGTATTTTGCAAACGGCAACATCGATGAAGCCAATACCGTGGCTAATGGTTTGGGCATCGAATACTTTGAAGAAGACCCCGATGCCAAGGTAGATATTTACGTGGTGCTTGCCTCCGATTTTGCGGGGATTCCTGACGGCGGTTTCGAGGTTAACTCTACGGCGAGTGCCTCAGCTTCAGCTAGTCCTACCGCTCAGTAGATTTGCTCTTTTAGCCACGCAGTTGTGCGCTGATGGCGATTAAGAATAAAGTTCGCCAAAAATTGTTTGCACTCCTTAGCCTCAAGTGTCAAGATTGAATTAGCACTCGAGGGGTTTGACTGCTAAATCGTAGTGCTCGGTTTAGCAGTTTCCTTGAGAAATAATTTTGCTTTCACCCATGAGGTGTTCGGTTGCTCGTCAAGAATACGAGTGAGCTGGCGCCGTCCGTCGCGGGCATGTGTGAGAGAGAAAGAAATTCTTAGTCCAGGAGGGACTGAAGCAAAAATGGCAAAGCTTATTGCATTTGATGAAGAAGCACGCCGCGGTCTAGAAAAGGGCTTGAACACCCTTGCAGACGCAGTCAAGGTAACCCTTGGCCCTCGCGGTCGCAACGTTGTTTTGGAAAAGGCTTGGGGTGCTCCCACCATTACCAACGACGGCGTATCTATCGCTAAGGAAATCGAACTCGAAGATCCTTACGAGAAGATTGGCGCAGAGCTCGTCAAAGAAGTCGCAAAGAAGACTGACGACGTAGCTGGCGACGGCACCACCACCGCAACCGTTTTGGCTCAGGCACTCGTACGCGAGGGCTTGCGCAACGTTGCAGCTGGTGCTGACCCTCTTTCACTCAAGCGCGGTATTGAAAAGGCTGTTGAAGCTGTTACCGCTGAACTTCTTTCATCGGCTAAAGAAGTTGAGACCGAAGAAGAAATTGCTGCCACCGCATCAATTTCTGCAGGTGACCCCGAGATCGGCAAGCTCATTGCACAGGCAATGGAGAAGGTCGGTAA
>JAUMUA010000003.1 GCA_030530925.1 Rothia sp. (in: high G+C Gram-positive bacteria) | reverse complement strand
GGCCGCCTTCGCGTTTGACGTGGTAATCGGGGGCCCGCACTACCTCGCCAAACGCATATAGTTGCTCAAGATAACCGGGGACTAACCCGGTAGCGCGCTGAAGAGTGGAACCGGCGGCGTCTTCTAATGAAAGGTCGCTGGGTAGCGGTCCACCGGGTAGCGCCCACTGACCTTTATACGGTTCCCGAAGACGCCGCACCAATGGCAACCACAGTGAATAGTGCTGTTCATTCTCTTTCTTGCGAAGCGCAAGAATGACGGTTGAAACAGCCAAGGTAACGGTGCCGTTTTCAGCAGTTGTGTGCTGCGGTGCAGCTACAGGGCTCTTAGAATGCTGTGCGGAACCAGTCATAAAAGTTATTCTCCATGGGTGATCGATAGATGATTACACTCAATATTGTAATAAATAACTAAGAAATTCAGGCAGAAACTAACCGATCTTGAGCTCACCCATTTCTTCCCAACCGTCGCCCTCAATTTGGCGGGAGATGATTTTTGGAGTTTCTTTGAGAAGGGGGCGCATAGCGTCCAGTCCTTTCTGAAAGTGCTCAGAATTTACGTGCGCCTCGCCGGCGTCGTCGTTAAATGCCTCCACCAAAACGAACTCGTTGGGGTCTTCAACAGAACGGGACCACTCAAACCATTTGTTGCCGGGCTCCGCGCGGGTTGCCTCGGTGAACTCGCGGGTCTGATCAAGAAAGTTTTCTGCTTCTTCGGGCTTTACCTGGTATTTCACCACAATAAAGATCACAATGTTCTCCTTGTCATAAATAATCAACAGTGCATTTTTCATTCTTTCATAAAGACTCAAGTCGTTAGAATGAACCCATGACTGCACCCCTCGTAAAATTCCTTGAAACCGACCGCAATGTAATTGCCGCCGAGACCACTCTGACCGCCCGAGCCGAAGACGTTTACGCGCTGGTAGCTAACCCCGCTCGCCACGCAGAACTTGATGGCGGGGGAACCATTCAAAACCTCAACAAAGGCGAGGATGCCGAATTTAAAGAAGGTGATACCTTTAGCCAGAAAATGGTTCTGGGCATTACCTACACCCTGCCGATGACGGTAACTCGCGCCGAAAAGAACCGCGCAGTAACCTGGCTACACCCCGGTAAGCACACCTGGGCATGGGACATTTTTGATAACCACGACGGCACCGTGACTGTGCGTGAAACCTTTGATGCTCGCAATTCGGTGATTGCCGGGATTCCGCTGCATAAGCTCTACCACCTACTCGGTAGCTTTAGTGCGAACCGCAAAAATATTGCACTTTCGCTCGCCAAACTGCACAGAATATTTAGCTAATCGCATGCGTTTAGAGCACTCCTTTACTGAGTCTTTCCCCGAGCTGGCGCAAGAGGCTACACCGAATATTCCGCACGGTTCATATGTTGCGTGGGTGAATGAGCCGCTGGCACAAGAGCTGGGATTAGATCCTGCCTGGCTCGCAACAGAGCATGGCCTTCGCTGGCTCACCGGCACGCACGAACCCGAATCGGAGAAGGACCCCGCAACGTTTGCCCTTGCCTACTCAGGATTTCAGTTTGGCAACCTCTCACCGGTTCTGGGTGACGGGCGCGCCCACCTCACCGGCGAGTTGGTGGTGGAAGGGGTAAGCGGTGACGCCGCGCGTCGGGTGGATCTTCACCTCAAAGGTAGCGGAATTACCCCGTTCTCTCGCCCCGGCGCTGACGGCAAAGCGCCGCTTTCGGCGGTATGGCGCGAGGCGGTCATTGGGGAATTCTTCGCAGCACTCAACGTGCCGACGAGCCGCGCGTTCGCCGTCATTAATACCGGCGAAAAAATCTATCGTCGTGCCCCACAGCCAGAACCCGCAGGAATTTTAGTGCGTGTTGCCGCAAGTCATGTGCGGGTGGGCACTTTTCAATTTGCCCAAATGAACCTGAGCGAGCAACAGCGTGCTGACCTGGTGGAATATGCCCTACAGCGGCATTATGGGAGTGAGATAGAAGCATCTGAGCCTGCCGCGCTTACTCTGCTGCGTTCGGTGGCTCAGCGTCAAGCAGATTTGGTGGCGCAATGGATGGGCTTGGGGTTTGTGCACGGTGTGCTCAATACCGACAACGTGGCGGTTTCGGGTGAATCTATTGATTTTGGCCCGTGTGCTTTTATGGATCAATTTAGGTTCAATGCGGTATTTAGTTCTATTGATCGCCAGGGCAGGTACGCGTTTGGTAATCAGCCGGCAATTACCCAGTGGAATCTGGCGCGTTTTGCTGAGACTCTGCTCGATTTGATAGATGAGGACCCCAATAAAGCTGTTGAACTGGGTAGCGGTGTGCTCACTGGTTTTGAGGAGCGGTTTCAACGACGCTGGCTCGAAGTTTTTGCTGCCAAGCTAGGCGTAAAACTCGGAGACGGGGAGTCAGAGAACAAGCGTTCTGTGCTGAGCGGGTTTGTGGGGCGCACGCTCAACATGCTGGAACGGGACTCGCTCGATTTCACCACCTTCTTTTGGACGTTGGCTCATGAGCCGCAGCAGCTGATTCAAGAGAACGACGCCGATCGTGCGTCTGTTCTGCGTTCTTGGCTCAAAGAGCTGGAATCACTACGCGCTACTTTTGAAACGACTGAGCAAGAGTCGCAACAGTTAATGGAGACCGCCAATCCTCGCTATATCCCGCGAAATTTTGCGCTGGATGCCGCATTGCGCGCGGTGGAGAAGGGCGATCAGAGCGAAGTGGAGCGTCTTATTGATGTTTTGCGCAACCCGTTTTTAACTCGGCAGGACGGCGCTGATTTAGAAAGGGTGCCCGAAAATCCGCAGAATTTCGTGAGTTTTTGTGGAACTTAAATCGAAATTTATGCGTTAGATGTTTTCAGGGGTTTATTGCTGGCTAAAAAATATGTAAACTTATGAGCTAATACTTATATTTTTCCACAATAAACCGAAAGCTCAACCATGACCACATCACCTGAGCATCACAAGACTCCACAGCTAGAGCGTGGGCTCGCTAACCGCCACTTGCAGCTCATTGCAATCGGCGGTGCAATCGGCACGGGCCTTTTCTTTGGCTCTGGCAAACTCATCAACCTCGTGGGCCCCTCCGTCATCTTCGTCTATATGATTATCGGGTTCGTGCTGTTCTTTGTGATGCGCGCACTGGGAGAACTTCTGCTTTCAAACCTTCATTACAAAACCTTTGGCGATATTGCTAAAGACAACATTGGACCCTGGGCGGGGTTCTTTGTCTCTTGGAACTACTGGTTTTCTTGGGTTATCGCCTGTATTGCCGACATCGTGGCAATCACCGCTTACGTGCAATACTTCAACCCCAACGTGCCGGTATGGTTACCAGCCGCTATCACTGCTACCGCTTTGCTTATTCTGAATATTCAACCCGTCAAAGCCTTTGGTGAAACTGAGTTCTGGTTCGCAATCGTAAAAATTGTGGCTATTCTTGCCCTGATTGTGGTGGGTTTGATTCTGATTTTCACCGGTTACACCAGCCCAAGCGGATCAGAAGCTAAAGTCTCTAACCTGTGGAACTATGGGGGGTTCTTTCCCACCGGTCTGTCAGGCTTTATCCTCGGTTTCCAAATGGGGATCTTCGCTTTCATTGGAATTGAGTTGGTAGGCACTACCGCGGCAGAAACCGAGAACCCTCACCGCAATCTCCCTCGGGCAATTAATTCCATTATTTTGCGTATCTTGGTGTTCTACGTTGGGGCGTTGAGCATTATTATGATGGTAACCCCATGGGTAGATATCGATCCCAAAAATAGTCCCTTCACCTCGATGTTCGGCATGGCAGGGTTTACCGGCGCGGCGTTCGTTGTGAACCTAGTGGTACTACTTTCAGCGGCTTCCAGTGCTAACTCAGGTATCTACTCAGCAAGCCGTATGGTGTACTCCCTCTCGGTAGATAACCATGCTCCGGTTGCGCTCTCACGTAAGAGTAAACGGATGGTCCCGCGCAATGCAGTGTTCTTTACTGCGGTATTTACTTTTGCCGCCATACCGCTCTTGCTTGCGGGTGATACCCTAATTTCAGCTTTTACGGTGATTTCATCCATTTGCTCCACGTGTATTCTCTTCACTTGGGGATCCATTGTGGTGAGTTACATTCGGTATTACAAAAAACATCCCGAGCGTCACCAAGCCTCACAATTCCGGTTGCCACTACCAAGAATCACTCCTTGGTTAGTGTTGGCATTTTTCGCCTTCATTGTGTATGCCCTAGCTATGGGTGAAGGTACCCGTATTGCACTGGTTCTTACTCCACTGTGGTTCGTAGTATTGGCAATTTGGTGGCAGGTTACCAAGGCGCGGTTGAAGCGAAAAGAACTTCCACTCACCGGCATAGTTCCCCTGCAAACTCCCGAAGAAATTTCACGAAACTTTCAAGAGAAATAAGCACTTAACAATCCATCAGGATATGTGAAAGATTCAGCAAACTGTGCAGAAACGCACCGCTTGAGGGGTTTACCACATGTCCTGACGCGTGAGTGATTTCGATTGATACAGTAGGGGAAATCCTGCTATTAGTTGCGGGCCTTTTGTGAGCACGAAAGTCGAAATACCCCGGTGAAAACAGTCCCTATCCAAATCGTTAAACCTGCAGAAAGCCAGACCCGCACCACCCCCAAACAGCGCTGGCTCGCCCTAGTGGTCCTGATGTTGCCGGTGCTTTTGGTGTCGGTTGACAACACTGTGCTCGCTTTTGCCATTCCTTCAATTTCGCAGGCGCTGGCACCCACCGGTACTCAGCAGTTGTGGATTATTGACGTGTACTCCCTTGTACTCGCCGGCCTCCTTGTACCGATGGGCAGTTTGGGGGATCGGTTAGGGCGCAAAAAACTTCTTCTTATCGGAAGCACCGGTTTTGCCATAGTGTCTGCTGCGGCAGCCTTTGCGCCATCGGCAGGTTGGCTAATTGTTGCCCGCGCGTCATTGGGTTTTTTTGGTGCAATGCTGATGCCCTCAACTCTCTCGCTCATTCGCAACATTTTTACGAATTCTAATGAACGGCGGACGGCGATTGCTGTGTGGGCCTCCATGTTTTCAGCGGGCGCGGCACTAGGGCCCATTGTGGGGGGATTCTTGCTCGAACACTTTGCTTGGGGTGCAGTGTTTTTGATGGCAGTGCCCGTGCTCGTATTGTTTTTGGCGGTTGCCCCGGTATCAGTACCTGAGTCTAAAGACCCCCAGCCAGGTCCCATTGATCCATTGTCGATTGTGTTGGTCATGGCGGCAATGTCACCCATCGTTTTTGCGATTAAGCACCTTGCCGAAGATGGTTTTGACCTTTTAGGCGTGGTCGCGGCCCTCGTTGGTGTGGTGTGTGGTTGGCTTTTTGTACGCCGTCAGCTACACCGCAAAGAGCCTATGCTTGATGTGTTACTTTTCAAAAATACGGTGTTCACCGGTGCCATCTTGAGCAACCTCATCAGCATTATGGCAATGACCGGATTTATCTTCTTTGTGTCTCAACACTTGCAATTAGTCAGCGGATTGACCCCTATGCGCGCTGGAATTTTCTTGTTGCCCGGGTTAGTACTCACTATTATCTCGGGACTTCTTGTAGTGCGGTTAGTGCCGCGCGTGCACCCAGCAACGGTAGTGGCGGGTTCGCTCCTAGTTAACGCGGCCGGTTATGCGGTAGTTATTCTGACGGGTAATACGGCAACCGATATTGGGTTGATGATGGCATTTATTTTGTTGGGTATTGGTGTGGGTGCGGGTGAAACCATTGCGAATGACCTCATGCTCGCTTCGGTTGAACCTGAAAAGGCGGGGGCGGCCTCGGCAATATCTGAAACATCATACGAGGTTGGCGCGGTCTTGGGCACTGCTGTTTTGGGTGGTATTTTGACGGCGGCGTATCAATTGAACGTGTATCTCCCACAGGGGTTAAACAATGAAGAAGCTCGGGTGGCAAGTGAAACCTTAGGTGGCGCTACCGAGGTTGCTCATGTACGCGGCGGTAATTTAGGTGCGGAACTTCTTGAGTCTGCCCAGCACGCTTTTGACAGTGGCGTAGTGTGGACCTCGGCTATTTCGATGGCGCTTATGGTGGGGGCGGCTGCGCTGGCATTTATGATGTTGCGATCGGCAGATCCCCATGCCGAACCGGTGGAGCATTAATCGGTGTTTTTGTTCCCCAGAACCTTAATTTTCGGGGAACTATCTGGTGAGTATGAAATGAAATAGTGCGTCATATTCGCGTGCGGAGAGTATTTGCAAAGCCCATAGAGCTATCGTGAGTTGTATCTCTTATTCACATTTTTAATGAGAACAGGTACTCCTCGTGAAAATCTCCCCCTGGCGCACTCTTAGTATTGGCGCTCTTTTGTCTCTAACTGCCCTTTCACCCGCGCTTGCCGTAGATGAGGGTTCCCCTAAAAATGATTCCTATAATGCGTCCATAGCTGAACGCAATTCACAAACTTCAGAAATAAATAGTGACAGCCCTGTTACGCATGCCGAAGCAGGGCTTGGTTCGTCAGGACCAGGTTTCAACTGTGAGACCAGCCCCTGGAACGCCCAATCTACTAACCGGGTATGGAATGCTCAAGCAGGGTTATATCAAGATGGCAATACTCGGTTGAACAGTAACAATATTTTGGCTATTGGTGATTCTCAGCTATGGGGCGCCTCAGCGAGTAATGAGGGCTCTTGGGTGTACCGAGGCATTAAGCAAGCCGGTTATAACCCGGTGCTTTATCGTTGCGGTGGGATTGGCGTGACTGCATGGCGGCCGGGTTATAGCGGTTCGTACTACGGCGGGATTACGAATAATGAATGGGATTTGCCAATTGGTTCACCCCGCGCAATCTACATTCAGGGTTCAGGTAACGATACCTATAGCGTTGCCGATCGTGAGGCAGCAGTGCGCAATCTACGCCCTCTCGTGGATAAATTGCATCAGCTTTATCCCGGTATTCAGATTATTCTCACCGGACCGATAGGCACTGCCAATGGCCAGGTGAATCGCTATGATTTGAACGAGAAACTTTCCCGAGCTGCTTCTGACCTAGGGTTAACTTTCATCTCCTACGAAAAGTGGATTTCTGATTATGAAGTAGAGAATCATCTACAAAAAGATGGATTGCATTTTCAGGATCAATATCAAGGCGATTTAGCCCCTTACGCTGCTAACTCTATTCGTGCCGCTCTGAGTGGCATGACGCTACGAGGTGGCATTCAAACCTACATCAGCAATAATCGGGGTTCAGCTCGTTTTGGGGTACCTACCTCAAACGAAACAGGATCGGTAGACGGCGGTGTTTGGCAGTCATTCAGCAAAAACAGCACGGCATATTGGTCGCCTTTCTCTGGCGCCCATAGCGTGTGGTTTGGTGGAGCTATTGGCTCCGACTTTAAGAAGCTGGATTTTGAGCGAGGGGTGGGATACCCAATCGAAGATGAAACTGAATACGTTAAGGGTGCTCGTCAGGTCTTTGAAAAAGCAAACGGTGAGCAAACTCGATTTTATTGGGCATCTAATACTGGTTCACATCGAATGAACGGTCACGGTGCTATTTTTTCTAAGTGGGTTGGTGCGGGGCACGCAAATACCTTAGGTTTTCCTGTTACTGATGAAATAGCAACTGGTAATGGGGGAGTAGTGCAGTACTTCCGCAATCGGTATGGTGCCGAGAGCGGCATCTATTGGTCGCCTACCACTGGTGCCCATGTATTGAATTCTAAAGGTGCTATTTACTATCACTATATGCGGACGGGTGGGAATGCCAAATATGGTTTTCCCATTACCGATGAATACACTGATGCGGCAGGAAATGCGCATGTTAAATTCTCAAATGGTTACGATATTTGGTGGTCACCGAGAACTGGCATTCATGTGAACTAACTTGAATTATTATCGGGACTTTTTATAAATATGGGCGGTTGCATTAGCAACCGCCCATATTTATTGAGTATATTTCTATATCTCCGAAGGAGATATTATTTCTTATTCCACTTTAGAGAGTGACTTTTCAATATTGGTGGCATAAGTGTTAGCGGTTTCGGGTGTACCTGTGGATACGGTAATGACTGAGTAATCGTTATCGATGCCAGTGGGAACCACAATGAATACGCCATTAACCTTCATACCCGACGCCGAAAGGGTATAAGTCATTTGTGCAGCTTTGCCAAGAGGGGTCTGCACGGTGGAGTACTTGCCAGCAGTACCAGAGGCGGACTCTGCCATGCGCTGCATTACTTCCTTTGAGGGCAGGCTTTCAACTGCCACCGGTTCCGCGGTTACGTTGACGTTATCGGAAAAACCGGTTTTGTCGGGCTCAGTTGAAGAAACCATGAGATCAAGAGATTCCATCTGTTTTTTCAGTGCGTCTTCGCTCATGCCTGTTTTCTGAGCCATTTCGGCAATGATGTCTTGTCCTTTGCTTGATCCGGTGACGTCGGAGGCATTAACGGGAGTCCACTTTTCAGGGACCGCAAAGCTAACCTTGTTGGTTTTTGTAGTGACGGTTTTATAGCCTGCGGGAACCACGGCTTGGTGGGCGGTAACCGAGGTTGAAACAGATTCAGATGATGAAGCTGAAGAGCTTGCCGAGTTATTATTCCTGGATGCAGAAGAAACTGGGGTGCTTGAGACAGAAGATGAAGTAGCTGAATTGTTCTCATTTTTTGCGATGTTGTCATTGTTATTGACTCCACAACCTACAAATGCGGTGATGGTTAGAACGGCGAGGATAGGGGTTGCAGTGAAGCGGTTGATGTGCGAGCAGTTCACGAATTTTCCTTATTATGCGGAGTGATGTAGATTATATAGATTAACTTATAAAGTAGAGCATATTTTTATTTGTTTTCTTTATAAAATACCTATCTAAAGGCACGGACTAATTAGCGTAATAATTAGGATGGATATAAAGGTGGGGTTTTGCATTTATTATCCCAATGCAAAACCCCACCTTTTTAAAGAGTGATTTAGTTAGTGTTGACTAGTCACCATTCTTTTTGGTTAATCGAGTAAACCGTGTTCGCGTGCCATATCAACAGTCAGCTCGTTTTTAGCTACCTTCGGGCGGGTTACGGTGTAGCGGTAGCCGCCAGCACGTGCCTGGAAGCGAATATTTTCCATATCGTTAGGAGCCTCAAGGCGGTCATAATAACCGTCGTTGTTAATATCCGCCCCTACCCCATAGTTGATGTAACCATCGTTATTGAAATCGATGGGTTGATCGGCAATGGCGCGGGAATTGTAATCATAAAGATAACCGTGGCTCGCTGCGCCGAGTCCATTGGACTCATCGAGGTTGCTTTCATCTAGGGTTGCGTACTGATGGGTTGAGTAACCCAAGTGGTATCCCCCGTTTGCTAGGGGTACGCCCCTAATCTGATAGCGGTAATTCATAATGCTCAAATAGTTGGGCTTAAAATTGAGTTCATCTTGGCCCCCGTGATGTAAACCGAGGTTGTGGCCCAATTCGTGAATAAAAGTGCCCGAGTAAGTATTACTGGAGACGTTATTACCCCAGTATGTAGGGCCCAGGGTCACAGCAAAGTTGAGACCCTCAATCTGAGCAATACCCGAAGATCCGGGTGCGTCAGTGTAGTAATCGCCGAATACCATGTAGTGAAAGATGCCGTTTCGTGCTGGGTCTGAATGTTGTGAACGGATCTGGCCCACGGTCCGTTCATTATTAAGAGTCTGGTATGGAATCTGTTCGCCACCACCGAGGTTGTACTTGGAGTAGATTGAACCAGCGTCAAGGTGAATATTGATGCCTTTAGAGCCATCGGGATTGCTAATGGGATAATCCGCAAAGGTGCGAACAATAGTGTTGAGTTCGGACTCCGATGCCATGAGACCTGGCATGTAGTCCATTTCTACAAAGATGTCTTTCTTGTCGGGGTTTGCGCCCCATTGGGGAAAATCAAGATCAATTTTGCCGTCACCATTGGCGTCATAGCCATTGATTTCCCAGTCGCTGGGGATGCCGTCGCCGTCATTGTCACCCATATCTGCAGAGGTGTCGGTTTTTGCAGGAGTGGTGGGGTCTGAGGTGTTGATGGGGTCGTACACCCACCAGTCGGTGGGAAACGCCTGTGCGGGGGTAGCGATGCCTGTGAGGGCAGAGAGCGCCAAGGCGCTCATAGTTGCGGCTTTGGTGCCGAAAGAGAACTTTTGCATGAGAGTTTCTTTCTCTAGAAGGAAGTACCTCTGGGGAAAGTTGCGTGTGATTCATTTGAGATTAGACCCAAAATTACCCGGATAAATCATTCTAAAGTCGCAAAATAGTGTCTCTGATAAGGGGATATACATTGCTAAAGTGTGGGCACAAAATCTTCAGAGTGCTCGAAAAAACCGCAGAAAATCAATAAAAAAATAGCGGTGGTCATCCTGTGGTGCTCTCTTCAAAATTGAAGATACGTCGCAGGTGACCACCGCGTCAGACTCTTGAGGAGATGCTCAAGAAATCATCATTACAACCAAATTTTTACACGCTTCTCAGGCGCCAAGTACAACGCGTCGTCGGGGGTAATGTCAAACGCCTCATAGAACTCATCAATATTGCGCAATACCCCGTTCACGCGGAACTCATCGGGGGAGTGCGGATCAACCGACAGCATCATCTGCGCATGCTGGGTACGTGACTTAGTGCGCCATCCCTGCGCCCAGGACATAAAGACGCGCTGCGCACCGGTCAGACCATCAATCACCGGGGCATCTTCCAACGAGTCAATACCCTGTTGCGCCAGCGCAATCTTATAAGCACGCAACGCAATAGAGAGACCACCAAGATCACCAATATTCTCACCCAAAGTGAGCTCACCATTGACCTTGTAATCCTCAGCATCCAACCCAGCCGGAGTGTACTCGTTGTATTGATCCACCAAAGAAGCAGTGCGTTGCGAGAATTCTTCACGGTCGGCGTCCGTCCACCAATTATTGAGCGCACCCGTGCCATCATACTTTGAACCCTGATCATCAAAACCGTGCCCGATTTCGTGCCCGATTACGGCGCCAATGCCACCATAATTCGCCGCCTCATCGGCGTCAGGATCAAAATAAGGAGGCTGCAAAATAGCTGCGGGGAACACAATCTCGTTAGCTGGCGGCATGTAATAAGCGTTCACCGTTTGCGGGCTCATGAGCCATTCGTGCTTATCAACGGGCTCACCAATGCGGTCGATCTGAAAATTATGCTCAAACAACGATGCGCGGCGCAGGTTCTCGAGCAAGTCACCTTCAACAAGTTCCAACTGTGAGTAATCGCGCCACTGATCGGGATAACCAATCTTGGTAACGAACTTGCTCAACTTCTCAAGGGCGCGCTCGCGGGTCTCATCCGTCATCCACTCCAACATGGTGATGGACTGGCGGTATGCCTCCAGAATGTTATCAACGAGCTTGAGCATCTTAGCCTTGTGTTCTGGTGGGAAATGCACCGCAACGTACTCTTTGCCCAGCTCTTCACCCAGATTAGCTTCAACGACTGCAACACCGCGTTTCCAGCGCTCGCGAATTTCTTCGGTGCCCGAGAGGGTCTTGCCATAGAACTCAAAGTTGGCGTTGACGACGTCGTCGCTCAGGTACGGCGCGCGGGCGCTCATGGTCTTCCATACCAGGTAGACCTTCCAGCTTGCGAGGTCAGCGTTTTGCCAAATCTTTGAAAGTTCTTCGAAGTAAGAAGGCTGGCCCACAATAACAGTGCCAAAGTCTTCAACAGAGGAGCCCAAACCTTCGATCCATGCGGTGTAATCGAAACCCGGGAATTCGTTGTTCAGCGACGCCGCCTCATACGGGTTATAGCGTTTATTAGCGTCACGCAACAGTACCTTGTCCCAGTGGTGCTTAGCTACTTCGGTTTCAAATGCCATGACCTGCTCGGCGGCTTTGCGGGGCGTAAGTTCTAGCTGTTGAGCCAGCCCAGTGAGATCAAACATGTGTTCCATGAAATCTACATAAGCTGAGCGAATTTGGGCGTACTTTTCTTCGCGGTAGTAGCTTTCATCGGGGAGACCCAGTCCTGCCTGCGCCAAATACACCACGTATTTCTCGGGGTTCTTAGCGTCAATGCTGGTGTACCAGCCAAAAGGTGAGCCAACTCCGGCACGGTCTGCCTCGGCCAACACACTCAAAAGCTTCGTCTTGTTGGGCGCCTTAATAATGGGCTGAACTTCGGCAACGAGAGGGTCAACGCCGTCCTCATTAATCTTCGCGGTATCCATGAACGAATTGAATAATGCACCGATACGGCTTGCCGGCTGATCCTTAGAGATTTGCTCAATGATGGCGCGAACATTTTCCTCTGCCTCATCACGCAACTTATACATGCCGCCATCTTTAGGGCGATCAGCAGGGATCTCATGGGTATTGAGCCACTTGCCGTTGATGTACCGGTAAAAATCATTACCGGGTTTGACGGTGTCGTCAATGTATTCAGTGTTAATTCCAGAAGGTTTGTTACTCATGGCACTTATTCTAGGTCTCGGTTAAACCCTGTGGGGAAATGTAACGGCAAGTTATGCGAGGGGTGAATTATAACCCCAAAAACCGCTAGAGTAGTGCCCAAGGGCACATTAGAAAACCACTTATTGATGGGGCACACACCATGGCAAAGAACAAGAAAAAAGACGATTCCTCCAAGAAGGATCAGTCCAAAAAGGCTAAAGAACAAGAGCTAGTTCTTGACGACGCCGCGAAAGCGAAGAAGTCAGATAAGAAAGACGGCAAGAAGAAGTCGGACAAAAAGGCTGAGTAGAAAGCTTATAAATAGATCGACGCTCCAAAAGTAGAGAAGAAGTATTATAAGAAGTCTGATAAAAAGTCGGCAGATAAGAAAGCCGATAAGAAGTCTGATAAAAAAGCTGACGCCAAAAAGGTTGAGGCTAAAAAGTCAGACAAAAAATCTGCTAAAAAGTCTGAAGCTCAAAAAGACGCCAAAAAGGCTGACAAGAAGAAATCAGACAAAAAGAAATCAGATAAAAAGGTAGAGAAGAAGTCAGACAAAAAGAAGCCTTCAAAGCCTAAGAAGGTTAAAGAGACCACTCAGGTTGTACCTACCGATCAGGTGCCAGAACCTGAGATTGAATTGGACCCTGCAGTTACCGATCTTGAAGATTTCACCACCGAAGAGATTCCGCAAGAGAACCTGTTTGGGTCTGCTGATTTCGCGGAAGATTCCACGCTTTCTGCTTCTGACATGGAACTTCTTGAAGACTTACAGCAAGAGGCAACCATTCCAGATAGCTTGGTAGAAAACGGCAAGATCGAAATTCTTGATCCCACTCCCATTGTTGATGATGAAGAAGTCCAAGAGCCTGCCGATCACGTTGCCGATGAACCTGCCGAGGCGCTGCCGACCGGACGCTCGATTGAGAGCGTGACCAAGCGTGAACTTTACGCCGAAGCGATTGCACTCAACATCGCTCGTCGTTCGTCCATGAATAAAGAGCAGCTTTTCCAAGCAGTGGAAAACGCTAAAGTTCAATAATTTGTAGTAAAAACCTGCAATCTCTGCTCCCGGTGCTCTCCCAAAGAGTGCCGGGAGTATTGCATTTAACCACCTGATGTGAGCAAAACCCGCCTGGTTGCCCTTACCAATCTCGCCCCCACCCCGGTAGGCTTTCGCGTGTGCATGAAACTCATTCCGCCGCACACACCGGCGAAATTCCCCAAACTGTCAACGTCAATCACCCACAACAACCAGCCACCTCGCCGATTCCTCCGGTGAACACCGCCGAGCCCGTAGCCACGGGTGAAACCAACGCCGAACCGCACGGCAAACTCGCACGAGCAGACTTCTTGCTACTTGCCGTCATGGTGGTAGCTGCCTTTGTGCTGATTTTGAACGAAACGCTACTCGGAGTTGCTCTGCCTGTTTTGATGAGCGAGCTTCACGTGAGTGCAACAACTGCGCAGTGGTCAAGTACCGGGTTTATGCTCACCATGGCGGTAGTAACTCCTGCATCGGGCTTCATCATTTCTCGATTCAGCATTCGTAACGTGTTTATGGGTGCTATGGCAGTATTTTCGCTCGGCGCTTTGCTTGCTGGTGTGGCATCCTCGTTTGGCTTTTTGCTTGCTGGCCGTATTCTTCAAGCGATGGGAACCGGCATCATTATGCCGTTGCTGATGACCACCATGATGCGCTTGGTGCCCCCAGCAAAGATTGGGCGAGCCATGGGTCTTATTGGCATGGTCATTTCAGCCGCTCCCGCGATGGGCCCCACGGTATCGGGTCTTATTCTTGGCGCGGCGTCGTGGCACTGGCTGTTTCTCTCGGTGCTACCTATTGGTCTTTTAGCCCTTATCGTGGGGATCAGACTAGCGCCGAATACCATTCCTGAAGGCGGCGAGAATCAGCGCCTTGACGTGCTTTCCATGATTCTTTCAACCATCGGTTTTGGCGGTTTGGTGCTGGGGCTGAGCTCATTGGGCGGTAGCTCTTCCCACGGCGGTAGCTCCTTGAACGTGAACCCCTGGGCAACCATTATTATTTCTGCACTTATCCTGGTGGTCTTTGTGATGCGCCAGCTCAAACTGCAAAAAGGCGCGAGCCCGTTTATGGACCTACGCGTTTTTACGCACTTCCCCTTTGTGCTTTCGGTGCTGATGAGCTCGGTGGCAATGAGCGTTCTGCTTGGTAGCTCTGTTCTCTTGCCGCTCTACACTGTGAACGTATTAGGCTTAGACTCCCTGCAAACGGGTTTGCTTCTTTTGCCCGGTGGCGTGCTTTCAGCTCTCCTTAGCCCTGTAGTGGGTAATCTTGCCGATCGATTCCCCGCCTACAAGCTGGTTATCCCCGGTGCGCTGTTGTTCGCCGGCTCAATTTGGCTCATGACTTTCTTTGACGAGAACACCTCTACGGGCTTCGTCCTCATGGTCTACGTGGTGCTCAGTGGCGTTCTGCCCTTGATGACTACCCCAATGATGGGGTTGGGTCTAGGCTCGTTGCCCGCGAACCTGTATTCTTATGGCTCCTCTGCAATGACGACGATGCAGCAAGTTGGCTCTGCCGCTGCCACCGCTATTTTTGTGGCACTCATGGGGATTGGCGCCGCATGGCATGGTGGGGAAGGTAAAGAAGCTCTAGCTTCCGGTGTGCACCTTGCGTTCACCGTAGCTGCTTGTATCTCATTGGTGGCGATTGTGGTTGCCTTCTTAATCCCCCGTAAGCAAGTCAACTAGGTGTACTAAATAGTTAAAAAACACAAAAGGCCGGCTCCGTCTGCAACGGTACCGGCCTTTTTGTGTGTGAAAAGGTTTAATTACATGACTTTAGTGCGACCAGGGGAGTTTGATATCTAGTGGCACTACCGTCTGTAGTGTGAGCAACTGAAAGGTTCCAATTAGCTCCAACGGCTAATTTCCCATGAATCCGACCACGAATTAGACCAGGAGTCGGACCATGAGTCTGACCAGGAATCAGGCCAGGAATCAGACCAAGGATCGGACCAATCGGTTCCAACGGGATCGGTGGGATTAACAACAGGAGCAGTTGGGGTAGGGGGTTCAGTTACCACCGGGCTTGCAGGAGTCTCTGCATCATTGCCGTAATGAATACCGGTGGTGGATTCAATCCAATCAGCCGACTGTGCTAGTACCGCGTAGTTTGACTGCGCGTTGATGTTGGCACCGGGATCAGCCTGGTCACCGGTGGAACAAACTGCAACGACTTTGCCATTGATAACCAAGGGGCCACCGGAATCACCGTGGTTGGAGGCGCCATTGAACCCGCGGAGGTGAACTGCAAGACCGTTGTAAGCATCGGTGGATTCTCCAATAACGCTTACCTGTGCGGTACGGAGGGTGTCGGTGTATGACTTATTGGCACCCATGCCGTAACCGTAGATGTCACCGCGGGTGTTTTCCTTGATGCTGTAATCAAGGTTCAACGATGCGTACTGTGAAAGGGGAGCGCTCTTGCTCAAGTGAATGAGGGCAATATCGCCTTCAGGGGCCTCGAAAAAGCGATCACCGTTAATAGCTTCACCGGGGTTGTTTTGGTCATTGCTCTGGAAAACCTGCATGTTGTATGAACCGTCGGTGCAGTGTTTTGCGGTGAGTACCCATTCGTCGTTGAGCTGTTCACCGGTGCAACCGAAAGTACCTGACTGCTCGTATGAGTTGAAGTTGAGCTGGACAATCCAGGGGCTTTTAGCTTCGCTGCCGCCAATGATGTAGGGAGAAGCTTCTACTGCGCTTGCTCCGGTGAAACCTGTACCTAACAAGGCTGCTGCTGAAGCTACGCCTGCAATACCAGTTGTGATTTTCATGTATGAGTCCATTCTTGGGGTGAGAATTTATGCACCCTAGGGAATAAAAGTGCATAAATTTTCGCTAATGAAGGCATTGTCAGCACATTTTTGAAAGTTCTTAACTGCGGCATAGATCGTGCAAAAGAAAACGCAAAGGTATAGGGATGGGTACCTTATTTTTCTGATGCAAAAATCTGCATCACCGGGCGCAAGGGTTGAAGAATACCTGAATTCTAGGGAATGAAAAACAGGTCTTTATGCTAGTCAAGAATCAAACTGAGAAAAACTCTTAGGGTTGAGTTTTCTCAATCGGTTCTGTGTTGCCCGCTTGGGCTCGGTGGTTCTATTGGGGTTAAAAACTATTCGACGGTTTGACTGACCCTCCATAATTTACTCCCGAAAAATTGTTTTAAACAAAAATAATTTGTACCCACATGGGTTTACATATTTTTACATTAAGGGGATTTACTGTACGGGTTAGGGGACGGCGCAACGCAATTGCGGGTGTTTCGGTGGGATTTTGAGGGCTGAGTTAGCGAGTCAAGAAACTCTTTCGCGGCGTTTGCGCAGGTACTACCCTTAGAGACATGAACGAATCAATGCAATATCGCCAATTGGGCAACTCAGGCTTAACTGTTTCAACTGTAGGTCTGGGCTGCAACAACTTGGGCCGCGCCGGCACTCCCACAGAGGACCAATCCGGCGTCAACACCGTAATCGCCGAAGCCATCGAAGCGGGCATTAACCTCTTTGACGTTGCCGATATTTACGGCAAAGAACCCGGTCTCTCTGAAACCATGTTTGGCACAGCCCTCAACTCTTTAGGATCCGCCGCTCGCGACGACGTCGTGCTGGTTTCAAAATTCGGCATGGACATGCAAGGTGCGAATGGCACTGACTACGGCGCTCGCGGTTCGCGTCGCTATATTATGCGTGCGGTAGAAGCTTCGCTCAAGCGCTTGGGCACCGACCATATTGATTTGTATTTTTATCACACCCCCGACGGCGTAACTCCGGTTGACGAAACCCTGAGCGCGCTCAATACCCTGATTGAGCAGGGAAAAGTTCGCTATATTGGTCATTCCAACCATGCCGGGTGGCAGATTGCTCAGGCGGAATATGTGGCGCGTGAACTGGGTACCCATCGCTTTATTGCCGCTGAAAATCATTACAATTTGTTGGATCGTCGCGCCGAACTTGAGGTTCTACCTGCCGCCCGCGCGTTCAATTTGGGTGTGCTTCCGTATTTTCCGCTGGCTAATGGATTGCTGACGGGCAAATACGCCAACGGAAAAGCACCCGAAGGATCGCGTTTATCCCATTCCAAAAAAGACCTATTGCAAAATACTGACTGGGACCAGCTCGCGGCGTTCTCCGATTTCTGCAAAGACAAGGGGATTACCGAAGTTCAAGCTGCCTTTAGCTGGCTTGCTCAGCAACGTCCGGTGGCGTCGGTCATTGCAGGGGCAACCACTGTGGAACAGGTGCGTGCCAACGCGGGCGCGGCGTCCGTCAAATTTACCGACGACGAACTAGCGCAGCTCGACAAGATTTTTCCCGCACCAGCAAAAATCGCGCTGTTCTAGAACCACGTTCTAGAACAGCGCGCTGGCGCGCAAAAACTAGCGCATCTGTGCGGTGAAAGAAGCGGTCATGAGTTGCTTCTTCGTCATCTTCAAACCAAGGTCCTTATACGAAACCGTGAATTCTTGGTGTTGCTTGGGCAACGCAGGGCTATCGCTATCGAACTTCTTCAAATAAGGGGAGTAGGTTCGCGAAATCATCTTGCCGTTGTAGTTATCAAAATGCATCAGACGCAAGAATGACTGGCCGCCTTCGGGTAGCCCCTGCGGGTCAAAGAGAACGTTAGTTACAACGCGCTCAGCCACGCCGTCGCCGTCGTCATCAAAGAAATGCTGGTTCTTCATAGCGCCGTGATGGTGGCCCGAAAGAACGAGGCGAACATTGCGATTCTTAGCAATCACTTCGTCTTTGATGCGCTGGGGCAGTGCGGCAAGCTTGCCCTCGGTGTCTAGGAACTCGTGAAGGGCAATGATAGCTACGCGCTCAGGGTAGCGAGCGAGTACCTGATTCATCCAGGCGATCTCTGCATCCTTAGCTGACCAGCTCATGTACACCATCAAGAAATCGTGGGTACCTGCGCTTACGAGGTCGTAGTGGCCGCGGTTATTCTTGTGGCTACCGCCAAACCAAGGGTTCTTTGCAAAGCGCCAGTCCCCAAAGTTCTGGGTGTAAACGGGGAACCCCTTTTCGTCGTACTGCCCGACGTCGTGATTACCACCGAGCACACCGTAGGGCAGTCCCGCGTGGTCGAGCATGGTGTATGCGGTGTTGGCGCGCTCCCACTGAATGGGTTTGTCGTATTCATCAACGATGTCGCCGGTGTGGAACATGTACTGAATGTTCATGGGGTCGCGCTGGCGCAGGAAGTAGTCGTGCACATCGAGCTGGCGCTGGGGGTATGACTCGTTGTAATACTGGGTGTCGGATTCCCAGGCGAGGGTGAAATCATACTGCGAACGAGGGGTATCGCCGGCGTGTTCGGGAGTAACCGGGGTGGATCGGAAGGAACGGTTCGTGCCCGAGTAACCCTGTGAGTGCTGAATAATAACGAGCACCTTGCCACCGGAAACAATGCCCTCAAGCTTAACCGTGGCATTCAAACTCACGTTTCCTTGGGCATTGGCAAAACCAAATGCTGCTTCGGTGAGTGAGCGAGTGGAGTAGTCGTGAACCATAAGGCGCACGCGTGCACCGGCGTTGGCAGTGCCTTTCCACGCTAGATCTACCGACGTTGCACCTGCAGTTACGGGCACCTCAAACTGGTGAAACGGAAGAGCGTCCCATGACGAGGTCACCTCCTGAGCGGTTAAAGAGAAAGTCTTACGCCACAGTTGATTAGAATCACGAACACTGTTTGCGCCAGCGGTAATTTTGCCGCTTGAGAGAGTAAGTGTTTCGGTAGCATTCGCCTTATTCCACGGAGTTATTGCCACCGAACCAACAAATGCCAGCCCGAGTGCGGCACGGCGCGAAACATTGCACTTTGATACTACTGAACCATGATTCGATGCCGTAAAAGATGATGCTGACATGGGAGTTCTCCTCAAAAATAACTGATACGTTCCAGTTGTATCGAGGCAAGGTGAATGAACGGCAAATCTTCTATTGCCAGAATCTTTCCGCAGTAATAAGAACAGGGGGTGCTAAGGGTGTCTGCCCGCATGCTAGTTACTGTCTCAGTGGTAGATTCTGAGAGCGGCTTATATAGTTAGCACTTGGAATCCCCTAGTGATCGGTATGCAATGATGCTCACCGATACTTCTGAAGAAAAAATGAAAAGAGTTGGTGAAGTGAGCATAAATGCTTCTACCTCAACCGAAGAAAGTCTGCCCCCTTTAACTGACGGTCCTCACCGCCGTCGTTTAGGGCGAGTTGCCGCGGTGGTGACTCTTGGTGGTTTGTTATTTGGTTATGACACCGGAGTAATTAACGGTGCGCTTTTGCCTATGAGTCAAGAGCTAGGGCTCGACGCTTTTGGTGAAGGCATGGTAACGGCAACTTTATTGTTAGGCGCAGCCTTGGGTGCGCTTTGCATGGGAAGAATCTCAGATAAGATTGGCCGCCAAAAAACGGTTTTGATTCTTTCATTCTTATTTATTCTGGGGGTGGCGCTGTGTAGCCTAGCCCCCGGGGTAGGTATGTTGTTAGTAGGTCGCACCGTACTTGGCTTTGCTGTGGGGGGTGCCTCAACGGTGGTTCCGGTGTACTTGGCGGAGATGTCACCGTATGAGGTTCGCGGTACTTACGCGGGGCGTAACGAAGTGATGATTGTGACTGGCCAGTTAGCCGCCTTCATCATTAACGCCGTTATTGGTAGCATGTGGGGGCATGTTCCCGGTATTTGGCGCGTGATGCTCGCGGTAGCAGCAGTGCCTGCGATCTTGCTGATGATCGGTATCTTACGTGTGCCTGAATCACCGCGTTGGCTCGCTAGCCAAGGAAAATATGATGAAGCGCTTCAAAAACTAAAGGTTATTCGTTCGAACGAGCGCGCTGAGGCTGAACTTGCTGAGATTCGCCATAGTGCAGAGGTGCGCGAGGGGCAACATGCGCAGTATTCAGTGACAGATATTTTTGCCAACCGCTGGCTGTTGCGTATTTTGGTGGTTGGTATTGGCCTTGGCGTGTTCCAACAGCTTACCGGCATTGATTCGGTGATGTACTACGGGCATAGCATTTTGGTGAGTGCTGGTTTCGGCAATACCGCTGCTTTAATTGCTAATATAGCCCCTGGTGTAATTGGTGTGGTGGGCGCAATTGTTGCTTTGTTCTATATGGAACGGGTTAATCGCCGCACCATTGTTATTACTGGTTACTCGCTTACTATGCTGTTCCATTTGCTCATCGCAGGTGCTTCGGTTATGTTTCCCGAGGGCAACTCGGCCCGACCCTATATTTTGCTGGTGTTAATTGTTTTGTTGGTGGGTTCTATTCAAACGTTTTTGAATATTGCTACCTGGGTGTTGCTCTCTGAAATCTTCCCCGTGGGTATGCGGGCCTTTGGCGTAGGTGCTTCGGTGTTCTTGAAATGGATGGTGAATGCTGCACTCAGCCTCTTTTTCCCTTCGGTTATGGAAGCGTGGGGTTTGAGTCTTTCGTTCTTTGCGTTTGCGATCGTGAATGCTGTGGCAGTGTTCTTCATGTGGAAGATGTTGCCTGAGACGCGCGGTAAGTCTCTTGAAGAAGTAGAAGAAAGCGTGATGACTGGAAGTATTTTTCAGGTAGAGAAGTAGGTTTCTGAGGTTATCGAGACACTTATTAGAAGGCCTTTTGGCGCATCTGGCAGGTTGCGTCAAAAGGCCTTTTTCTTGGAAATTTGTAAGCCCGCAGGAGTGTGCGGATATTGTGTTGTTTAGGCGACATGCTGGGGAAATTTACATTGTGTCGCTAGTTTGTTGATCTAACGGTGGGTTACAACGCGGCTAAATGGCGGCTTAGGGGGCGTAACACCGTCTTATTCTCTAAAGCGACAGTTCAATTTTTGAAACGAAATATGTCTGTGCTAGTCAGAGAGAGGTTTAGGGGGAGCGGGGGAATAAAAATTTATTTTATTGGTATGTATATACCAAAAGATAAGTAGTTATTTGTTGAAAACGTTGAATTACCGCGAAAGAATTTTATGGGTTGCCTGAGTTGTAACATTTCACCACTGCATATTTATTCAATATATAGAATTATTTTGTATAAATAGTTTTCTCCAATAATGGTTTTACGTAAATAAAACCACAAGCCTCCGCTTGGATGTTGTTTGAACTGTAAAATAATTATGCCATGCCTTTATATGTTACATATTACAAAATTATTTATTTGCCCTAGTCAAGCCATGATAAGGCCACTTATTTAATTATTGTTCAACAAAATAAATAGGGGAATAGGTTTTCCTGCCCCCCAACCTGTCATAATATTTTCCCAGTGAGAATCCCCTGAATAAAATCTCACCCAAAAATATCCCCAGTTTTCAAAATCTTATGACTCTAGTTTGGAGAAAACCTTCCCCCATGGCATTCACTCGTAGAAATCTTCTCTCTACCTCATTGGCAACAGCGCTCGGCGTTGGTGCGGTTTCTTCGGTAGCACCTGCTCAAGCAATAACTGCGGTAGGCCCGCGCATCAACCATTGGAAGCTCGCATTTGATGAGAACTTCAATGGAAATATAGTGGATTCCACCAAATGGAATATCCGCGATAGTGAACCTTTTCTGAATGGGGTTCCTGGAGCTTGGGGTAATGCCCCTGGCCACACCCCCACGGTGAACTCTGCAAAATGCGTTAAGGTAACAAACGGCAGAGCAATATTTCATCTTGAAAAACTTGACAAACCAGTAATGGTTGACGGTAAGCAACGACTATTTAAAGGAGGTTACCTCGATAGTCGCGGTAAATTCTCAGCAGAATATTTCCGAGTAGAAGCACGCATGAAAATGCCTTCTGGTATTACCTCGCACGGTAACCATGCGTGCCTATGGTTCCGCCCGGATGACAATGGTGAATACGGCTCCAATGCCACCGTGCCATCCCTGGAAATTGACCTCAATGAGTACTATGGGGTGAACTATCTAGGTAAAGCAAATAATTTTAATACCACTCAGCGCACTGAATCCTCGGTGCACTTTGACCAAACCGGTAGCAATAAAGCAGATAATCGTGCAATGTATGGCATGGGTTGGTTGCCCAACGCTGGTCAAGATTTGCAGAATGAGTGGCATATTTGGAGCGTGGAAGTAACTCCCACTGACGGTATTGTGGTGAAGTTTGATAATAAATACGTTATTTCCCACGTCCCTGCAAATGACCCTCGCTTGCTAGCTGCTAAAAAGCCTGGTACCAAAATGCATATGCGCCTGAACTTTGAAGGCGGAACAGAGTATTGGGGTCACGTAACTGATGCGAACGGTCTTTCCGGAACGATGGAAGTAGATTACATTCGCGCATGGAAATACATGGTGTAAGTACCTGGCGCTTCTAAGGGCGGCGTGTTGCTACCTTTGAGTAACTCATAAATTGCAAAAATGTTACCGATGAGAAATATAAATTCATAGGTAGATTTTCAACAATAAAAATTAATTTTCTGTCATACAAAGAAAAAGCAAACATGATGGACAGATTTGCCTATATGATTTAGACAGCACGTTCGTGCCGTTATCTTGCACATTTTTATTGGAGATCCCCCTATGTCTTTCTCTTCTCATTCCGCACGCCGTTTTTTGAAAGTTGCCTCCGTTTCTTCGGCAACCGTTGCGCTCTTGGCATCAGCTGCTGGCGCACCGGTATTTGCTGCTGAAACTTCAGCATCACCTTCTGCAAGTGCTTCTGCTAGCGCTTCAGCAACTGCTTCAGCTACTGCCGCTGAGAAAAAAGCTGATGATGCCAAGGCAGCAACCCCCACAGAATCAGCCACTCCTTCTGCTTCGGCAAGCACAGAACCTACCTCTACCGAAACTAAGACTGCAGAACCTAAAACTGCAGAGCCGTCCTCATCCGAGACTGCCAAATCTGAATCAGCAACACCTTCACCTGCTGCAAAGGAATCTTCTGCTCCTGCAAAAGATGAGTCAGCTATTGCACACGCTGCCGCGGCAACCCCAGCCGCTTCACCCGTAGCAACCGCAACCGCTACTCCTGTAGCACCTGCACCTACTCAGGCGCCCGTCGCTGAAACCGTTGCTCCGCAGCCTGCAAACACTGCAGTGGAAGCACCGGCAGTCAAGGCTGCTGCGGCTGAACAACCTACTGAATGGTCATACGAAAACTGTGCAGATGTTCGTGCAAAGCTTGGTCGCGAAATTTACCGCGGTGAACCAGGTTACGCGTTGAAGTTAGACCGCGACCGCGACGGTATTGGTTGCGACAATGAACCGGCAGCCGGTACTGCTCACACTGGTTCTAATGGTGCAGTTCAGAAGAATAACTCTAATGTTTCTGCGGTTGGCGATACTTCGAACGGTGGTTTAGGGAGCAATAGTTTCCAGGGTGCAACAAATTCCGAACCTGCTTACTACGGTGCAACTGGTTATGAAGCGGCCGGTTCCTCCACGGATACCTTGGCATACACCGGTTCGAACGCGGTGGTTGTTTTTGGTGGCGGCTTGGCGCTATTGGCTCTAGGTGTTGTTACTATATTTGTTGCGCGCCGTCGTGCATAAATAAAACGCTCTTACACTCAAACTAAAATGGCGGGGTTCCCCTTAAAATAAGGGGAACCCCGCCATTTTTCTCATCGGATATTAGACGAGAGTTTCACCGATCTTGAGGTGAATCAGGCTTACGCCCTTAGTGTTCAGTGCCTTGGTGACAGACTCTGCAAGGGTATCCATGGTTGCTTCAAAGCCGGTAGCGCCAAATCCCTCAGCGAGCTTAACCCAGTCGGGTTGCTTGAGGTTCACTGCGATCGGTGCAATACCGCGGTCGCGCTCGTTTTGGCGGATTTCGCCGTAACCACCGTTGTCAACACAGATGATGGGAAGGTCAAGGTCCTGCTCAACCGCCGTCATCATTTCCTGGATTGCGAACATGAGCGCGCCGTCGCCCAAAAGGCACACCACTGGACGCTCGGGTGCAGCTACCTTGGCACCAATCGCGGCGGGTAGACCGTAACCCAAGGTGGCGTAGGTTGCCATGTACATGAGTGAGTGCGGGCGCGGTGCGCGGTAGAACGTGGTGGTACCCATGTAGGTAACCTGTGACGAGTCGCCGGAGATAATGGTTTCTTCAGGAAGAATCTCCATTATCTTCTCGTTGAGCGCGGCAAGTTCTGGCGCCAAAGAGCGACCTTCGTTATCAAGCGCGTCGAAAACGTCTTGCAAATCGCGTGCTTCGCGAGTATCTGAGGTAACGCCTAATTCTCTAAGAGCGTTCAAAAGCTGAGGAACGATAGCCTCTGAGTTGCCGGGCAACTCAATATCGGGGGTTATGTTGCACAGCATCTGTGAGCGTTCAATATCCACACGAATTACGGGGCCATTAGGGCGAATGTCGCCGTCCCACAGTTCAGCTTCGCCAATCTTTGAACCAATAATGAGCATGGCATCTGCTTCGCGGCAGAATGCGTGTGCTGCTGAGAGGCGAAGATCGGCACCGAGTGAGAGGCGGTGTTTCTCGGGGATAGCACCCTTACCGTTGAGTGAGGTAATGACGGGTGCTTCTAGAGTTTCAGCCAGGGTGAGCAAGTCTTCGTGAGCTGCCAGTGAACCACCGCCAGCCACAATGATGGAGTGCTTGGAATCTGCCAGGATCTTTGCTGCTGCCTGAACTTCGTCAATTGGTGCGGGCTGGGGCCTGCCCAAGGGGCGTGCCTGCAGCATGGAATCGTCGATGTCGGTTTCGCGCTCGAGCACATCGAGGGGTACCTCAATGTGGATGGGGCGAGGGCGTGAGTGTGCAAAGGAGCGGAAGGCATTGTGGATGATATCTACTGCTTCTTCGGCTGAATTCACGCGGCGGGAGAATTCTACAATGGAATTGACGGCGCCGGTGGGGTTCTTGGTTTCGTGTAGCGCTCCGATATCGCGGTATTCCTGACCCACGGGGCGGCCGGGGGAGAGGATAATCATGGGGCGTGACTCGGCGTAGGCGGTTGCTGCGCCGGAAAGTGAGTTGAGCAGGCCGGGGCCTGAGGTGGTAATGACGACACCGGGTAACCCGCGGACCTGTGACCAGCCGTCGGCGCCGTAGGATGAGCCCTGCTCGTGGCGGGTGGTGATGGGCTTGATGTTTAATTCTTCGAGGTGGCGGTAAAACTCCAGGTTGTGAGTGCCTGGAATGCCAAATACGGTATCTACTCCGTAGTTTTTCAGGGTTGCAAGAATTGCGTAGCCGGCGTTGCGGCGCGATTCGGTAGTTTCCACAGTTATCTCCTTGACGGCGCAGTGAATGCGCTAGGGGTGGGAAGCTCAGGCGTGGTGGTTCGCCCTGAAACTCAATAGCTAAGTGGTTAGCTTTGGCTAGTTTATAAGTAAGAACCGCGCAGTTTGGGGATTTTTGCTTTTGAAAAGTTATCCAAATCACGCATAAATATGTGAAATGCTCACTATGTGAACACCTATGCGGCTCTTACTAGGTGTTATTTGGTGCGACCAGCCGCTAAACGGCGGTTCCATTCTTGAATAACCTCAGGGCGGGTGGGCTTGGTGAGAAGCGAAACCACCACATAAGCCACGAGCGAGGCGCCCAAACCATAGTAGATGGGCTGATTAGCCATCACACCAAAGATGGGCATAGTGACGATAACGCCTAACGAGCCAACCGCCATAGAAATAGCCGCCGCCAAACCGGTGCCACGCTTCCAGAGCAGACCGCCCAAAATTGCCACGAGCAGACCGCCCACCAAGATGTCGTAGGCAATGGTTAGCGAGGTAACGGTGTCTTTGAGGAACAGCGCAATAACGGTAGAAATAATGCCAATGACCAGCAAATACACGCGATCTTGCGCCAGCGCTTTATCGTTCTCTTCATCAAGTGCTGGCTTGTTGGTAAGGAATGGCACGACGTCGACTCGCGCCACCGTCGCTGCGGCAATCAGCGCGCCGGAGGCAGTAGACATCATGGCTGCTACCCCGGCCGCTAGCACCACGCCGCCGATTCCCGCGGGCAGATAATTCTGCGCGAGAGTTGCAAAAGCATCGTCCTTACTCGTCAAATCGGGGGCAAGTACAGCCGCTGCCATACCAATAATTGCCCCAGCAATACCGTAGAGACCCACATAAATACCTGCTGCGGCGCCACCCCAGCGAGCAACTTCGGGGGAGCGAGCGGTGAAAACGCGCTGCCAAATGTCTTGACCCACCAAAAGGCCCAGGGTGTAGACCACAAACATCGTGAAGATGGAATCAAAGCCCATGGCGCCCACCTGAAAGAACTCGGCGTCAAGACGAGTGGTGAGACCGTTCCAGCCACCGGCATAGTGTAAAGAGAAGGGAAGAAGTAAGAAGAACATGCCCACGGTCATAATGCCAAACTGCATCATGTCGGTGAGCGTAATGGACCACATGCCACCCAGCATGGAATATGCAATCACCACAACGGCACCCAAAATGATGCCCCAGGTGCGGTCAATACCAAAAAGTACGGTGAACACAGAAGCGTAAGCGGCGGTTGAAGTTACCGTGAGCATCACAGTGTAAGCGAGCATGACGATTGAGGATACCTGCGTGGATCGCACGCCGTAACGCAAGCTCATCATCTGCGAGACCGTATACAGCTTGAGTCGGGTAATGATGGGTGCAAAAATCAGGCTCAAAACCAGCACACCCACGGCGATAGCAACTACCAGCCACATGCCTGAAATTCCGAACTTATACCCCAGTCCCACACCGCCCACGGTGGATGCGCCGCCGAGTACCACTGCGCTCATTGTGCCGGTGTAGAACAACGGTCCAAGACGGCGTCCTGCTACGCGAAAGTCCTCGGCGTCTTTAGCTTTACTTTTGCCCCATACGCCAAAGCCAATTAGGGCCACAAGGTACAGCAGGATGATTACAAGGTTCATAGTGTTCCTAGATAGCGTAGGGGGTACGAAGGTGGTGAGTGAAAGAACTTCTTGTCACGCATATACTAATGTGTTCTAAACAACATCTGTATTTTTACAGAATATTGAAATACAAAGAAAAAGAAAAATAAATTCTTACTCTGTGAACGCGCTCAGCCCCAAAGGAACAATCCATGAAGTCATTACCCATCGATGGGGTAGAGAAAAATCCTGCCATTGGTGCGCGCCTGCGTAATCACCGACGTCGCCAGCACATGACTATTGAGCAACTTGCCGAAGCCTGCGGGCTGACTAAGGGATTTATTTCGCGCGTGGAGCGCGATCAAACATCCCCATCGGTGGCTACTTTAGTTGCGCTGTGTTCAGTTCTGCGAGTTGACGTGGGCGAACTTTTTGCCGAACCCGAAACTTCGGTGGTGAGTTGGGATCAGGCGCCCACCGTTGATTTAGGCGGGGAAGGCATTATTGAGAAACTCATCTCAGCACGCAACCTCTCAAAAGTTCAGGTGCTACGTGGTGAAATCGCTCCCGGTGGGAGGGGTGAATCAGAAAAATATACCGTGGATTGCGAAACCGAAATAGTGCATGTTTTTTCCGGCGAATTTGTGCTGGAAACATCGCAAGATCAGCATGTGCTCAACGCCGGGGACACCCTCACATTCTCGGGCCAAGAACCACATACCTGGCATAACCGCCAACAAGAACCTGCAGTTGTCTTGTGGATTCTTATTGAGAAGTAATAAGGGGTAGGAGTGTAACGTGGATAGTAAACACCGTATTTCCCCTACAAGGATTCCCCTATGAAATTTTTTCGTCCTTTGACAGCTACCGCTTTTGCGCTCACCGCAACCCTGCTGTTTGCCAGCTGCGGGGCGGCGTCGGGCTCCTCTAGTAGCGAGCAGTCAAGCGGCGCGAGATCGGGGGCAAGCGGCAGTGTTAACTCCACCGCTAATTTCAGCGCAACAGACAACTCAGCGTCTGCCAGCGCGACGTCGTCGGCAAGCAAACCTGCCGAATTAGTCGGCGGAGGCACCAAGATATTTCCTGACCGCCGATTCGTGGCTCTCTACGGTAGCCCCGATAACGCGGCATTGGGTGTCTTAGGCGAATATGAGCCTGTCGAAGCGGTCAACCAGGTGAAAACTTTGGCACAACAGTATCAGCCGTTTAGTAAAGAAAAGGTACAACCCGCCTTTGAAATCATTACTACCATTGCCAGTAGCGAACCAGGGGGAGACGGTGATTACTCTCGTGAAATCCCGGTCAAAGAACTTTTGCCGCTGATTGAAGAGGCCGAGAAAAACGGTGTATATGTGGTACTCGATTTACAACCGGGCCGCGATTCTTTTGTGCATCAGGTGACCGAGTATCAAGAACTTTTCAAGCGCCCCAATGTGGGTTTAGGTATTGATCCTGAGTGGCGTTTGGGTCCTAATCAAGTGCACCTGCAACAAATTGGTACCGTGGACGCCGCCGAAATAAACGAGACCTTAGACTTTGTGGCGAATTTGGTGAAACAAGAGCAGATTCCCCAAAAACTCGTGGTGCTTCACCAGTTCACTCAGGCCATGATTACCAACCGCGAACTGGTTGATACCTCCCACCCCGAATTGGCACTCACCATGCATGCCGACGGCCACGGCATCCCTGATCTAAAAAAAGATACTTATAATACGCTTTTGCAAGGGTTGCCCCAGGGCATTTACCCGTCGTGGAAGAATTTTTACGAGGAAGACACCCCCACCCTTACTCCCGAACAGACCTACGCGCTGAACCCTGCGCCGTGGGTGGTTACCTACCAATAAGTGCTGCGAGGAGCTCACATGGAAATCTTTAGCAAACACGGCTCGGCTCAAGCTGTTGCTTGGGAAGCAGCGGGGCTCCGCTGGTTAGGTGAAGCAACTGAGGACGGCGGCGCGCGAGTTGCACAGGTACTAGGGGCGCAAGGGGAGCGTCTTACAATTGAGCATGTTCAAGAGAGTACCCCCACCAAAAGCGTTGCCCGCGACTTTGGCGCACGTCTGGCGCAAACACACCTTGCCGGTGCGGACGCGTTCGGTGCTGGCCCTACCGGCTGGGAAGGTAACGGTTTGCAAGGCCCGGCCCGCAATCAGCTTGAGTTGCCGCTGAATCACCACAGCAGTTGGGGTGCCATGTGGGCGCAAGAGCGCATTGCCCCGCTCGTGCGTAAAGTGCAAGATTTTGGGGCGCACGAACGCGGTGTCTTTGGCGAACTCTGCGCACTGTTGCGCGAGGGAAAGTTTGACGGCTCCTATAGCGAAGGCTCAACCCCGGCTCGTGTGCACGGTGATTTGTGGGCGGGGAACGTGTTGTGGACCGAAGATGAAGCTGTACTGATTGATCCCACCCCGTACGGCGGGCACCCCGAAGACGATTTGGCCGCGCTCGCACTCTTTGGTGCACCGCACCTCAAAGAAATTATTGCCGGTTATCAGCAAGTTACCCCGCTTGATGAAGGCTGGGAAGACCGAGTGGAACTGCACCAACTTCACCTTTTGCTCTTGCACGCAGTATTATTTGGCGGCAACTACGGGCGGCAAGCACTCAAAGCGGCAAGGCGTTATCTCTAAACCTTCTGGGTTTAGATTTGGGCTGGTTGCTCGCGCGTAGAGTTTTGCCACAGTTTATGCACTAGGTATTCCCACGTCAGGAGCCCCAGGTAATCTCCCTGGGAATTCACAACTGCCACTACCTGCACTTTCTCAGCACGCATTTCTTTGAGTACCTCAAGCAGCGTTTTCGAGTCTTCAACACGTAAGAGTTCCCACGCATAAGTGGCAACTTGTTGGTGGTCAGCAGATTGAAGAGTGTCGCGCACGTTAAGTAGACGGGGTATTTGGTTTCTCGACTCAGTGATGAGTATGCGCAACTGTTGAGAATTTACTGCCAGGTGTTGAGCCTCTGCAACTGACGCCGTGGCGGGGAGTTGCGGGAGTTTGTTCTGCGGTTCGTCTAGAACTTCAGCGGCAGTGCGGAACTCGAAATCCAAAAGTTCAGATAGTTGGTGCGCCTCGTGTGACTCTAATGCGCCACTGGTGTGTGAACTGTGAACTAAATGAGCGAGGGTCTGCGCATCGTACCCCTTCGCCGCAGCGCGATTTACAGGGTTTTCACCTGCGCGGCGTACCAGCGCATTAGCCATGTGATTGATCCACACCAGTAGCGGTCTAAAGATCGTGATAAACACTCGGGCGGGAATCGCAATCAACCGAACAGCAGATTCGGGGTGAGCAATTGCCCACGACTTAGGTGCCATTTCTCCCACCACCAGGTGCAAGAACGTCACAATAAAAAGCGCGAGCACAAATGAAATACCATCAGCTACGGCAAGAGGTAGTGATAATGATTCAAAGAGAGGCATGAGCATATGATGTACCCACGGTTTGGTGACTGCCCCGAGCGCAAAAGTACACACCGTAATACCTAGCTGAGCACCAGCCAGCATCAGTGTGAGGTCATTGAGACTACGCAACGCTGCGCGAGACGAGGCTGAAGTTTGTACTGTAGCTTCGAGTCGGTGGCGCTGAGCGCCTAATAAGGCGAACTCAATCATGACGAAGAAAGCAGAGAGCGCAATCAAAACAATGGTTGCGGGAAGAGCAAAATACCAATCAGTCATTATTTCTCGTCCTCTGCACTTTCTTCTAGTGCCAAGGTAAGACGGATCTTGCTGGGCACATTTCTCTCCACCTTCAATACCTTCATAAGGAGGAAGTCGTTAGGGCGCTCGTTCTTTTCGAGGATGTCGTCAACCTCTGGTGAAAGGCGTACTTGATGCTCGCTGCCGTTCTTCACCAAAGCTCCTGCTTCGTGTAAAAGCAAGCCGGCAACGGTTTCGTAGTTTCCTGCTGGCACTTCGCGCCCCAGTAGGCGCTCAACTTCATCGAGCGAGGTGTCGCCGTCCGTCACCCAAGTATTGTGCTCAAGAGCGATGATGCGTTCGGATTGTACGGCGTCGTGTTCGTCGTCCATTTCTCCAAGAATTTCTTCGGCGATATCTTCGCGAGTCAAAATGCCCACGAAGCCGCCGTATTCGTCAATAACTAATGCCAGCTGCTCTGCGGTGTTTTCGAAGGCGAGTAAACCCTCGGTGAGTCGCATGTTTTCGTGTAAGAAAATAGGTTGGCGCATGAGGTGCTCGATAGGCGTGGTTTCGCTACCTTTGAATGCAAGAAGGTCGAGCAAGCTGATGATGCCAACAGGGGCGAAGTTCCGGTTGAGAACGGGGTAACGAGTATGTGCTCCCACCATTTTCTGTTTTGCTTCTGCCACGGTAGTTTCTGCTTGCAATACATCGGTGCGCGAGTGTGGCCGCATGGCGTGGGAAACGCTAACCTCTGGAAAATCGAGCAGGCGGGAAAGAAGCAACGAGGTTTGATAATTCAATTCTCCCGTTTCTCGTCCCTGAGACACGATGTGTTTTAAGTCTTCGGTGCCAGCGGAGGAATCGACGTCCTCCACCGGCTCAATTTTGAATAGGCGCAAAAGGGTATTTGAAGACCAGTCAAATAAGCGGATGAGCCAGCCAAATAACTTCAAGTATGTTTTGGTGCTGGGGGCAAGAGCTCGCGCTGATTTTAGGGGAGCTGCGATGGTGTAGTTTTTGGGGAATAGTTCACCAAAAATCATCTGCACCACGGTGGAAAACAACAAGGCTAAAACGGTACCAATAGTGATGGCAACAGCAGACGGCGCCTCTGAACCGCCCAACAACTGTGCCAAGGCTTTGCCCACGAGTGGCTCGGCAATAAAGCCTATAAGAAGGCCGGTAATGGTGATACCTAGCTGCGCACCGGACAGCATAAACGAGGTTTGCTGAGTAATTTCTAGCGCGGTCTTAGCCTTGGAATCGCCTTCTTGGGCACGTGCTTTAAGGCGGTGGCGATCAACGGACATATAGGCAAATTCTTGAGCCACAAAATAACCGTTAACCACAATAATGACGAGGATAAGACAAATTCCCAGGGCAAGAGAACCGAGGAGGGTTAGCAAGGAAACCTACTTTCGCTTGCTCCGGCGGCAACTATGTGCGAAAGGCTAGAAGATAGGAAGGGAAGGGTGGAACAGTGGGGACTTCGACACTCCATGGAGGAGCATTCACCTCAATTATTTCTATTCGAACTCGAAAATGATTCTCACTATCATTTCATGAATTGACCTCCTCAGTCAATGGAATCTTTGCTCTAGTCTTGTGAGCGCAGACTGTGTGGTGGTGAAGAGCGAAAATTTATAGGTTGCCTCGTTCACAAAAAGCAACTTTTGTTGCATAGTGGAAAACAAGAGATGCTATTGGCATCCCCTTCCTTTCACGAACAACGGAGTTTCTATGAGCACCAACGAAAAACCCACCGCAGAAAACGCAAAACCCTCATTTTCAGCAAACCCCAACCGCGTAATCGCAACCGGTGCCGATGGCGTCGAGCGCGTTGGTCCCGTCAATGCTGCAGAGGTGCCTCGCTGGGCTGGCAATGGCACCTTCGCACGTCTGCCCCGCCTGGACGAAATTGAAAAAGCCGACATCGTTATTGCAGGTATGCCCTGGGATTCCGGTGTTTCATACCGCCCCGGTGCTCGCTTTGGTGCAAACCACGTGCGCGAAGCATCACGCTTGCTACGCCCCTTCAACCCCGCCGCTAACATCTCACCCTTCAAAGAAGCACAGGTGGCAGACGCCGGTGACATCATTGGCAACCCCTTCAACATCGAAGCCGGTCTGGCTGAAATGGAAGCCGGCGCGCACGAGCTCACCAAGGACGGTGCAAAGCTCGTTACCATTGGCGGCGACCATACCATCGCGCTGGCAAACCTGCGCAACATGGCAAAGAAGCACGGCAAAATCGCGCTCTTGCACTTTGACGCACACCTCGACACCTGGGACACCTACTTCGGCGCCGAATACACCCACGGCACCCCCTTCCGTCGCGCCTTCGAAGAAGACCTACTAGACACTGACGCGCTCTCCCACGTGGGCACCCGCGCATCGCTCTACGGTACCGAAGATCTTGACGACGACAAGCGCTTTGGTTTTGGCATCGTCTCATCAGCAGACGTCTACTACCTCGGTGTACAGAAAGTAGTGGAGCTGTTACGCGCTCGCATTGGTGATCGTCCGCTATACATCTCCATTGATATTGACGTGCTCGACCCCGCACACGCACCTGGCACCGGAACCCCCGAAGCCGGTGGCATCACCTCCCGCGAACTACTTGAAATCTTGCGTGGCCTACGCGGACTGAATATCGTGGGGTCAGAACTTGTTGAAGTTTCACCCGCCTACGACCACGCCGAGCTCACCGGTATTGCCGCGGCCCACGTCGTTTACGAATTGGTGTCCCTCCATGCAGCCGGCGTCAAGAACGGCACCGCATCACCGGCATACGGCGAAGCTGACGTTACTTACGGCGAATAATCTCAACACTAAAAACTTAAGGGCAACGGGTCCAATCTATAACCCCCCGTTGCCCAGTGCCGCCGAAAGGACTATATCTGTGGTAAAAATTCAAGAACTTCTAAACGACGCTAACCCCGCCGAAGCACGCATCATGAAGCACTTTGCTGACCGTGCGGGCGGATTCCGCCCCTCCGCAGTGCGTGACGTGTTCGAGGTAGCAATGCGCCCAGGCATCATCTCGCTCGCCGGTGGCAACCCTGACCTCAACCTGCTGCCCCTTGATGAGGTAGGCAAAATGGCTGCCCGTATCATCGAAACTGAGGGCCTCGAAGTTCTGCAGTATGGCTCCGGTGCAGGTCTTGAAGAACTCGCCGAACTCGTCTGTGACTTCATGAAATCAGAAGGCTCTTCACCCGCACTCGATGAAATTCAGATGACTGCAGGTTCACAAATGGGTCTAGATCTTGCCACCAAACTCTTCGTAAACCCCGGTGACGTCATCCTTGCCGAAGGCCCCACCTACACTGGCGCACTTGGCACATTTGAAGGTTACGAAGCCGATGTTCGCCAGGTAGTGATTGACGATGATGGCATTGACCCAGCTAAGGTGCGTGAAGCAGTAGAAGCTATTCGCGCCGAAGGCAAAGAAGTCAAATTCCTCTACACTATCCCCAACTTTCAGAACCCCACCGGGGTCACCCTCTCAGACGACCGCCGTGAAGAACTCTGCAAAGTATGCCGCGACCTTGATGTGCTCATCGTAGAAGACAACCCCTACGGTCAGCTCTCATTCGACGGCACTCGCCACCGCTCGTTGCATTCCTTCGATCCTGAAAACGTGCTCTACCTCGGCAGTTTCTCCAAGGTCTTCTCGCCTGGCGTCCGCGTCGGCTGGATGGTAGCACCTGAACGCGTCCGCAAATTCCTCCAGATCGCAGGCGAAGCAGTGACCATCTGCCCCTCGGTGCTTTCACAGCGACTCGTACTCGCCTTCATGTCTGAAGGCATGTGGGAACCCCACACCCGCAAAACCGCCGCACTATACAAAGAACGCTGTGACGCCGTCATTGCCGCTTGCGAAAAGTACATGCCAGAAGGCACCACCTGGACTACACCAGAAGGCGGTTTCTTCACCTGGCTCACCCTGCCAGAAGGCGGTAAATTCGCTGACGCCGCCGATGCCCTGGCACCTGCCATTGACAACGGCGTGGTTTTCGTGCCAGGCTCCGCATTCTACGAAACCGTGGACGGCGTGAACCCCGGCGCAAACCAACTACGTATTGCATTTTCTTCGGTAGAACCTAAGGTCCTCGAAGAAGGCGTACGCCGTTTGGCAGAGGTGCTCTAAGGTCTCAATATTTTGGGTGTGAGTGGGCGTTGACGTGCGCAGATGTATGTGCGGACGTGCGCGCGGACGTCGAGAAACGCTCAAGCTCAGACATTAACAAGAAAAATTCCCCACCCGCTCTCTTCGCCCTTTTGGGTTTTGGAGCTGGGTGGGGAATTTTCTTGTTAAAACTCGCAGTCTCATTTGTCGACGCTCCGCGCGCCCGTCCTGCTCTCGCCTTACTTCTGCAACGCCTCTTCAATGCGCAGGATGAGTGCTTGCACATGGGAGAGTGTTCGCTCTGTTTTTTCTTCGGTAGTGAGTGACTCTTCCATCTGCCGGATTCCCTCTGGTTTTTTGAGCCCTAGCGTGTAGGCAACACAGTCGAGGTTGGTGCAGATGTAGGTGCCAATGCTGCCGTAGTTGTCTTGGGATGACTTGGTGGTGGGAATCGAAACCATCGAAACACCGCTTGACGAATGGAGCGTAAGGCAGAACTGGCACATGCGCGCACCGCCTTTGACGGGTGCTTTTTTGCGTTCCATGACCAAGCCTTGAAGTCCCTTTGGGGTTTCGGCAACTACGTAGGCTTTTTGTGGCGATTTGGGGTCAATCCAGCTCAAGAAAATCTGCTGTTCCCAGTCGGTATTTGCAATATCTTTAGGAATGTTAATTCGCTGGGCGGCGCCCTTGGTGCAATTGATAAAGCTCTTGCGCAGGGCGGTTTCTGAATGGGATTGCATGATACTACCTACCTCCTCATCACCCCGGTTTCTCGCATGGGGTGTCTTCTTTATCAATTGAACACCGAACTTACCAGCTAATAAGCGTTTTAGGCGGGTGCTACGTTTTCTTCGAGCTCTTCTTCAACGTCGTCTGGCAACTGGTGCTGGTTCTGTGCGGCGGCGTGGCGCGCGCGTCCGTCGGCAGTAGAAATCAAAGCGTTGAGCTTCTTTTGACGGCGCTCGTAGGCGCCACCAATTACCAAACATAATAAACCAGCAACGAGCCAAACAATGAGCACGGTGAGCGGGTTGGCAATGGAAACCGCGGGGAAGTAGGTGATGTTACGCATCGTTTCAACAAAGCCGGCACCAATCCAGAAGTGGTGCAGAATTTGGAAAAAGGTGGGTTGTAGATCCGGGGAGAATACCCCGCCTGATGAGGTGAAATTCAGGCCAACGAACAGTGTTGCGTAGAGCAAGGTGCAGTAATGTCCGACGAGGGGGCGTAGTCCAACACCCACAAAAAGCACGGCTGCCGAGTAGAGAACCGACAATGCCCAGGCTGCTCGAAGGTGACCGTCAAAGAGCCCGAATAACCAGTAGGAAACAAAGAGGAAAACAGTGGGGATTGCAATAGCAGCAACGATGGCGAGGGCAATGCGGTCTTTCATGGCACGCATTGCACCGGCCGCGGCAATGGCGATGGACGTTGCGTACGACCCTACAGAGAGCGCCACCAGGTAGAAGAAGATGTTTTGCCCAATGGGGTCATTCTCATCGGTGGGTACGACGTCGTTGATGAGCAACGGAATGCCTTGTTGCTGGGTGGCTTTTTGGAAAACTTTAGTGAGAGTTTCGGCGGTTGCACCAGAATCTGCAGAGGCAAGCAGTAGCGTGGCATGATCTTTCCCGGGCATATATGCGCCCGAAATTTGTCGATTCTTAAGTTGTTCTTGTGCCTCTTCTTCTGATGCAAGGGAGCGAATGTGCAACCCGTCGCCTAGCGCGCTGTTGAGGTTCTGTTGAAGCGCCACTGAGCTTTGCGCATTATTGGTGACGAGGGCTATATCGAGGTCATGAATTGCTGGTTTATGAAAACCGCCGAGGTATGCCAGCAACATGATGAGCGCCATGAGGGTTGAGAGAAGTGCGTGTTCTGAGACCGTTTTTAATGAAGGGACGGGGGGAGTGGAAACTTTAGATGACGACACAATGCCTACTTGGAATAGTTGTATAATACAACGATGATAGTAATAAGGAGTGAGTAAGAAATCAATGAACCAAGAAGATATTGTGAATCACATTCTTTTAGAGTTGCGACTCCTCATCAAGAATTTTCACCACTCGCGCATCAAGAAAGATTTTGGATTCACCTATAACGAGTCTTTACTTTTGAAAGCCCTGCGGGAGCACCCTGGCATGCATCCGCGTGAACTTGCCGAAATCGTTGGTTCAGAAAAATCCACCATTAGCCGCCAGGTCACTACCCTTGAAAAGAAAGGATATCTTCAAAAAATTGAGGACCCCCTCAATAAGCGCAGCCACCGCCTTGCCCTTACCCCTTTTGGTGAGCAAGCTCTGAGGGATTCTGACCAGCTATGGGCTGGGCTTCTTGAAAAGCACCTCAAAGATTGGATGCCCGAAGAGCGTCAACTTTTTCTTGCCCTGCTCGAAAAATACAACAAGACGGCAAACTTGAATTAGCCCGCTTTGATGACCTCGGCGGCAGTTCCAAAATAAGGACCTTCTGCCAGCTTTTGCTCGATTGCTTTCTTTTCATTAGCGGTGGCATAAGTGACAGTCACGATAGCTTTATTGCCATTGCACGCTTCAGTTTGTTTTACTTGCACAGAACTTCCAATAGCTTCAAACTCTTTTTTGAGTTCAGGGTGTTCTTTCAGCGCCTGAGAAACTTCTTGAGGTGATTGTAGAAGGTTGCAGTGCGTCTTGGCGTCGTTGAGCTTTTGTTCGTGTAGAAAACCCATAACTAGGGCAGTGGCCAAACCGGCAATAAGTAGAACGCCGAGCAATACTTCAACGATGCGGCGGGTGGGGAGGGGCATGGGTGAATCCTTATATGACATGGATAATTGATTATATTATGTGATACCTGTCACAAAATGTAAAGAGGTTGTCCAAAACCTCAAACATCTCCTGTAGATCTTGGGCAACCTCTCGTTATTTTTCGCCCTCTAAACCCACTCAGGGTTCTCAACATTTACCCCGTGGATGGTGGCATTGGCTAAAATCGCATCGTGAATCCACTGTGCCAAACCGGGTTCGCGTTCGTTGTAGTGGGCTGAAAACCGCGGGTCTGCCACATAGCTCTTAGCAATCAGCACCTGTTGCGAGTAGGAACAATCAAAGTAGCGGTTGATGCTGGTGCGGTGTTGCTCTGCCAATTTGTTGGCAACACCCGAACCAGGGACGACTCCCTCACGCAACGCCTGTGCACAGGTGGCTTCGAGCGCCTCACTCTCGGCGGTCGCCTGGCGCCAATCGTCGTCGGTAAAACGAGCGGTGCGTGCGGCGGATTGCCTGTAGGCATCGCTGTGCCCAAAGTGTTGCTCAGTTTCTTCGGCGTACTGTGCGTGTGCGGCGCGTGCCTTTTCGGCGGGTGTGGGAGTGTTCATGTTGACCTCCATAAGAGATTCCACCGCGTGCAAAATGGATTGCAAATCGCGGATTTTTGCGGTGAGGAGCGTTTTCTGCCGTTCAAGATGCTGTGTTGGTGCACCGTCGTCAATAATGCGCCCAATGCTATCGAGCGGAAAGTCCAGACTGCGGTACACCAAGATCTGGTGTAATCGATCAATATCGAGCGCGGAGTACATGCGGTAACCCTTTGTGGTGCGCGCGGGGTTGATAAGACCTTTATCTTCAAAGTGGTGCAGCGTGCGAACGCTGACCCCCATGAGCTCAGAAACCTGACCGACACTGAGTGTCTCTTTATCGAACGTTTCCATCGCTCCTCCTAACGCTTTTTACTCTAGAAACTGACGTTGCGTAAGGGTCAAGGTGGTGGTCATGTTTTTTAGAATCATTCAATTCCGGAGATCTAGATATCTCTCAATAACGGATGCGTTTTGGGCGAACGAGAGTTTTCCCGGGGGGCTTCATACTCACGAGGACAAAGTATGAGACTTCCTCACAAGTTGGTACCCCGTTGTGTGAATGTCAAATCTTTATGGTTTCAAGCCAATACCAAGAGGCACACTTCAAAATTTACCCGACATTCACGACCTCGCACTCGATCACCCCGTGCGGTATTCACCGCCAGGCGCGTAAGGTGGGGTAAAACCATACGTCTTATTCAACAGGAGATTCCATGCCCCGCCGTATCTTTGCCCACCGCGGATTATCCTCCGTAGCTCCCGAGAATACGCTCGTAGCTATCGGCGCCTGCGCCGAGAACAATGTGAAGTGGTTCGAAACCGACATTGATATTCTTGGCGACGGTACACCCGTAGTCATTCACGACACTTTGTTAGACCGCACCACCAACCGCACCGGATCCATCTACGATCTCAGCGCAAAAGATCTTGAAGGTATTGACGCCGGCTCGTGGTTTGGCCGCGAATACCGCGGCCAGAAGCTTCCTACCCTGGCACAACTTGTTGAGCTGATGAACAAGAAAGAGCTCAACGGTAATATCGAACTCAAGCCCAACGGGCAGGGTGCGGAGAAGGCAATCCAACTGATTGACGCCGTCATTGCAGAACTTGAAAACCTCGACGACGACCGCGAAGTGATCATTAGTTCCTTTGACTACTTGGCGCTGGCTGAGTTCAAGCGCCGCGCCCCGCAATACTGCGTGGCTGCGCTGATGGGACCCGAAATGCTCGCGTCCAACTGGCGCACCACCCTAGAATTCATCGACGCCGATGCCGTTCACCCCGACGCCGCCGCGCTCACCCCCGAACTCGTGGATGAAATGCACGCCGCCAGTTTTGAAATCAATGCGTGGACCGTGAATTCGCGCGGTCGCGCCAACGAGCTGTTCAACTGGGGCGTGGACGGAATCATCACCGACTACGCGCACGAATTTGTGGATCTTGCGAAGGCTAATAAGAGCACAGAGTCCTAAAAATATTGCTGAGGGGTAGGTGTGCGGGGTAGTGGTGAAGCTAAGCTGTTGAGCCCGCTCCGTGCACTGTAAAAAGCCGAGTGCTAATATAAAATATGTATATAAAATACTAATTTAATTTGATGAGAGCCACCCCATGACTAGTAATAACACCCCCGAAAACAACGAACAGTACACCTGGGATTCTCGCGCTGAGACCGTACAAAAAGATCAGATTGCCGCGTACGATTCCATGCGTAGCAAGTGCCCCGTAGCCCACGACGAATACATGGGCTTTAGCCTCTTTAAAAATGAGGACATCAAGTTCGCGCTCGCTCACCCAGAGATTTTTTCTAACCGGGTCTCTACCCGTCACGTTGCAGTGCCCAACGGACTAGATCAACCCGAACATACTCCTTTTCGTGCAATTAATGACCGCTACTTTACGCCCCAGCGTATGGAAGAGTTCGAGCCTAAAATTCGCCAAGAAGTAAAGCGCCTTATCGCTGATCTACCTCGCGAACAAGAAGTAGAAATCATGGCTGACTTTGCCAAACTTTATGCGGTTCGTATTCAAAATGCTTTTATGGGCTGGCCCGCCAGCCTAGAAAAACCCTTGATTGATTGGATGGAGAAAAACCGCGTAGCCACCCTCAATCGAGATCGTGAGGAAATCGCAAAAGTCGCCCTAGAATTCGATGGTTACATTCGCGATTTACTGCAGGAGCGCAAGCAGGCAGGCGCAGCAGCGCCGGACGACGTCACCACTGAGCTACTCAACGATCGCGTCGATTTATCGCAGGTTGCGGGCGAACCCCAAGATACTCGCACCATGACGGACGAAGAACTCATTTCTTTGATTCGCAATTGGACGGTGGGAGAGCTATCTACTGTTTCAGCGTGCGCTGGAATCGTGGTTAATTTCTTGGGCCAAAACCCTCAAGAGGCTCAACGGTTACGAGAGAATCCAGCGGCGATTCCTGCAGCCGTTGAAGAAATGATGCGCTTACAAGACCCGCTAGTAACTAACCGCCGTATCACCACTCAGGACGTAGAACTGCGTGGGCAGACAATTACAGCCGGTTCGCGCGTCACCCTTAACTGGACCGCTGCCAACCGTGACGAAGATGCCTTCGAAGCGGCAACTGAGTACCGCCCAGAGAGAACCCAGGAAAATAATTTGGTGTACGGTGCTGGAATTCACGTATGCCCCGGTGCGCCGTTAGCGCGGTTGGAGCTGCGTATTCTCGTAGAAGAATTACTGGCTGGAACTGAAGCCATAGAGGTTATCGCTATCGAAAATTCGGTGTACCCGGTGGTGGGTTACTCGTCGGTTCGTGCAGTGCTGAGGTAGATCCTTCAAATCATCGGGGCTTTCGGGGGTGCAGGCTGAAACTTCAGAAATAAAGAGTTATACGCCCAGCAGATTCTTTATATTTGAACTAATCCTGGCCGTTTTGGCATCTCCGCATGCTCGAAAGCCCTCCCTTGGTCGAAATTATCATCATCATTCTTGCTGGTCTTATCCTCAGCAACTGGCTGGCAGAACGCTTCAAACTCGTTGGCCCGCTAGTGCTTATTATGGTGGGCGCAATCGTCTCGCTCATACCGCAATTCCCGCGCATCGAGATCATCTCTCCTGAACTAGTTCTCAGCATCTTTTTGCCGATTCTTCTTTACTGGGAAGCGCTTAATATCTCGGTACGGGGCATTAAGCGAGCTTTCCGCGGCGTACTAATTTCGGGTACGTTGATGGTGATTTTTGTTGCCGTTGCAGTGGGAATAGTGGGTCAGTTCGTAGGGCTTTCGCTGGGGGCAGCGCTGCTGATTGGCGCCGCTATTGGACCCACTGACGCCACCGCCGTCACCTCTTTGGGCAAGGGCATTGCCAAAGGTCAGATGGTAGTTTTGCGTGCGGAATCGCTCATCAACGACGGCACGGCGCTAGTGGTTTTTGCCCTAGCGTTGGAATACGCCGGTGAGCACCAAGAAATCACGGTTCCTCACGCGCTAACAGCCTTCCTTATTTCGTTTGGGGGCGGCACCGTCATTGGTCTTGCTGGTGGCTGGGTTCTTGCGCGCTTGAGCGGGCACGTAAAGAACCCTATGATTGCTAATCTTTGGTGGTTGCTTACCCCGTTCATCATGTACTTTCTGGCAGAACTCATCGAAGCGTCAGGTGTGCTCGCCGTGGTGGTCTGCGGTCTATACATGGCACAGGCAGGGCCGCGTTTTCAGACCACCGGCTCGCGTTTTCTTGCCCGCCCCTTCTGGGGAATCACCACCTATATCCTGAACTCGCTCCTGTTCTTCCTCATGGGCTGCATCCTGCCCTACGTGGTGCACAACCTCAGTTCTGATACGTTGCAGCACGCGCTCTGGGCAACACTGATTCTTTACGTGGTGATACTGGCGGCTCGTTTTGTATTCACGGAGCTGACTATTCGATCGATTCGCCTGCTTGACCGTCGTCCGCAACAGCGTTTGCGCCGCACCACTTTTGCAGACCGCCTAGTCTCAAATCTTGCAGGTTTTCGCGGAGGCATCTCGTTAGCGGTTGCGCTCTCGATTCCTGCCGCCCTAGCTGAGGGCGAGCCATTCCCGTACCGCGACGTCATTATTTTTATTACCAGCGGCATCGTGATTCTTTCGTTGGTTGTGCAGGGAAGCCTTCTGCCCCTTGCCGTGCGCTGGCAACAGGCAAATCCCAACGTCAATAGAGAGGGCCCAGACGCACAAAATCGAGAAATTCGCGGCGCCACGCTTGATTCCATGCGTAATATCTACGAAAACTTTGATGCGTTGGTGGTAGAAAGCGGAGTATCACCGAGCGTTGCCGAGCGCATGAAAGCCGACTGGAAGAGCCAGCGCAAAAAGTGGGTTAACGCCAGTGCCGTGGGCATTGAAGACAAGATTTTGGAGGAGCGCGAAGAGGTCAAAAAGCTACGATTGGCAATTATTCGCCAGACCCGCGAGAACATGATTCGTTATCGCGACGAAGGCAAGATCGACGACGAAGCGCTCATCTATCTTCTTGAACAGACTGACCTCGACGAAATTCGCATCACCGGCCCCATCGAAATGGAATAGGTTTATGAAGCGCCAACCAGTTTGGACTGTTTGAATGAGGGGTCAGGTTCGCACGTCGTCTTATATTTGGTATTCGAAAGCTCGGTAATCTTTCGCACGTAGTCTTGAGTTTCGGCGTAGGGCGGGATTCCCTTATGTTCTTCGACGGCGCCCGGGCCGGCGTTGTAACCTGCGAGCACTAACTTGAGCAGTTCGTCATCATTACCGTGTGCTAGTGGTTCAAATCGGTGTTTGAGGTAGGCAAGATAGCGCCCCTGCGCGGCAATCGAATCGGCAGGGTTAGTGGGATCGCCGTGACCATAGTGTGCCCACGTTTCGTCAGTAAACTGCGCGAGCCCTTTAGCGCCTGCCTGCGAGGAAGCCCCGGCACGCCAGTGCGATTCGGTTTCTAGCTGTGCAGCAATAACTCCGGGGCGGTACCCCGATTCTTGCGAAGCTAGTTCGATGGCACCTCGCACCTCGGTGGGGGCGTAGGTGAGATCGGTTTGCCCACAATAATCGGGGTACGTCTCGTGCAAACCCACGACGCCAGCAGTGAGCAAAACGCCCGATGCAAGAATCTGCCAATGCGCCAAAACTGCCGCAACAGTGCGCAGGGCAGGGTTGCGCGGGGTGCGGGAAGGGGCAGAAGATTGCTTGTTCATCGTCTACTAGAGTAGCGCACCCAGATTTCGGGAGGAGATGAAAGATTTTTTTAGGTTATATCTCAACGATTTCTCAATTGATATGTGCTGGTGAAAAGTTCTTCACTCCCGACCCTAAAACCGCACCGATGTATATACTAAGACTACTGGTTATTACAAACTTCCCCAGTGAAACCCGCTAACTTAGAAGGATCATCATGGACTCCGCAGACCCAAAGAACCTCAAACCCGCCCCCGGAAAACCTGCCTCCCAAACACCTTCACCAACCCAGCCATCTGACCCAACTACCCCCTTGCCCCCTAAAAAAGATCAGCAACAAAACACCCCCTACACTCCTACCGGTAAGGCCTCATCAGACACTCCCGAACAATTGCGTCAACAAGGTTGCTTTCAAACCACTTCAGCAGGCGCACGTATACAGGACACCAACCACACTCTTAAAGCGGGTGCTCGAGGACCAGCCCTACTTCAAGATCACCACTTCCGGGAAAAAATCACGCACTTCGACCACGAACGAATCCCAGAACGTGTGGTTCACGCCCGGGGAGCGGCAGCCCATGGCATCTTTGAAAGCTATGGTACCGCGGCATCTCTTACTCGGGCAGGTTTCCTCCAACCTGAGCAAAAAACCCCCGTCTTCGTCCGGTTCTCCACAGTACTGGGCTCACGTGGATCTGCAGACACCGTTCGAGACACCCGAGGTTTTGCTGTTAAGTTCTACACCGATGAAGGAAATTTTGATCTTGTAGGCAATAATATGCCTGTCTTCTTTATCCAAGATGGCATCAAATTCCCTGACCTCATCCATGCAGGTAAAGCCCACCCCGATCGCGAAATCCCCCAGGCTCAAAGCGCCCATGACACTTTCTGGGATTTTGTGTCCTTGCATACTGAGGCACAGCATCACACCATGTGGAACATGTCTGATCGTGGTATCCCGCGCTCATATCGCATGATGGAAGGCTTCGGCGTGCACACCTTCCGTCTGCAGAACGAGCAAGGGGAGACCTCTTTGGTCAAATTCCATTGGAAACCCAAGCTCGGTGTTCACTCCCTCACTTGGGATGAAGCACAGCTTACCGGTGGTGCAGACCCCGACGCTCATCGTAGGGATCTTGCAGATGCTATCGAGTCTGGAGCTTACCCTGAATGGGAGTTAGGCGTACAGGTTTTTCCTGATAATGAAGAGCAGATGTTCCAGGGGATCGATCTTTTGGATCCAACTAAGCTCATCCCTGAGGAATTAGCTCCGGTGCAACTTATTGGCAAAATGACCCTCAATGCAAATCCGCGTAATTACTTTGCAGAAACTGAGCAAGTAGCATTTCACCCCGGTCATCTTGTCCCCGGTATTGACGTTACGAATGATCCCCTTTTGCAAGGACGGCTCTTCTCCTATGTCGATACTCAGCTCACTCGGTTAGGTGGACCGAATTTCAACCAGATTCCCATTAACCGACCCCATGCCGAGGTCAACGATATGTTCCGGGATGGATTCCATCAACAAGCGAACCACACCGGTGTAGCGCCGTATCAGCCAAACACTCTTGATGGGGGAAACCCCGCGCCTGCTACGTTGAACGATCATGCTTTTATTGATATCCCTGTGGAGGTACAAGCTAGTGAGAAAGTTCGTCAGTCACCTTCGAGCTTTGAAGATCATTTTAGTCAGGCGCGTTTATTCTGGCAGTCCATGACGGATCTGGAAAAAGATCACATCATTGCGGCGTATTCTTTCGAGTTAGGTAAAGTTTATGAACCTGAGATTCAAAAGAGGCAACTGCAGTGTTTAGCGGAAATTGATGCAGTTCTTTGTAGCGAAGTAGCCAATGCGTTGGGATTAGAAGCACCTGCTGCGCAAAATGATGTTCAGTTACACCTTGAACCTAGCCCAGCCCTTTCCCAGTTGGGCAAGCAGTGGCCGGTTGAGGGGCGGATTATTGGAATCATAGTTGATGAGAAAAATCCGCCCGCTGATTTGGCTCACCTTCATCGACAGATTACCGATCAGTCGATGGTGCCTATGGTGATTTCAGCTCGAGGTGGCGAGATTGGTGGCGTGCCCGTTGATAGAACGTTCTCTGTGGTGCGTTCGGTAGAGTTTGATGGGCTTCTCTTGGCTGGTAATCCTTCTCCTGCAGCTGATGCGGCTGTGGCTCGAGATGCCAAAGCGGGAGCATCTAGCTCTTCCTCCACTGATCCGCGTGTAGTGATGATTCTCAATGAGAGCTGGAGACACGCAAAGGCAATTGTGGCAGTTGGCGAGGGTAATGATCTAATTCGTTCCCAGAGTTTGGAGAATTCTGCAGGAGTTCTCACTGTAGATTCGCTAGATGAAGGTCTAGATCAGATGAAGAGTCTTCTTTCTTCACACCGTGTGTGGGAGCGTTTTGACACGATGGTTTAGGTCGTTGTCCTGCGGAAAATAGTTAAGGGGGGCAGCAGAGTTTACTCTGCTGCCCCCTTACTGTAGAAAGTTTCCCAGTCTAACTTCCTGAGATTCTATTTGTAACTCTATTAGTTTCTCGACCGCCTAGGGTGTAATAGCCGGCTTTAGCGGTCCTTAAGTGAGGGGATTATTTATTAGGATTAACTGTTCAATTTTTATTATTGTTAAGAAGTGGGTAGATCCTTCTACAAGTGTTTGAATAGAAGATTTTTCTTTTTGAATAACACCGTTTACATGAATATCTATCCATAGAGCCTTATTCATAAGGGGGGGGGCTCGTCGCAAAGAACATCACCGCCCGCATCACCGAGAATCCGCCCATGAGAACCTCGCGGTTACCGGAACCCCGTATGCAGAATCCACCAGTCTTGACCTGAGCGATGGCCCGCTTCACCACCGAACACAGCCGATGAAGCTGACGATTATTCTCCTTCACTGCAGCCCCCACTATCGCACCAGCTTTCCGATACTCTCAGATAAACAAAGGACCCCAGAGCGGTAGATACCAGCTCTGAGGTCCTTTGAGTATTAACCCTTACCAGGGGATGCTGCTGAAGAGCTTCTCCAGAAGGGGAATGAGTTCCTTGCCGATGTTGAGAGCGGCCTGAATGATGGCGGCGACGTTGACGTCCATAATTCCTCGTTTCTAGTGTGAATGAAGTAGTAGATTTAGATTAAAGAACACCGGCGGCGGAGAGAATCTTGATGATCTCAGAAGCGATAGAGATAGCTCCGTTGAAAAATTCGCCGATAGCGGACCAATCGATGCTGCTCATTGTTAGGGTTCCTTTCAAATGAGGTAACCCCTGAGTTAGGGCTACCTAAGTAAAATTAGAATAGAAGTGTGTCCTCTGTCAACCCCTTGTGCAGGGCAGTGGCATCTTCATCTACGGCGGGGCGGGGTGAACCTGAAGTGTTTTCAGCCTGTAGATGGTTAAAAATATGAAGAATCCTGTAGAGATGTTGTAAGCAACTGCTGAGTATTACGAAGATGAGAATATCTGATTCTACCCGGAGTTCTTCAGTGAGACTGCGCCGTAGTTAGAGTAGGGGGATTTTCACGGTTTGGTTTATACGGAGGGCATCTGGACTGATAGATGGCTGGTTCCAGGTGACTTCGCGTGATGTGTTTGATCCGTTCCGTTATCGGTTTGGGTTGGTGGATCGTGGTGGTACGGGTCGTTTCCTTTTTGGTGTGCGTTGGTATGATCCTGGTCAGGGCGTGTGGGTTCAGCAGGATTCGTTGGATGTGCCGTTTGGTTCGGTGAATGGTAATCGGTATGTGTATGCGGGGTCGGATTCGGTGAATAACCTGGATCCGACAGGTCTTTATCGTTGGGAAGACTTAGCAGGAGATGTCACAGGAACCGCACCGCAGTGGGATGGATATTAACGGTTCCTGGGGCGGCACTGCTCCCCACACTGGCGTGGGGTCAGTACTAGCCGGAGCTCTAGGAGGAAGTTTAAGCGGTGCAACTTCGGAAGTAACTTCTAATGAGCTCAAGGGCGAAGATTGCGGATTAGGTGATGCCGCTGGAAAATGTGCAGCAGATTTAATACTAGGCGGGGGGGAGGTTACCTCACAAAACTAGCCTTTAAGGCGGGTTCAGCGGAGTGGATTAGCTACTTTTGTCGTAATGAAAATATAAAATATTTAACTGCGTTAAACATTGTTGACAATTTTGCAAGATTTTAATTCATTCCCGTCTCCCGCACCAATGCGGGAGATATAAAAAATTTGCATAGTATATGGTTTATATGATGAGAACCTGTTGTCTATAATTTTTATACTCTGGGAAGATATGAACATTGAAAAAACATTCTAATAATTATTTTATCATTCACATGATTTCTGGAATACTTGGTGTTATATCATTATTTCTTATTAGTACCCATGAATTCTTCAGGGTCGTTGGATTCTTTTTGCTTTTAATTTCCTTTATATTGGTTGCAATTAATTTCAGGAATTATTTAAAAAATCGCTAGGTTTTTACTTATAAATTCTATAGATATAACATTTTAGTGAGGCATCTTCATTTCTAAGTGATGATGCCTCATTATCTTGATAGTGGGTCTTATTCAAAAACGAACGTTTTGGGCAGGGGTTAAGGGGTAGCCTTGAAAACGGTCGAAAATGCCTGTTTTCCTCTGTTAAAAGTCTTAGTCAAAGCTCTACCCAGTCAGAACCCTCTCGGCACCCGCTTTTGACAGAATACGGAAAAGCAGCCTAATATATGCGCCCTTTCTCCGAGATCTCAGAATATAGACCCTTAAACTAAGTGACGCCACCATGTACTGCCCTCTCTGCTATCAGGACCCCGCCAACACGTTTGTACTACGGGTTTATGGGGACTCTATGGTGGGTGCAGATATTCATGATAGGGACGAGATTGTTGTGAATCGCTCTATCAAACCGCCCACCGGGAAAGTCATTGTGGCGTCATTGAATGGGGAGTTCACAGTCAAATGTCTAGAAGTGAATCGAGAGGATAAAGGTTGATGTTTTCGCGGCTGACACACCCTTATGAATGAAACCGCAAGGACCTTATTGTCCGCCGTCTAGAGGTGGCTGTACTTTGAGTGGGCGGTTTTTTTGGGGTTGCGCTCTAGGAGGCTAATCTGTGCCTATCTAGTTGCCTGATTGTGCAGAAGATAACCCTTATCTACTTGGAAGGCGTGGAATCAGGGGCCGCATCGGCGACGATGGCTATGGCCATCTTGTAAAGGGTCTCAGTGGCGCGCGCTAAATCGGGCGTTTTGATGGGTTGTTCTGCCGCTTTCAGGATGGCAGCATTCAGTAGGGAAATATCGACTGGCGAGAGACCAGGACAGAATTTTTTCATGACTGATACGAAGCCAGCGTGAGATTTCTGAACCCTTTCATCGGCGAAAGTTGTAGGGAAACTCTGGGTTGCAACCATCAACGCACCGTGTGACCCGTGTAGAAATAAATCTAGGGTCGCATCCACGTAAGCACAAATTCGCGGGGCAGGATCTTCTGGAACTGCTTTAATCCAGTCTTCTAGTTTCTCATTCCAGGTTTCGGTAGCAAGTATGAGAAGTTGCACTAACAAATCGTGCTGGGAAGATATATACCGATAAATACTGGGGCGTGCCAAACCTACTTCGGTGGCGATTTCTCCTACGGTTGGTACTTTACCGTGGCCATTGACGATTAACCGCTCAGCGGCTTCCAGCACCGCGCGGTGTTGGACCGCGCGGTGCTGCGCCACAGTTACCCCTGTGATTTTTGGCATGAGATAGAGTATAGATAAAAATCTTTATTTCACAAGATTCAGGCGCCCATCGACCATCTCGTAGACACTATCGCAGTGACTCAACACGTCATGGTCATGTGTGACCATAATACCGGCGACATGGAAGTTGTGGCATTCCTGGGCTAAAAGCGCAACAATCTCTTGTGAACGGTTCCGGTCAAGGGCGGCGGTGGGTTCATCAACAAGGAGAACCTGTGGATCGCCAACCAGGGCACGTGCAATACCTACTCTTTGTCGTTCACCGCCAGAAAGACTACCCGGGCGGTGCTTCGCTCGGTGCGTCATGCCCACCTTTTCCAATAATTCTTTCCCTGTATGGCGACCCCATTTTCCCGCTACCTTAGCAGCTAAATTGAGTTGTTCTTCAGCAGTGAGCGCGGAGGGAAGGCTGCCTGATGACTGAAAAACGAAACCGATATGATCACGGCGAATACGGGCCAAGTTGGAGTCATCATATTTAGTGATGTCTTCACCTGCGATTACCACCTGTCCAGAGGCAGGGGTGGTCAATGCTCCGGCTACCGCAAGCAACGTGGATTTTCCAGACCCAGAGGGTCCGACGATCGCCACAAACTTTCCGGGTTCAACACTAATACTTACGTTATCAAGTGCGGTGATATGTGATTCACCATCCCTGTAAGTAACTGTGATATCTGTTAATTCCAAAGCGGGGTTCATCGATTTTCTCCTAGGGCTGCAAGTGGGTTGGTTCGAGTGACACGTATAACCGCCGCAAGGGCACCTATCAACCCGGAGACGAAGAGAATTGCCCATCCGCCGAGAACTGAACCAAGCTCGGTGGCATATGGCATAGCGGTGGTTTCAAGCAGTCTTCCTAGACCTACTGCAATCAAGAGGCCGATGAGGATAGAGGTAGCAAGAATGACAATCGCTTGACCTAAACTGTCGCGCAAAAGGAAACCCTTAGTTGCACCCATTGCGCGCAACGTAGCGATATTGCCTGCGCGCTGGATCGTCCAAACGAGAAAGAAAGCGCCAGTCACTAAAGCAGCGATGATGTATAGGAACCATTTGATCATGGACAAGGTCATCATTTCGGCGGTATATCCAGGGGAGGAATCGAAACTCGCTTGTAAGGTACGTACGTCCAGCCCAGACTTTTCTGTCAGCATCTCTGTATCGGGTTTGTCTTGGGTGCGTGCGGCAATAGCCGAAGCTTCGTTGTAGGCAGCGGGGTTGACTGGTTCGCCATTACGGGCACCAGCATGAATTTCCTGCCATACGTCAAGTGGAAGGTAGGCAACATCCACGTGGCCGAATGTGCGTTGACCGTCAGTAAAACCAACGACATGGAGAGGGATGTTCAAACGATCGATCGTAATAGTATCACCCACGGCTATGCCTTCTTTTTGGAGGGTGGATGACACGACGATGTCATGTCTTGTCTTGGTGGGGCTGTCTGGATCGGGTCGGGGGTCGATTTTTGGTAACCCTTCTGGGGCCAGGAACGAATCGGGTTCAACACCAAAAAGTGTGAGGTCTACGGCTTTATTGTTTTGATTGTGGGCGTTGACGATGGACAGACCCAGCGGTGCGGCCTCGGTTACACCATCGATTTTGGAAAAATCTTTGGTGGAGGCGGGATCCACCACCGAACGGGTGAACGCAGAATCTGTCTGGGTTCCATCAGCGAAGGCGATGACGTCGCTATTCATGTTCTTGAGGGCGGAGACGCCATCGTTGACCAGTCCGGCGGTCAGCCCGGAAATGATGACGACAAGCATTGACATCAGCGCTAAGACGGTGCCTATTAGGGCGAAACGGGTACGCGCGAAAAGCATTTCGCGCCAAGCGAGGTACATGGGAATACTTTCTAGCTATAGAGGGTGAGGATATGACTAAAAGTGGCGCCTTGCCCATGTTAGCAACAGGGTGTTGCTAAATCAATGACGGGGGACTTTTAGCTTTTCTATGGCGGCCCCTCTGGTTATACCCCGATCCAAAAAATAAGAGGGGTGTGTTAGCAACCAACGATAAAGACACCAACATGGTGAGAAAGTTCAGGCGCTGGAATGAGCTACAACGACAACATGCTTGAACGCTACGACGCCTTCATGGACCATGAGTTTGAACGGGAGATGTTATACCGTTCGATGGCTATCTCATATACGTGGTCTATTTGGATGTTTTACGTAACACTTGGTGTGTTGATATGGGTTTTACCTGGTGTCTATTCATTGTTTGCGATGCTACCGTTTTTTAGCTTTTTGACTGCTATGGCAATTGACGATGTTTGGTATTCTCCCGCTGCCCCATCCCACCGCCAACACCGGTTAGGCTATCCCCCCATAACATCTTCTTTGTAACCTCCCTGGGGGTACTTGTCAGCCAATTCCCCCAATGAGAACACTTCGCGGGGCTTGATAGTGACGGATAATTTATCGTCACTTTTCTCTAACGCAAACGTTCATAGTTAGGGCCGTTGTGAGTTTTACTGCTTCACTTCAATTAACCCGCGTGCCCCGCGTTCCATCTGGGCAAAGGAATGGTTGACGAACGTATAAGTACCCGCTTCGGTAAATTCCATTTCTACAAACCCGCCTTGAGCGGACGTCAAATCAAGGGTCTGTGCGTGCCCGCCGTCAACACCAAATGCATCCCGCGCATCTCGCAGGAGGTAAGCACCTTCTTTGTACACCGTATGGAATTGACTGCCCACCACATGAAAACTGCACCCCAGTGAAGGTCCTGCCGCCAACACCCACAAGCGTACTTTCTCGCCCACACGAGCTTGGAGCGGTTTATCAACGTATTGGGTTGCGTGCCCGTTCCACAGGGTGAGGGTGGGGACACCGTCCGCCACTGCATCTGCAAGAATGTTTGTGATCTTGTTACCCGAACCGGTGCTCTTGCCGGTATCAGTCAGGTACGTTTCGTTCTGCACCAGCACGAATTCGCGTTCAACCGTGCTGAGCGAGACGGGGTCAATAATCACCGCACCAAACATGCCCGCGGCAATATGCGCGCTCATGGGCATGGTGGAGCAGTGATACAGCCAAATGCCTGAACCCGTGGCTTCGAATCGGTAAACCAGCGATTCACCGGGGGCAATGGTTCGCATGACCGAACCGGGGGACACCATTCCTGCGTGGAAATCTACCGAATGCCCCATCGAACCGCCGTTTTTGAGTGTAATTTCAAAAATATCGCCCAACGCCCCACGCAAAACCGGGCCCATATATTTACCGTTGAAAGTCCAAGCATTGACGCTTACCCCCGGAGCGATTTCGCTTTGAAGCTCTGCGATATCGAAGGTGAGGTGGTGCACTGTTGCCTCGTTCGCGTCCGCCCCTGTGCCGGTGTGTGTGTCAATCGGTTGTAAGACGGCATCGCGGGTAGTGAAGTCTTTACCGGGCTTGGCAGAGAAATCAATATCGCTGGATGCCATGAGAGTCTCATTCCTTGCAGAACTCTCAGAATTCGCTATTGAACCGTGGCTGTGGGTTGAAGCAGCGTTATCTGAAATAACCGAGAACGTCATGCCCATGGCACGGTGCCCAACAATGGTGCACCAACCCTCAGCATTGCCGTTGATAACCCCGGCGTCAAGCGTTTTGGTGGCGCCAGGATCAATGCGCCCGGTCTCACACCCGCCATTGGCATCAATCAAGAGATCGTGCACGTTTGTAGAGTCGGTGTTCTTAACGTCGATTATTAACGAGTTACCGTGCGGCACTACTACCGAATCAGGAACAAACCGCATGTCAGAGGTAGCTTCTACTGAAATGCGCGTGACTCCGGAAGAATCGGTGTTCAAATTAGAGCCGTTTATACGCAAAAACCGTGAGGATGATGGGTTCAGTGCCACTCCCGCTGCCACTGCGGCAAGAGCTGCTCCGCCACCAAGCAAGACTTCACGGCGAGCGTTGACCGACGCAAGCTGCACTTCATCGGGTGTGCGCTTAGCAGGGGTTTCGCCGCGAGCGCGAGCGGCTATCATCTCTTTGCGGGCGGCTACAGAGCGTTTAACTCCGCGAACCATCAGCGGAATGAACATAGCGAACGTCAGCGCCCCCACGATCGAGGTAGTTGCGCGTACCCAGGAGCCCGTGAGCTCAGCCGGGAGCACAAAGAAGAAGAGGCAGAGGTTGATAATGGTGACTCGCCCAAAGGAGAACCGGTTGAATTCTTTGTTTGCTGCGCGTACTGCTGCGGGTCCACCCCCCATTCGTGCGGGGAGTAGATAGCTCATGGCGCCCAGCAACACCTGCAGTAGAAAACCTGCCACAAAAATTGGTGTGACCGCACGCAGGTGTAGGTCTGCAAAGTTGGTGCTCAGCACCATGAGGCCCACCCACAGTACCCCAATAATGAGCCAGATGAACCCTGCTGTCACGGAGAGCGTGGGGTATTCACGAGGTTTCTTGGTGGAGCAGGTGCGCACCATCAGGTAGGCAATCACTAATAGCGCGACAGCGTAAATTAACAGTCCTGCACCGGCAAGCAGGCGCATATTAGCAAGCGCCGCCATCGTGGTGACCGCTATGCCAGCGCACATTCCCCACAAACTCGTGCGAGAGAGCTTGACTGCTTGCGGGTGCATTTTAGTGCGTAGCATGGTGGGCCACAGCGTCATGAGCGTACCTACGACGGTGAGCCCCACGAACCCTAAAACATTGACCGTTTCATGCGACAGCAAGAGGCGGGCGTATAGCTCTTCATCGGCGCTGTTGTGCGCCAAGATTGCGCCAAAAGTGGCCCCCACCGGAAAGAGCCACGCCGCGGCAATATAAAACCGCACCGTGGAATCAAAGCGTGCCGGTAGTGCCACGCGTAGTTGTTGCAAGAGGTAGAGGCCGTGCCAGGCGACCAACAGTCCAACGCTCGCCGAACCAACTATGGTCAGCGGGTAAAGACCGAACACCACCCCAATCATCAACACCATCATTGCAACGTTCAACCCGTAAATGCGCCCCACCTGCACTTTCCGTGCGTCGTCGGCAACTTTGAGTTTGAGCAGAGCCTCGCAAAAATGCTGGCTCCAAATGAGAATCGAGTTAGTAATCAGCCCCAGGGTGACCATGTGCACCATGAGCCACAGCGAATTGGGCACCCAGCGGTGAACAAAAATGAGAATGAGCAACGCGAACATCCATAGGGTCACAGGTTTGGACGCGCGGCGGTGCCAGTTAGAACGCCCAGAAGCTTTGCGGGCAATACCACCGGGGGAGAAGGTGGAATTGAGGGTACTCAAGGGGCGGTTTAAGTGGGTCACGGTATGCCTAGCAATCGACTCTCATAAATTTGGTATCGTCAATGCAATTATAGGTGGGGCGCCCGCGCTATGCATCAGAGCTACCTGCCACAACAAGACTGCAACGCACCAAAACCCGGCGTGTCTTCACCTACCCTGCCCATTACTATGAAGGTATGGCATTAGACATCATCATCACCCTCATCTCAGCCCTGCTCATCGGCGTGGGCTGCGTGGGCATTATCTACCCCGTTCTGCCCGGTTCCCTCGCGATTCTTACCGGCATTGTGCTGTGGGCATTCACCGTGCACAGCGCCGAAGGCTGGTGGGCGCTGGGACTCGGCGGCGCGCTGGTTATTGTAGGCATGCTCGCACAGTTCCTGCTCACTGGGCGCACGCTCAAACGCGAAAAAATTCCCAACTCCTCCACCCTATGGGGTGCGGTGGGTGCTGTGATTGGAATGTTCGTGATTCCTGTAGTGGGTTTGTTCGTAGGTTTTGCAGGGGGGTTATACCTCAGCGAATCGTACCGTCGCCGCAACTTTGGTGCCGCCGTACCGGCAACCCTGCAAGCGCTTAAGTCTATGGGTCTTGGTATCGTGGTGGAATTCGCCTGTGGCTTGAGCGCCGGAACCGTATTTACCCTTGCCGCATTCGTCTATTTTATAACTGCCTAGCTCCACGCCCGTGCCGCGCTCGCGTGCCGTAGCCCATAACCGCACCTCAGCAAGGTATCAGCATCAACCGGTAGACTAGCCACCGTGAAATCTTTGCCAGCATCTCTTTTACTTGTAGCCTCAATGATCACTCAGGCGTTTGGAATGTTTCAGTACACCAACAACGCCATGGTGATTTCTGGGCAGGTATTTTTCCCTATTCTTTTTGCGCTCATGGTGATTTATTTATCGTGGCGTAATTCTGAGGCTACTCAGCGTTTTCGTGGTCCCCACCTGCTGATTTTGGGTCTTTCGGTCATCAGCTTGTTGGTTACAATCGCCGGCGTCATTGCCACTATCTGGTACCTCTACCCCTCGGTGTACGTTTATTATTCTTCGTTCTTGATTCTGATTGTGGAGTTGGCTTTGGTTATTGCCGCTTTGCCCAAGAAGGAAAAGAAAGAACGTAAAGTCTCAACGCGTCAGCAACGACGCAAGCGAGGCACCAATTTGGTAGCAACCGCTAAAAATCCCCAGCCCAAAGATTAATAACTTCTTTATCACGCACATTCTGGAGCCTTCGTGAATACTGTTTCTTCAACTCGCCCGGCAAGCGAACACTCGCCGAATCGAGCTCTGACCACCGTTGTTTTTGTGATTCTTGCTCTAGTGTGTGCGGGAAACCTCTGGTACTCACTCACTATTGGTGGGTTAGATTTCACCGTGTACCGCAGTGGTGCCATGACGGTCTTTAACAACGAGGGCTTCACTAAAGACCTGTACGTTATCGATCTGATGCGATTGGGTCCTAACTTCTCACTGCCCTTCACATACCCCACTTTTGCGGCGCTTTTGTTTGTGCCTTTTGCTTTCTTGCCCAAGTGGGCAGGCATTGTGTTGATGATGCTACTTGCCTACGCCGTGGCGTGGTGGGCAGCCACGTTGATTTACAACTACGCGAATAACCGTGGCCGTGAAATCCCGTTCCAGAATCGACTAGGACGCACCGGCACTATTGCCGCGCTGACAATTCTTATTTTGGTTTCGGGTCCGTGGCGTCGTGGTCTTGGTTTGGTTCAGGTGAACCCGCTGATTATGTTGCTCGTGGTGTGGGATTTGGTGCGCCCCGCAACCCGAGTACCCCGCGGTCTTTTTATTGGTATTGCTGGCGGTATCAAACTCACCCCGCTAGCCTTTGGCCTGATTTTGCTCATGCGTAAAGACATCAAGGGAGTTATTACCCTCGGCCTTTCATTTTTGGCAACTGTTGGTATTGGGTTTGCTCTGTTGCCTGCAGAGTCTGTGGAGTTCTGGACTTCTGCAGTATCTGATCCTTCCCGCGTGGGTAACATCAACTACCTCGATAACATCTCGATTCAGGGCTGGCTCATGCACCTTGGGTTTGTGGGAACTGGCCTCAAAGTATTGCATTACGCGCTCATCTTGTTGCTCATGGCAGGGGTGGCGTTGATGATTCCCGTGCTCGAAAAACGCAAAATGTGGATTTCGCAGGTTGCTCTCAATGCTTTCTTGATGCTTTCAATTAGCCCCATTAGCTGGTCGCACCACAACATTTGGTTGCCCTTTATTGCGGCAGCGCTGTGGGTTGACGCTTTTCCCGTGTTCTTCGCCCACGCCTCCGCTGCGGTGCGTAAGGTAGCTCGGGCACTAGCATGGATGGGTATTGCCGGGCTCTTTATCTCACCCATGTGGATTGGTATTGCACTCTACGGTTCTACTGAGAACCTCGATTACATTACGACGGTGCCGCTGTTGGCATCGGCATTACCGATTATTTCCCTGTTCTGCACGGTGTTGCTCTGGATTTATGTTGGTCTGACGCATCGCAACGCTCTGGATCGCAACGTGGCATCCCACCAAGCGATCTAGTTCAGTTATTCTATAAGTAAGTTGAGAAGACCCCTGCTGGAATAATCCGGGAGGGGTCTTCTTTATTCATCAACACAGCAGTTCTTCATTGCCACAATATTTTTATGCCACTGAAACGCCCAGCAACAAACCAATACCGTAGGTAACCGCCAAGGCAAGCGCACCGCCCACCACCACGCGAAGCGCCGCGCGTCCATACTTGGGGGAGCCACCCCACTTGGCGCCCAGAGTTCCGGTAATTGCTAGCGCCAATAGCACCCCCACAAACGTTGTCGGAACACGAATTCCTGCGGGCAACAACAGAATCAACAAAGTGGGGAGCATCGAGCCCAAAAAGAAAGCTATTGCCGATGAGAAGGCGGCAGTCCACGGGGAGGGGACATCATCGGCATCAATCCCCAACTCAAAATCGAGGTGGGCGTGCAACGCGTCCTCGGCAGTGAGCTCGGTGGCTGCTGCTCGTGCCGTACGTTCGGAGAGCCCGCGTTGCATCAAAATAGCGGTGAGCTCGTCGAGCTCTTGAGCGGGTTCTTGCTCTAGTTCTAACTTTTCTTTGGCAATCAATGCCTGCTGACTATCCACCTGTGAAGAAACAGATACGTACTCGCCAAGAGCCATGGAAATTGCGCCACCCACCACGGCGGCGGTTGCAGCAATAGCAATTGCCGGTGTGGAGGTCGTTGCACCAGCCACGCCCACCACGGTAGCTGCAACCGAAACAATGCCGTCGTTCGCACCCAATACCGAAGCGCGCAGGCGGTTGAGTTTTTCTTGGTACGCGCTGTTGTTGTGCGGCTCGTGATCGTGCGGGTTGAAGTCAGCGTGAGCGTCATGCGAAACCGAGGTGAGAAGATCTGCTTTGCGCACCAACGCGGGGGAGGGTACAGCTACGTGTGCGTTATGAAACTGAGGCCGTGAAGTCATGTTCATAGTAAAGCGACTTATTGCGCGAACCGCTAGCAAGTGTACGTAAAGCGGGCAGTTAGCAAGTGCTGACTAAGTATCATTATCCAACGCGCTAAAGTGTGCTTGGTTAGGGTAAAAACCGACAAAACGTAAGAAAAGAACATAAACGCTTTACCATGCGTGTGCCCCCAGAATTACGTTACAAAGGTGAAAAACTGAAGCTAAGAAGCCGACAACTGCAAGCGGTTTTCGGCGCTATCACCCAAGGAATAACGATGGCTAGTTCAGCTTCAGACCGTCCCGCCACTGGCACCACAAAAACACCGGTGATTTCTAATGTTCTAGCCAAATACATCATGGCAGTCACCGGCATCATTTTTGCCCTCTTTGTGCTGGTACATATGTACGGCAACCTGAAAGTCTATACCGGCGCCGAACACTTCAACGCTTACGCACTATTCTTGCGCACCCTCTTTGAACCGCTCTTTCCCTATGAGGGTTTTCTCTGGGTTTTTCGCACGGTGCTCTTGCTGTGCCTCATAGGGCACGTGGGATGTGCGGTGCTATTGAGCTCTCGCGCTAAGAGAGCACGTGGTCAGTATAAGCGCCGTGGCCTGAGTGGTTTTAAATCCTTCACTACTCGTACCATGCCCGTTACTGGCATCGTGCTCTTGCTCTTTATAATCTTTCACCTACTCGACCTCACCGCAGGTGTAGGTGTTGCTTCACAAAGTTTTCAACACGGTTCAGAATCGGGCAGTTTTGCTTACCAAAACCTGGTGGCAAGTTTTCAGCGCCCGTTCGCTGCGGCAGTTTACCTGCTCGCCATGATTATTTTGTTCCTACATCTGGCCCATGGTCTGTGGGCGGCGGTCTATGACTTTGGCCTCACCGTGAGCGAGAAAGCTCGTTCCTGGATCGTTTTGATTGCAGGTATCTATGCATTGGTTGTCATGCTGGGCAACATCACCATTCCTCTTGCCGTGCTCTGCGGCATCGTGAAGTAGAAAGGGCGCACATCATGACACCCACAAATATTTTCTATGCGGAGCCGGTTGATGGTCGAGTTCCCGCAGGAGAACCAGCAACAGCCTGGGCGCGACGTCGTGACGAGTACAAGCTCGTATCCCCGCTGAATCGCCGCAAATTTAAGGTGATTGTGGTCGGTACCGGTCTTGCCGGGGCAGGGTGCGCCGCCGCGCTGGGAGAGCTGGGGTATAACGTCTCTTCGTACACTATTCATGACGCCGCACGCCGCGCACACTCCGTTGCAGCACAGGGTGGTATCAATGCCGCACGTGCGCGCAAGGTCGATAATGATTCGATTCACCGCTTTGTTAAAGACACCGTCAAGGGTGGCGACTTTAGAGGCCGTGAGGCCGATGTGTTCCGGCTTGCTGAAGAATCGGTGCGCGTGATAGACCATATGAACGCCATCGGGGCACCCTTTGCTCGCGAATATGGCGGTCAGCTCACTACCCGCTCTTTTGGCGGTGTGCAGGTATCTCGCACCTATTACACGCGCGGTCAGACCGGGCAACAGCTACAGGTCTCCGCCTCACGTTCTTTGCAACGGCAAGTGGCGGCAGGCACAGTGACTCTGCATACCCATGAAGAAATGCTGGATCTCATTATTAAGAACGGTGCCGCGGCCGGCATAGTGACCCGTAACCTGAAAACCGGTGAGGTGCGCGCAGAAACTGCTCACGCGGTAGTGCTAGCAACCGGCGGGTATGGCAACGTCTTTCATAAATCCACCTTGGCAAAGAACTCCAACGTAACCGCCGCCTGGCGGGCAGTGCGACGCGGTGCTTACTTTGCTTCACCCTCCTATATTCAATTTCATCCCACCGCTTTGCCTTTGAGCCATAAGTGGCAGTCAAAAACCACGCTGATGTCTGAGTCATTGCGTAATGACGGCCGTATTTGGGTACCCAAAAAGGCAGGGGACGAACGCGCCGCCAATGACATTCCCGAGGACGAGCGCGATTACTACCTTGAACGTAAATACCCCGCTTATGCAAATCTAACCCCACGCGATATTGCCTCCCGCGCTGCCCGTGAACAGATTGAATCCGGGCATGGCGTAGGGCCGTTGAAAAACTCGGTGTATCTAGATTTTCGCGATGCCAAAGAACGTTTAGGCGTAAAAGTGCTGGACGAGCGTTATGGCAACCTTTTTGAGATGTACACCGATGCCACCGGTGAAGATCCGCACGAGGTGCCCATGCGTATTGCCCCCGGTGCACACTTTGCTATGGGTGGGTTGTGGAGTGACTACGACCAAATGACCAATATTCCCGGTTTATTTGTGGGTGGCGAAGCAGGATGGGCGTACCACGGGGCAAACCGTTTGGGCGCGAACTCGCTCCTTTCAGCCTGTGTGGATGGCTGGTTTACTCTGCCCTATTCGGTGCCGAACTATCTAGCAAATCATCTGGGGCAACCACTGCTTGATGCTACCGATCCGGCAGTGCAAAATACCCTGGCAGAGGTCACCGAACGCGTGCAACGGCTCATGAACATTCAAGGCAAAACCCCTGCCGAACATATCCACGCAGAACTGGGTGAAATCCTCTACGAAGGCTGTGGGGTGAGCCGTAATGAAGCTAAACTCACCGCCGCCATCGAGAAAATTCAGGCACTGCGCGAAAAGTTCTATACAGACCTTTTCATTCCCGGTAACTCGGCAAGTTTCAATCAAGAACTTGAACGTGCTGGTCGATTAGAAGATTACCTACAGATGGCAGAACTGATGTGCGTGGATGCCCTAGATCGCAAAGAATCCGCCGGTGCGCACTTCCGCGAGGAGTATCAAACCGAAGAGGGTGAAGCACGACGTAACGACCAAGAGTGGTGTTTTGTGAGCGTGTGGGAAGAAGGGGCAGACGGTGCCCATATCCGCCATGCAGAACCGTTGGAATTTAAAGACATCGCACTAGAAACAAGGAACTATAAGTGAAACTCACCATCGAAGTCTGGCGCCAAGATAGCAACGCTACACCGGGCAAATTTGAGACTTACACCGTTACCGGTGCGTATGAAGAAATGTCGCTTTTGGAACTCATCGATTACCTCAATGATCAGCTGGTCACAGAAGGCAGAGAACCTATCGCCTATGATTCAGACTGCCGCGAAGGTATTTGTGGCACCTGTGGTATCACCGTCAATGACCAACCGCACGGGCCAGTGCCCAATACGCCCTCCTGCCGCCAGCATCTGCGTTCCTTTAAGGACGGCGATAAGCTACGCCTTGAGCCTTTCCGTTCCAAGGCGTTCCCGGTAGTGCGTGACTTGGTAGTTGATCGCACCGCCTTAGACGACGTCATTCGTGCCGGCGGATTTGTGTCGGTGGACGCTGGCACTGCCGCCGATGCGGACTCTATGAGCATTGGGCACAACCGCGCCGAAAAGGCACTGGACTTCTCGGCCTGTATTGGTTGCGGTGCGTGTATTGCCGCCTGCCCCAACGGTTCGGCAAATCTCTATGCTGGTTCGATTCTGCAGAATCTCTCAATTTTGCCTCAGGGCAAAGCAGCGCGATCATCACGCGCTCGCAATGTGGTGACTGAAGTAGAAACTAACTTTGGTCCTTGTTCGGTTTTTGGAGAATGTGCGGTGACCTGCCCTGCGGGTATCCCGCTTTCTGCTATTGCCGCCGTCAACCGTGAACGGGCTCGTTCGGTATTTCGCAAAGGCAAAGATGACTAGTGCTTGAACGCACGTGAATTACTGCCGATTCACCTCAATTCGCAAGCGTAAGATAACAACCGAAATAACACACCCCTACCTTGTGCGCTGTGACGTACAAGAAGCAAGAAGAAAGAAGTCATGACTTCAACAACTCCACCGACAGCCACCCCTGAGAAAGCTGACGGTTCTTCCCATAAAGCGCAACGGATGATGATTATTAAGGTTGCCGCCATTGTGTTGGTGACTGTGGTTCTATACTTCATGCCTGTGCCCGAGGGTATCGATCCGCGCGGTATGCACATGGCAGGTATCTTTGCCGGCACCATTCTTGGTCTGATTCTGCAACCGCTACCTACGGCGTCGGTGGCGTTGGTTGGGTTAGCGGCGGCAATGATGACTGGCACGATGGCCGCAAAAGATGAAGCGCTCACCGGTTTTGGTAACGCCACAATTTGGCTGATTGTTGCGGCATTTTTTATTGCTGATGGCTTTTTGATTACCGGATTAGGGCGTCGTATCGCGCTGATGTTCGTTTCTAAGTTGGGTAAATCCTCGCTGGGTTTGGCATATGGCATGGCGTTGACCGACCTCGTGCTCTCACCGGCTACCCCCTCGAATACCGCTCGCGCGGGTGGTGTGGTCTATCCGATCGTAAAGTCCCTGGCGGTGGTGAATCACTCAGAACCTACTAGCGATGAATCACGTAAGCGTCTGGGCTCATACCTTTCGCTTACAGCGGTTCAGGTGAACACTATTACTTCCGCTATGTTCGTGACGGCGATGGCGGGCAACCCGCTAGCTGTTGGCTTTGCTGCTAAACAGGGTGTCAACATTACTTGGGGCGGTTGGGCTCTTAGTGCGCTGGTGCCTGGCTTGGTTTCGTTGGTTGTGATGCCGTGGCTCATGCAAAAGATTTACTCGCCTACTCTGCGCTCGACCCCCGACGCTCCTGAACAAGCACGTCAGCAGCTCAAAGAGTCTGGGCCAATGTCTCGTGGTGAGTGGGTTATGCTCATAACTTTTGTGTTGCTTTTGGCAATGTGGGTTTTAGGTTCAACCCTGAACATTAATGCCACCTCGGCGGCATTCTTTGGCGTAGCAATTCTTTTGGTCACTAAGGTGCTCACTTGGAACGATATGGCAAAAAATGCCGGTGCCTGGTCAACCCTGATTTTCTTCTCAGTGTTGGTGGCAATGGCTGAGCACCTCAACAAATTGGGTGTTATTGGCTGGATTGGCGACTCTGTCAGTCACTTGGTGGGCGGTATGCCGTGGATGCTAGCTTTTGCCATTTTGTTCTTGGTGTACTTCTACGTTCACTACCTTTTTGCTTCTAACACCGCGCAGGTAGTTGCTATGTATGCAGTGTTCCTTTCGGCTGCGATTGCTGCGGGAGCACCTCCCATGTTTGCGGCTCTCATGCTTGGTTTTGCGGGCAATCTGATTGGTGGTTTGACGCACTACGCATCGGGCCCTGCCGGAGTGATTTTCGGTTCGGGTTATGTACCCACGAACGAGTGGTTCAAGACCAGCTTTATTGCTTCGGTTATCAACATTCTGATTTGGGGCGTGGTGGGTACTGCCTGGCTGATGCTGGTTGGTCTGTGGAACTAGTTTGCTGCCATTATTGAGGGCCTAGCTCAAAGAAAGGGTGGTCGCGCAACAGAGATGTTGTGCGACCGCTTTTGTTTTACCCAACTCTAAAGTGATATATACCACTTTTTATTAGGTAGTTATTATGAGTAATTCATAATAGTATGGAGTTGTAGCTAAACCACACCGGTAAAAGCTTGTAAGAAGTCCGCACATAGTAGCGGATCCACTTTCATAGAAAGCGTGAGATTATGCCCGTTCTAACTATTGGCGATCAGTTCCCCGAATACGACCTCACCGGTGTTATTCCCGGCGACCTTTCCAAGGTTGACGCACAGCAGCCCGAAGATTACTTCACCCAGGTTTCCTCAAAGAATCTTGATGAAGACCAGTGGCGCGTCGTTTTCTTCTGGCCTAAAGACTTCACCTTCGTATGCCCCACCGAAATCGCAGCATTCGGTAAGCTTGCTGATGAGTTCGAAGCACGCGACACCCAGGTTATTGGCGTATCAGTCGATAACGAATATACCCACTACGCATGGCGCCGTTCGCATGAAGAACTGCAGGACTTGCCCATCGTGATGGCATCAGACCTTAACCGCGAGCTCGTCTCCGCTTTGGGTATCAAGAACGCCGCGGGTGTAGCAGACCGCGCAACCTTCATTATTGATCCCAATAACACTATTCAGTCGGTATCTATTACCGCTGATTCTGTTGGTCGTAACACCGATGAAATCTTGCGCCAGCTCGACGCACTGCAGTCAGATGAACTCTGCGCATGTAACTGGAAAAAGGGCGCAGCAACCATCGACGCTTTCAAAGAAATGGGTGGCGATAAATAATGAGCATTGAAAATCTCCGTTCAGCACTACCTTCCTACGCGAAGGACATGAACCTCAACCTCTCATCGTTGACTCGCATCGGTTCCCTTTCAGAGCAGCAGCTCTGGGGCACTATTTTGGCAACCGCAGCGGCAACCAAGGTTGATTCAGTAATAGTTGAAATCGCTGAAGAAGCCAAGCAGCATCTCTCCGACGAGGCATACAATGCCGCTTTAGGTGCCGCAACCATTATGGGTATGAACAACGTTCTCTACCGCACCCGCGGATTCCTGGAGGGGGCTTACGACGATCAGCGTGCGAACTTGCGTATGCAGATTATTGGTAAGTCCGGGGGTATTGAAAAAGTTGACTTCGAATTCTTCTCACTCGCTGTTTCAGCAGTCAACGGTTGCTCCCACTGCGTATCAGCACACGAACATACCGTTCGTGAAGAGGGTATGACTAAAGAACAGGTCAACGAAGCTCTGCGTATTGCATCAACTCTTGCCGGCGTTGCCCAAGGCATTCAGCTTGCTGAGGCGCTCGGTAACTAATAGCAACTTAAAGCTAAGATTTTATTTATAAAAATCTTGCTACTGAGTTGATATAAAAATAATCCCGTCTTTGACTCTCTCAGACTTTACACTCTGAGGGACAAGGCGGGATTATTGCGCTTAAAACCCGGCGTCATGAGGACGCCGCGGCGCTCGTCCGCTCAAACGATGCTCAGCCTGCGTCTATTGACTAGGCTTAACCTATGACCGAACCGAACCATCAATATGCCCCCTGGGTTCAACCCCCAGCACCCGGTGCCCCTTTTCAACCCCCGCATGAGCTCAAAGAGCTGGAATATCACCGACTTTCTCATGCCGATTCGCGCACCCGTTGGTGGTCGCCTTTGGCTGAAGGTGCCCTAGGAGCGCTTTTCTTTCTCATTTTTTCGGTGGCTGTGGGGTTTGCCTATGCCGGGTACGCCATCGCAACCGGCGGTGATACCTCTAATCTGACGCTGAGTTATTTGCAAACTAACTCGCTCAAAGATCCCGCCATCTTTTTGCTGATGTTCGGCTCGATTGTAGTCATGTTTCCCTCGCTTTTATTGGCGCGGTTAATTGTGGGCCCTCAACCGTGGGGGTTGGTGCACTCGGTGGCATCGCGCATGCGGTGGAGCTGGCTGGCGTTGTGCATGGGCATTGCAATAGTTCTGTACGTAATGATTCCTGTGGTGGTTCAGATACTCTCGGGAGAGCCACTACAAGGCCAAGCGCACATCTCGGCATCGTTGCTGATTTGGATGATGGTGCTTGTCTTTGTGGTAGTTCCGGTGCAGTGCTACGCCGAGGAACTCGTGTTCCGCGGATATCTGATGCAAGCCATTGGGCGCTGGCTCAAACACCCAGCGTGGGCAATTATTATTCCTGCCCCGCTCTTTATGTTGGGACATGATTACACATTTTGGGGCCAGGCCTCAATCTTAGTGATGGGTTTAGCGGCAGGTTTTTTGGCGTGGTACACCGGCGGCCTAGAAGCCGGCATTGCTATGCATGTGGTAAATAATCTTTACCTGATGGTAATGGGTGTGCTGGGCATGGTGGATCCATTTGCACAAGAAGGCTCCTCGGTAGGGGACTTCCTGTGGGCGACTGCGCTTGAGCTCCTGCTGGTTCTCGTGGTGGCTTTTGCCGCCCGAAAAGTAGGAATTGCGCGAAGCTCAGTCTTCAACGTCGTGATCTCACCCAAGCGCTGGAAGCAACTTAGAGCACATCAGCGGGCATCGTAGAAGATGCTCGCTGGTATACCCCCTGCCGATGAATAGCTCGCCATGATTTCAGCTTTTATGACAACAGGTTCAGATGCTGGTACAAGTTCTTCAGCAACTTAAAAATGTTATCCCCGCCTTAGGGGAAAGAGCGGGGATAACTGGGGGAAATGCTTTAGACCTCTCATGAGAGGATGTTTTGAGTTCGCATACACAAAACATTTACATTCCATATTTATTTAGGGTCGATACGAGGACTCATCTCAAACCACGTATCTGTTTGTATAGACTACAACGCAATTTTGCCAATGTAAACAATCCTTTAGCAATATTGCCAGATAATCCTATTACTTATGAAATGTGTTTCGTCAGCTGGTGATTGTTACACCGCCCCACTTTTAAAGGTTTTCTCAGTTTCTTATAAAATCTGCTCGTTACACTAGAAGCTATGACTGTAGACGCTCAAAAAAATATTCGAGACCTTGCCGAGTTCGTCTCCGCTTCCCCCACCAGCTTTCATGCCGCACGTGAAGTTGCCCGCCGTCTTGGCGCCGTCGGTTTTACCGAACTGCACGAAACCAATCAATGGGATTCAACGGTAGCTTTTAACAATCACTTTGTAGTGCGCGACGGCGCCGTGATTGCCTGGGCTGGCGGTACAGGTAGCACCGGATCTGGGTATCGAATTCTAGGCACGCACACTGATTCACCGAGTCTCAAAGTTAAACCGCATTCCTCGCTGGCAAGCTTTGGCTGGAACCAAATCGGCGTGGAAATCTATGGTGGTCCGCTATTGAACTCCTGGCTAGACCGCGAATTGCGCCTGGCAGGACGGTTAACCGTTCACAAGGGGAATGAATTGCGTGATTACCTCGTGTGCACCGGGCCCATTGCCCGTGTTCCACAACTTGCCATTCACCTAGATCGCAGCGCCAATGAAGGGCTAACGCTCGATAAACAAAACAACATATACCCCGTGTGGTCAACCAACGCCACCGATAACGACGTGCTGGGGTACATCTCGCAATATGCGTACAACGAGTTAGGCGAGCGCGAACTCATCAACCCCGCCGACGTCGTAGGGTACGACCTTCTCTTTGCCGACTCCCAAGAGCCACGCACCTTTGGTGCAGGGGACGAATTTTTTGCTTCAGGTCGATTAGATAATCTGTCCTCGGTGCATGCAGGACTCACCGCGCTAGAACGCTTTACGGCAAGTGAGAGCGCACAAAACAGTGAGCACACCGTGATGCTTGCTGCATTCGATCACGAAGAAATCGGTTCAGGTAGTCGCTCAGGTGCAGCAGGACCATTCCTTGAAGATATTTTGGTTCGGCTCTCGAATGCGCGCGGGGAAAGCCCCGAGCAATACCGCAGATCACTGGCTCATTCGGTGTGCCTTTCTGCAGACGCGGGGCACCTGGTTCACCCCAACTATTCGGCAATGCACGACGTCACCAATCGACCCACTGCGGGCAACGGGCCGTTGTTGAAAATCAACGCGAACCAACGCTATGCCACCGATTCGGTGGGTGCTGGAATCTTTAACATGGCATGTGCCAAAGCCGGGGTGCCGTATCAAGAATTCGTATCTAATAACAACGTGCCGTGTGGTTCAACCATTGGTCCGATCACTGCAACCCGCCTAGGGGTGCGCACTATCGACGTCGGGGTAGGGCTGCTTTCTATGCACTCAGCACGCGAAATGTGCCACGTGAACGATGCCGCCTATCTTACCCGCGCCGTCGAAAGTTTCTTTTTGCTCTAGCGGTGGTTGATTCGAAAGGGAACCATGAAAGTTCTGGTCATCGAGGACGACGCCGCGCTAGTTGCCACGCTCGTCAAGGGACTCACCGCATTAGGGTGGGTTGTTGAGACCCAAAGTAACGGTGAGGGCGGGTTGTGGGCAGCCACAGAAACCACCTTTGACGTAGTGGTATGTGATATCCGCATGCCGCTCATGAATGGCTATGATGTGCTAAAAAATATGCGAGCTCGTGAAATCTGGACACCTGTTCTGATGCTGACAGCGAAAGACGGCGAGTACGATCAGGCAGATGCTTTTGAGCTTGGCGCGGACGATTACCTGACTAAACCGTTCTCGTTTGTGGTGCTCAACGCTCGTCTGCACGCGCTGACGCGGCGAGCTGTGGTGCCTCGTCCGGTGGTGATTGAAGTGGGCACACTACACCTGGATCCTGCTAAACACACCGTTCAGCGGGAGGGAGCCGCCATTGAGCTGACCTCGCGTGAATTTGCGGTTCTGGAATACTTGGCGCGCCATGCCGAAAGCGTGTGTTCTAAACTCGATATTCTCAATAACGTATGGGACTCGGCGTATGAGGGTGATCCCAATATTGTGGAGGTTTACGCCGGGCACCTGCGCCGCAAAATCGACGTTCCGTTTGGTACCCAAACTCTCAAAACTATTCGCGGGCGCGGGTATATGCTCAGCACCGGGGAGTAGTTGATTCGGTATCAGAAGGGTCAGTGGCTGAAGTCTTGGTGTTCAAGAGTTCAGCCCGAAAATTAACCGTGGAGGCACATGACAGTTTGATCTCAAAGTGGGCGCCGCCTAAGGGCGAATCATGTACGGTGATACTGCCGTGGTGAGCGTTCACAATATCATTCACAATAGCTAACCCCAAGCCAGCGCCGCCCGTGGCGCGATTGCGTGATGCGTCGGTTCGTCCAAAGCGGGTCAGCACCAGCTCCTTGGCGGAATCGGGGATCCCGGCGCCGTCGTCCTGCACCGAAATCACCGCAAAATCACCGCTTTGATGTAAAGAAATTCTGACATGCGCCACACAATACTTCAGTGCGTTATCAGCGAGGTTGCGAACCACGCGCAGTAGCGCATCGGGCACACCGAGCACTCGAACCGGGGTAATGGTGCCGTCTATGGTGATCTCGGGGTGAAGCGCTCGCAACCGCTGTTGCTCTGCCAGCACGACGTCGTCTAAATCTACTTCTTCCCGCGGTGCGCCTTCGTCCTGCGCCGAAGCAGAAGCGAGTAAATCATCAACTAGCCGTTGCATGCGTGTGGCTTCGGGGGCAAGAATGTGCTCGATCGAGGGCAAATCAATCGGCTCGGCGGTTAGTTGAGAAATTTCTACCAAGCCCGAGATGGTGGCGATGGGACTGCGTAATTCATGAGAGGCGTCTCCCAGAAAACGTAACTGAGATTTATGGGCGTTATCGAGGCGTTCCAGCATGGAATTCATGGTGTGTGCAAGTGCTGCAATCTCATCGTCAGTACGTGGTTCAGAGACTCTGCGGGAAAGTTCTGCTGAGGTAATCGCCTCGACCTCAGTGCGGATGCTCTCTACCGGGGCGAGTGAAGAGCGCACTGAACGCTGAGTGAGCAAGCCACATAAGATAGCAAAAAAAGGCACTGTCAGCGCCAAAATACTGCCAGCCAGCACATACAAAGCGCGGTCTTGATCGGCTTCGATTCCTGCAACTATCACGTATTCATGCCCCTGCACATCAATACGCTGCGCTAGCGCATGAAACTCGGTGTCACCTGCGCTAATGCCCTCAACCGAATGTGCGACGCCGTCCTGCGGCACCGCTGAAAAAATATCTCTAGGATAGCTCGGGTTGGTCACCGAACTGCTCTGACTCACCACCCCGGAAGAATTAAAAAGAGCCACCAAATCGATGCCCGCCCCGGTCTCCTGCGCCCCGGCAGAAAGTGCCGAAACGGAACTATTTTGAGTAGCTAACGTGCTGAGTCTGCTCTGTAAATTCTGCTGAATACTGCCGTGCAACGAAAAATACAATGCCCCCAGAGCCGCTGCAGAAATCAACACACCCGCCAGTGCCGCAACAACCGCTGACAGTAATCCGGCACGAGCAGGAATCGACCCAAAACGGCGAAGCAAACTGTTATTCAACGTGCTCTCTGACCAAGAAGCAGAAGGGTGCAATAGATTCACGCCACCCACGCTACCGCACCCCTGCATGTCTTGTGAGGTGCTTAGGCACGATAGCTGAAAACCTTCTTCAGCAAAACTTCAGGAACAATTTGCGAACCTTATGCCATGACCCAAAACATCACCCACAAAAAACTACCTACGGTGCAACAGTGCACGGTTACTAACAAGACAGTTGCTCGCAAAGAAGTTCTCCGAAGAGAAGTTGCCCTAAAACGACAGGCACACGTTAACCGTGCCGGTTCAGCTCGTCTTTCCGTGTTACCAACCGCGCCTCAGCGGGCTTTGATGATCGCATCAGGTATCTTTTTAGTGGCGTTGATTGCCTTGGTTGCAACAGGTGTTGCGCAACCTCTTGATTTGGGTGTTCTGAGTTGGAGTATGGGCATACGCACCGCTGGGATTTCTGCGCTCATGTTGGCTCTCACCACTGCTTTTACCCCCGCCCTGATGGTGGTCTACTCCTTTGTTGTGGCTACTCTCTTCGCCGTGACACAACGCAGTTTCAAGCTCTGGTTCGCTATCTTTGGGGGAGTGGGAGTAACTAGCGTTCTGGGGCAAGTCATCAAACACCTGGTGGGTCGCGCCCGTCCTGAACTGGCGTACCAAATCGTTCACGAAACCGATCTTTCGTTCCCTTCGGGCCACGCCACCGGAATCGCGGCTCTTGCAACCGCACTATGTTTAGGGCTCTACCTCGCCGGTGGAAGCCGTCCTATGACGCGGCTCATTACAGCGGCATCCACCATCTTGGCTGTGTTGGTGTGCACCTCACGTATCTACGTTGCCGCGCACTGGAGCACCGACGTCTTTGCCGGCGCGGCACTGGGCGTCTCTGCTACTATCGCCTGGTTCTGGATTACCGAGACCCTCTTCACCATCATCCCCGCACATCAGAAAGCACAAGAAAAAGTAGTATGAGCTCATTTTTAGACCCCGCTCATCTCATTGGAACCTTCGGACTACTGGGCGTAGCCGTCGTGCTCTTTGCCGAAACAGGAATTCTCATGGGATTCTTTTTACCCGGCGACTCTCTCCTCTTTATCGCCGGGCTGATGACCGGTGGTGAAAACCCGGTGGCGCCGCTGTGGCTCTTACTTCTCGTCAGTATTATTGCCGCCTTCTCAGGAGATCAAGTAGGTTACCAAATCGGCGCATCAACCGGGCCAGCCGTTTTGCGCTCCCGTGCTGGCCGTATGATTGGTGTGCAACGCATCAACAGTGCCCGCGAATATTTTGCTAAATACGGTTCCCGTACCGTGATTATCGCTCGCTTCGTGCCTGTCGTGCGCACCATAGTTCCCGTGCTCGCAGGCATCAATGGTATGTCCCGAGCCACGTTCATCAAATGGAACGTCCTTGGAGCAATTGCGTGGGGAACAGTGCTACCAGTAGCGGGGCATTTCTTGGGACAAATCGGATTCATTCGCGATCACATTGATTTGATTGTGGTGGGGATTATTGCTGTCTCGCTCACCCCGGTAGTTTTACAGTTTTTTGCCGCGAAAAGAACTCACGACTAAGAAAGAAATAACCCATGAACTCAGTCAAAACAGTGCATACCAAGCACTTGCAAGGCCCCTTGACAGGTGGCGAAGCGAAAGCGACAGCCCCCAGTGCCACTCGTGAATACGTGCGCGGTTTGGACGATACGCAGGCGCGCCTAGCCCTCGTGCAACAATTTCACCGGGTGCGCCTGCTCGCTATCACCGTTGCAGGGTTGCTTCTCTTTATGGGGTTACTACTGGTGAACGTGCGCAACCCCCAGAACCCGGTCGATAGCTTTATCTGGAACCTCTTTGTTACAGAGCGCGAAAACTGGGCAAACCGTCCGATCGAAATTTTCACCTCTGGTTTTAATACCCTGCCTGACTGTGCCTATGCAGTGGTAGCGATTGTGCTGATCGGATGGTGGCGCAAATCGTGGTGGCCGCTTCTCACCATTGGTCTCACTATGTTGCTCTCCTCGGGAGCTATGGTGCTCGTTAAAAATATTCTGGACCGCCAACGCCCACCCTTGGTCGATCGCCTGATTAACGAAACCACGTTCTCATTCCCCAGTGGGCACTCTACCGGTATCGCAGCACTGTGCGTTTCTGTTTTTCTCGCGTGCTATGCGGTGTTGAATCACCGCGCTCGCTGGATAGTAGGGATTTTGCTTACAGTGTTGATGTTCACCGTCGCCTGTTCGCGTCTCTACGTGGGTGTGCATTGGGGCTCGGACGTACTGGCGGGACTCACTTTGGGTACCACTACTGCCTGTTTGGTGTATGCAATCTTTCCGCATGGATTGCAGCCAGTACGATAAATTCATCATGTTATGCGGGCTGCCCCTCGCCCGAACTTAATACCGTAATCTGGTACGCATTAAGGGAGCCCGGGTCTTTTGTTACCACCACCTCTTCGATAGCGTTAAGTAAACCCTATTGATTGGAGAGACATGGCTGAGAATCTCAACGGCGAGAACTTTGAAACCCCTCTAGGAATTGACCCCGATTGGTGGCGTCAAGCGGTCGTTTATCAAATTTATCCTCGTTCCTTTGCCGATCAAGACGGCAACACTATCGGCGATTTGAAGGGTATTACCTCACGCGTACCGTACCTAAAAGAGCTCGGGGTGGACGCCGTCTGGCTCTCACCCTTTTACCCTTCAGAGTTGGCGGACGGCGGTTACGATGTCGCGAATTACCGCGACGTCGACCCTAAAATTGGCACGCTGGACGACTTTGACGCGATGGCGGCAACTCTCAAAGAAGCCGGCATCAAACTGGTGGTAGATATTGTTCCAAACCATACCTCTGACCAGCACGAATGGTTTCAAGCCGCCCTCAAAGCAGGGCGCGGATCACCCGAGCGTGAACGCTATATTTTCCGCGAAGGTAACGGTGAAAACGGCGAACTAGCACCTTCGGATTGGGTTGCAATCTTTGGTGGGTCCGCCTGGGAGCAGGTAGAGGATGGTCAGTGGTACCTGCATCTCTTCGCACCAGAGCAGCCTGATTTGAACTGGAATAACCCCGAAGTGCACGAGGACTTCAAGAAGACCTTGCGTTTCTGGTCTGACCGTGGGGTCGACGGGTTCCGAATTGACGTTGCGCACGCACTTACTAAAGATTTGGCAGAAAAGAACGAAGATCTGCCTACCGAAGCGCAGTTGCACACCATCACTCAGCTAGAGGGCAAGCACCCCATTTGGGATCGCGACGAAACCAAGCAGATCTACCGTGAATGGAGGGAAGTATTCAATGAATATAACCCACCGCGTACCGCTGTGGCAGAAGCCTGGGTTGCTAGTGAACGTGTACCCGCTTACGCATCACCCGATGGTTTGGGGCAGGCATTCAACTTTGATTTGCTCACCGCACGATTTGTGGCGAGTGAATTCAAAAAGATTGTGACTCAGAATCTTGAACTGGCGGCAAAATCCGGTTCTTCGAGTACCTGGGTTCTATCAAATCATGACGTCGTTCGCCATGCCACGCGCTACGGTTTGCCTATTGACCCTGAGCATACCAATGAAGAAATTGTGCGACAGTGGCTTTTGGACGGCGCCCCCGAGGAGCAACTCGATCGCGAACTAGGTGAAAGCCGTGCACGTGCGGCAACCCTGTTTGAGTTGGCGTTGCCCGGTTCGGCATATCTGTATCAGGGGGAGGAGCTGGGATTGCATGAGGCGGGGCAAATTCCTGCCGATCAGCGGCAGGATCCCACGTTCTTCCGTTCACCGGGCGTCAATGTTGGCCGCGACGGTTGCCGCGTACCCCTGCCCTGGAAAAAGTCGGGTCAATCGCTCGGATTTGGTCCCGCTGGCGCGCATTTGCCCCAGCCAGAGTGGTTTTCCCAGTATTCGGTGGAGGCGGAAGAGGCCGATTCCACCTCTACGCTGAATCTGTATCGCGCGGCGTTGAAAGCTCGCCGTCAGTTGCAAACCAGTGAGGAACTTGAGTGGATAGAAACCGGATCTGAGAATGTGTTGGCGTTCGCTCGTCCTAACGGGTGGGTGTGTGTGACCAACTTTGGTACTAATGCCGTTGCGCTGCCCGTTGAGGTGGAGGGTGATGAGCTGGTGTTAAGCTCAGCTAAGAGTGCCGCCGATTCGGGTGAAGAGCGCGGGGTTTTGGAAGAGATTCCCGGTGCTACTACTTGGTGGTTAAAGAAGGCATAAGGTTCTCTATTCTGCTGGTTAGACTAACTTGGCTGGTAGATAAAAATGACGCCAGGGTGGTGACCGTTAATTCGGTTGCCGCCCTGGCATTTTAGTGGTGTTTCCAGCGTGTAACTCATCTCACCCTTTTCCAGCTGCATACTTCGAACTCTAATGGTTAGACTTCTAACTATTAGAGTTCGAATAAACTAGGGAGACCTCATGGAGCAGCTTGACCCACGACTGACCAATAATCCATTAGGCATGGTTTTGGCTGTTGCTATGAGCCACCGCCAAGCCGCTACGAATCTGATGAAAGAAACAGACCTCTTCAGCAAGAACGGCATCACCGCTGAACAAGGGCGCACCCTCGGGTTCATTGAGGCCACCGAAAAAGACGGCATCACCCAAAAAGACATAGCAAATGCAACTCGAACCACCCCGGCATCTGTGACCAGCATGGTCAAAGGGCTCGAGGCAAAAGGGCTCATAGAACGCCGCGAAGATCCTCACGATGCCCGTCGCAAAACGTTGCACACCACGGCGGCAGGGCGCGGAATTGTCAAAGGATTCGAACACTCTATGCAAGCGATTCAAGATCGTGCGCTTGCTACCCTCACCGAAGAAGAGCAAGCCACGCTCATGGAACTTCTGACCAAGCTCAACTCCGGTTTTTCACTCTAAAAGTTTTCTTCATTTTCAAAGGAAGGGGTTCCAATGACATCAATCATGGATACCCCCACCGCAGCGCAAGACATGGTGACCTCAGAACTTATTGCAAACCCGCAACCGGGTTTGCCGCAGAACGAGCAAGAAGATCCGCAAAATATCTACACTCTTGCTAAAGCACCCGTTGCCAAAGCGCTCGTAACTTTAGGCGTTCCCATGGCGCTAGGCACCGCAATTACCGCGATTTACAGCATTATCAACTCGTACTTTATTGGCCACTTTGGCACTGTAGACATGCTGGCGGCAATCAACTACGCCAGCCCCACACTCACCATTATGATGGCGGTTGGCGGTGTCTTTGGTGTGGGTGCAGGTACCCTCATTTCGCGTCTGCTGGGCGAGCGTCAGTACGGCAAAGTTGCCAAGGCAAGCTCTTTTGGCTTGTGGGGTAGCGTTTTTGCTTCGGTGCTTTTGGGTATTCTGGGCGTGGTCTTCGCATCGCCACTTGCTAGTTTCCTAGGAGCTACCGGTGGTGCCCATCATGAGACGGTACTGTTTCTGATTACCACTTTCGCCACCACACCGCTGATCGCCAGTATGTTCACCACCTAACAGCTTGTGCGTTCAGAAGGTTACGCCCGCGAATCAATGTACGGTCTGATTATCGGTACCGTAGTGAACCTCATTCTCGACGTCGTTCTCTTCGTTTTCCTGGGTACTGGCATTGTGGGTGCGGGTATCGCAATGGCGTTCGCCAACGGCGCCTCAACCATTTACTACCTGTGGATTCTTAACCGCAAGTCAGACACCATTTCATGGCGCCTCTCAGACTTCACGCTTGCGTCAGAGGTTTCTAAGCCTGTGTTCTCCATCGGTTCCTCGGAACTGGTGCAGAACTCCTTCATGGTGGTTTCGGGTTTCTTGCTCAACATTGTGGCAGCTCGTTATGGTAACGACGTCGTGGCAATCGTGGGTGTTTCCCAGCGCATCGTGATGCTACCGGAGATGATTTCGATGGGCATTACGCTCGGCGGAATGTCGCTCTTTGCTTACGCCGTGGGTGCTCGTGACGCCAACCGTATTAGCGGATCCATTCGCACCGCAGCCCTCATGATTACCGGAATTTCGGCGGTATTCGGTGCTCTGGTGTTCATCTTCCGCGACCAAGCTCTTCTGCTTATCGGCGGCGAGGCTCTGCTAGACCGCGGCGATCAAATCATGACCGCCATGCTCATCTCGGTACTTTTCAACGGCCTGACCATGCTGTTCATGGTGTGGTTCCAAGCATCGGGTAAGGCTGCTCCTGCGATGATCATGGCATCGGTTCAGGGCGTGCTCTTCATCCCCGTGTTGTTGCTGATGAACATGTGGTTCGGTTTCACCGGCCTGGTTTGGGCGCTTACCGTGACCGAATTTCTCACCTTCGCGCTCGGCGCTGTTCTGTTCTTTGCAACCGGTGGCACTAAGGTTTCGCGATTGCCTCAGGCTCAGCCGCAAGACGACGCGCCGGCTCAGATCCCCGCGATGTAGTGAGGTGGGGCTGGCGTCTGGCTTGGAAATCGCGCCGCGCACACGCCAAGTACACCCAAAGCGTTGAATGCTCACCCAAAAAGATGAGCATTCAACGCTTTTCGTGTACCTAACGGGAACGGACGCACGGTGTGAGCGTAAAATAGGCCCGCCCCAGCCCCTCGGACGCCAGGGACGACGCCGGACGCGCGCACGGGCAGCACCGCCCCACGAGCCCATTCCACCCTATACGCTTCTCAGCTTTGGCTGATTATCTGAGGTGCCGTCGTCTTCTACTAGCCGTTCGTAGAGGCCCATCTCTAAGAAGAGATTGAGCAGGTCGCGAACGGGCATCTGACGTGCGTATTTCACTACTTCGTCGGTGCCTTCTTCGTACTGCCAAAGCTTGTCTTCAATCGCCACACGCAAACCGTTGGAGTACGCAAAATCAACTTTGGTGTTAGAGCGCGCTGTTGACTGCAACCGGGTGTCTTTGGCAATTTCTGCCACCATGGTGGAAACGAATCCCACTTTGTATTCATCGCCTAGTTCAAGGCCTTGGAAGTACTGATTGATTTTTTCAATGACCACCGATTTGGTTTTTCGTTCGCGCTCGCGCACCTGCGCCATACCTGCCTCTGTGATGCCCGTAAGGCCCGTAGCGCTGCCTTCATTGATGCGCAGATCTTCTTCCTCACGCATTTTTTCAAGGCGGTAGTGAGTCAGAATCACGTCGTCTACGTCCACTTGTTCGGGTGCGTTCTCTTCGAGGGTGAACTTTCTGAGGCGACGTCCTAGAAGATCTGCAAAGGCTGAGAGCTCTTCAAAATAGGGGTCTCCAAAATCGAATATTTGGGCAAAAAATGCATAGGCAGTCACGTATTCGCTGAGAGTTGCGCGAAAATCAATGAGGGTTTCGAGTTCGGTTTTATCGTTGTTTTCTTTTGCTTGCTCCCAGCGATTCTTGAACCGATCTTGCGGTACTCGTACGAGCCCATCGAATGAGGTGGGGCGAGTGTCTGTTTTGATCCATTGTTGCCAGAATTGTTCTACGTCTGCCAGGGTGTAGATGCCGGCGTTGTCTAGCTTGGCTACTTGTTTAGCGATGAGTTCAAGGTCTGATTCCTTGCGGATTTTTGCTTCGGTGTAGTATTCGCGGAATGATCCTACGATTTGTTCGGGGTCGTTCACAAAATCCAGTACGTAGGTGTTGTCTTTGCCTGAGGCGCGGCGGTTGAGCCGGGAGAGTGTTTGTACAGCGGTGATGCCAGAGAGTTTTTTGTCCACGTACATGGCAACGAGTAGTGGCTGGTCAAAGCCGGTTTGGTATTTGTTCGCCACAATCAGGATGTGTTGGTCGTCTTGAGCAAAGACTTCTGCGAGATCGCGTCCCTTTAGACTGGGGTTTTCTGAGGTTTCGGTGACGGCGGGTGACTCTGCGCCATTGAGGGCGGGAATGTCGGGGTCGGGGAGTTCACCGGAGAACGCCACAAGGGTGTGTAGGGGTAGGCCGCGTTCGGTGATTTCTTTTTCGAGGGCGCGGTGGTATCTCACTGCTGCTTCGCGGGAGCTGGTGACGACCATGGCTTTAGCTTTGCCGCCGAGCTCATTTTTTACGGTTCCGATGTAGTGATCGAGAATGATCGAAACTTTTGAGGCAATGTTGGTGGGGTGAAGCTCCACAAATCGAATAAAGGTTTTGGCGCCTTTTTTCAGGTCAATGAATTCGTCTTCTACTGGTTCGTCACCGTCAATTTTTTGCCCGATTCGTGCCGCCATTTCGTAGGTGGTGTAGTTCTTCAGCACGTCGAGAATAAAGCCTTCTTCGATTGCCTGTTTCATGGGGTAGAGGTCGAACGGCTCTAATGGTGCATCGGAGCTGGGGCGGCGTCCAAAGATTTTGAGGGTTTTTTCTTTGGGCGTTGCGGTGAAGGCGAAGAAGCTAATGCGGTGATTGGCGTCAAGGCGCACTGCCATGGTGTTGATTGCTTCTTGGTGGGCTTCGGTTTCCTCAGTATCCTCATCTTCTTCGGGCTCAATTTCGGCGCCCTGGTAGAGCAATTTTTTGATGGATTCGGTGGCTTTACCTGATTGTGATGAGTGCGCTTCGTCGGCAATTACAGCAAATCGTTTTCCGGCGAGTGGGCTACCTTCTTTTTCGATTTCTTCGAGGGCGTAGGGGAAGGTTTGGAGCGTTACGCCAATGATTTGTACCCCAGCAACGAGGGCTTCTGTGAGTTGCTGTGCTTTAGAGCCTTCACCGTTGCGCGTAATGGGCTGAAAGGTGCCGGTTGCGGTAACGAGCTGGTCTACGGCGTCCTGCAATTGGCGGTCAAGTACTTGGCGGTCCGCAATCACGATCACGGAGTCAAAGATTTTTTCGCCGTCGTTGTTGTGTAGGGTGGCGAGCCGGTGTGCGGTCCACGCGATGGAGTCGGTTTTACCGGATCCTGCTGAGTGTTGAATGAGGTATTTGTGTCCGGGCCCTTCTTCTTTGGCTGCCGCAATGAGCTTGGTGACGGCGCGCCACTGGTGGTAGCGGGGAAACCGGATTTGGGAGCGGTGGATTGGTCTGCCGGTGAGAGGGTCGGTTTTTCGTTCGTGGTTGGTGTAGATGAATTTGCTAAGAATGGTAATCCAGGTGTCGCGTTGCAGAATTTCTTCCCAGAAATACGACGTCGCGGCGCCCTCTGGGTTGATGGGGTTGCCTGCGCCGTGGTTGTTGCCTTTGTTGAACGGTAAGAAGGTGGTGGCTCGCCCCTCGAGGCGGGTGGTCATGTAAATTTCGTCTTGCGAGAGAGCAAAGTGCACGAGCGCGCCGCGGTGTTCTTGCAAGAGCGGGGAGTGCTTGGGGTCGCGGTCTTGTTTGTACTGTTTGATAGCTTCTTGCAGGGTTTGCGCGTATTCGCTTTTGAGTTCTGCGGTGGCTACCGGTAGCCCGTTGCAGAAGAACACCAAGTCAACGCGTGCTTTTTGCGGTTGGTTGGGGTAGGCGTGAACTTCTTCTACTACTCGCAGAATATTTTGTTGAAAGAGCTCGGTGAGTTCTGGGTTGCGGTGATCTTGCGGTGGTAGTTGTAGCACTTTGAAGGCACGACGGGCGCCAAGAACCTTGAACCCTTTTCGTAACACGTTGAGAGTGCCACCGCCGTGTGTTTCGGGCTCATTCAGGGTGCGTACGAGGGAATCGAGAATCCGCTCTTCTGCCTTTGCTTGTTCGGCGGCGCTCGCTGCGGGGTTGACTACTCGCTCATAGTTTTGAGGGTCGCTCAGCTTGAGCCATTCCAGCAAATCGGCGGGGAAGAGCGCACGTGCGGCGTCATACCCCGAATCGCTCGGGGAGTGCTCCCACCCGTGTTCTGCCAAGTGGGCGCAGATTTCCTTTTGAAAGGGACGTTCGAGGTGGGTACGAGGCATGGGGAAGCTCCTGGACGAGAGAAACGAGGGTGTTTTTCTAAGTTTATGAGCCGTGCCATAGAAAGAACCGTTATGGGTTACTTCTCTAGCTTGATTTCTGTTTGTGAAGGAAGCGGAAACCGCTAACATTGCGTTAAAATGCAATTATTCTACATAGTATGTGTAAAATTTTACACATACTATGTAGAATAATTGCATGTACTACCCTCGCTTTATTGAACCGAAAATTCTTGAATACCTCGATTCCGTTCCTGTGGTGATTGTCGAGGGAGCTCGCTCTGTGGGCAAAACGAGTATGATGCGCGAGCTACATCAGCAAGGAAAGCTTAAAGCGATTTATTCTCTCACTGATCCCCAATTGCGCAGTGTGATTGCGCAAGATATTTTGGGGTGGCTCAGGGGATTGCCCATGCCGTGTTGTATTGATGAGGCTCAGCTTTTGCCCGAACTTCCGAACGCCATCAAAGCGCTTATGGATGAACGTCAAGACCAAATAAGTCTTGTGCTAACGGGGTCTGCAAGTATCGGTCAAACTTCTTTAGGCGGTAGCGATGCGTTGGCGGGGCGTGCTATTCGGGTTTCCCTTGCTCCACTCAGCGAGGCAGAGTTGGTTGGGCAAGTTGGGCAGCCGTGGTCTGTTATTGATTATCTTTTTGACGAGACGCCTATGGTGGGACAGAAAAAAGAGAGTATCACTTCATCTCTTCCCACGTGGAGCGAAATATCTCAGCGTGGGGGATTGCCGCATTATCGGGTGCCTGCGGTGCCGCAAGCTGATTTGGTTTTTAGTCAACGGGTAATTCAAGACATCTCTAGTGTTTTGACCCGCGATGTGTTGCCAGGAGAGCGTTTTGATAAGCAGCGGGCGCTGGACGTTCTGACATATTTTTTGAGAAATCCTTCTGGAGAAGTCAATCTTTCAAATGTGGCAAAGTCTTCAGGTTTAGATTCGCGCACAGTCACTGGTTATTTGAATCGTATCGAAGAGCGTTTTTTGTTGTGGGAATTGCCTAATTTTCATACTCCGGTAAAGAAGAGCGCTCGCACGGGAGCTAAATGTTATCCGTTAGATATTGCGCTTTCGCTCAATATTTTGAGATCAGGAGATACTGCCACTGCCGTTCATCATGTGGCGGGAGGCTTATTTGAGGCACATGTTGCGCAACAATTGAGGGCTCATATTGGGTGGTCAAGGTTGGATGTTACTCAGAGCCACTGGCGTCAACCGACGCTTAGCCGTAATGCTGAGGTGGATATTGTGCTGAAGGACGGTCAGGGGCGGTTAGTTGGTATTGAGGTAAAAACTTCTACCCGCTTGAAAGCTGATCACCTTAAGGGCTTGCGGTCGTTGAAGGCAGCTTATGCAGATGATTTTCATCGTGGGTTTCTAGTCGCTCAGGTTGATGAAGTGCAGCCTTTAGGTGAGGACCTGTGGGTTATTCCTGTGGAAGCTCTCTATTCTGCTGAATTTTGGGACGTTGCACGGAATGAATCAGAAGAACATCAAACCGAGAATTTTGTGGTTGCTGAAGAAAGTGAGAAGCCTGTGGCACTTGAAGATGCTCAGATTTTTATGAGTTATACCCATGAGGATCAAGCTTCGGTTGTGGGTGGGGACATGCGTCAGTTCGCTCGCGATATTCAAGATACTTTGGAGGGCGTGTATGGGCGTGAAGTGAAGCTGTTCATTGATACAGAGAACGGAACCTGGGGTGAGGATCTGTGGAGCAGGCTAGAAAACGAACTCTTAACTTCCACATTCTTGCTTCCCTTCATTACGCCCCGCTATGTCAAGAGTGAGGCATGCCGGAGAGAATTTACCCGTTTTGCGGAGCTAACTCAGCGTGCGGGAGCAAGCCAGTTATTGTTGCCGTTGATTTGGATGACGCCGCCCGCTTTACGAAAAGGGGAGCATGGGGACCCGCTCATTGATTTGTTGACTCGCACTCGGTACGTGGACGCTACAGCAGTGCGTAGGGCTGACAGGAGTTCTGCAGAGTATTCAAATGCGGTTGAAGATATTGCGGGAAAGATTGATCAGATTATCGAACAGATGGAAACCACTCCTGTTGAGGAAGCCGATGATGAGTCAGAAGTTGCTGAACTAGGTTTTGCTGACTACATGGCTGAGATTGAAGAGAATCAGCCGGTGGTAGTGGAAAACATCCAGAGATTTATGATGGATTTTACAAATCTGGGCGCTACCTTTCAAAAGGAGTCGGAGAAGGTACTGGCTGGTGGGAATCTGACGCCGGTACAGGTACGTGGTGCGCTCACTCGTATTGCTAAATCGCTGGAGCCCCTGAACGAGAAGTTGGAGGATAGTTCTGCAGCGGCGGCTAAATCATGGACAGAGTTGATGGGCAATTTGAATCATGCCATTGCTCTGTATCAACAGACGAATGGGGAACCCATTGACGCCTCGTTGATTGAAAGTGTGCAAAGCGTACGGAATGAACTGATGAATTTGGAGACTCAAGAATTAGAGGGTATTGCTCAGCAAATGCCGAAGGTCTCTGCACAAATGAAACCAACTTCTCGTGCATTACTCAACACGATTACTACGATTCGTTCTATGCAAGAATCCGCCACTTCATGGTTGGAAGCAGTAGGTGCTGAGTAGTTTTAGTTTAGAACTGGTCGCTGGCTAGCGCGTAGGGGTTGAGGGTTGCGTGGAGCTCCTGCAGATTCACCTGTTTGTTTTTGTTGCTTTGGTTCATGGTACGGAGTAGGTCGGTAAGGCTCTTGCCTGGGGTGGTGTTGTGCAGGGTGCGGCATATAGACAAATTTGGTCTAAATGTAAACTCTAATTTTTTTCAACCCAAGTGAAAGAGTTTCCCTCTTTTAGATAGTACTGAGTTATTTTTTCGTCATCCATATTTATTCCTGCTGGACAGGTTGTCGTGGGGGGTAAATCATTTTTATTAATGGTTACTACTGCTGGTGCGTGATATTTTTTACCATTTGGGAGTGTATCGTCACTTCCCGGGAGTAGCGCGATGTCGGTACTATCTGACCAATTCCCTACTGTGAGGTATCGGTAGAAAATTATTTTTTTATCAGGGAGTTGAGGATTTTTGAACATTACGCAAGATTGACCGGGAATAAGATTGTTTTGGCCGATAAAAGATGCGGATGTAAGTATCACACATAATGTAATTGCGATTCTTGTAACCGGCTTCGTGAATCGGTATATTTCTAAAATAGAAAATCTTGCCGCTTCTAGATAAGTTGCTAAGCCTATTGATATCAATAGTGGAATTAATATAAAATTCAAAAATGAATTAGGGTATATAATGGTTAGAAAATAAATTACCCCCATCATTATGACTCCAACGGATATTTTATTTAGAATCACCTTGGAGGAAATATCTATATACTTTGATGAAAATTCTATTATTTTACGGGTTGATAGAACGATCAGATAATATAAAATTATAAGTAGTAAGGCTAACAGGGTAATGCAACAGACTATGGTAAAAATCGGTCCAATCGCGCTAATATCTAAAGCTCCGATTATAGATGCTAAAAAGTTTATATCTCCCTCTAAAACTAAAAATATCCAAATAATATTAGAAAAAATTGCAACTATTGAAAAAATAGGTAATATGTCTTTGGTAATTGAGGACATTCTACCAAAGACATTCTTATATTTATATGATTGCCCCATATCCCCAAAAATTTTATAGACAATGCTGTTTTCCTTTAATACAGAAAGGAAATCTTTATAAAATTGATCATATTCGTCGCACAAGGAAAGTATGGTCTGATTTTTTGTCTTGAATCTTAAATCAAAAGGGATAAGCTGTATTTCTTCTAATTTTGGGTTAATTGTTTTATTCTTAAATTCTTCAGGTGGAAGCAGATTTAAATGATCGTATATAATCTTTAGGTCGAGAACTAATAGAGTGGAAATCAATTTGTATACTGGAATTGAATATGAGGGGTCTGTATTTTTTAGTACATCGATAGTGGTTTTGATAATTGAAATGTTATTGAAAACGAGACCATCTTCTAACTCTTTTTTTGAATTGAGGTATCTCATAAATTTTTTCATATCCTCATCGAATGTGAGACCCTTGATATTTTCTGCCAAATCTGTTTTATTTATCTTCCATAATAAATATCTCTCAATGCCAAATTCGAATGTATTTGCATTTTGCATTTCATTTAAGGATGGTACATAAAAATCCGCAGATATCCCTTTCTTGCTATGGATAGCTACTGGAATAATTGTTGATATGTTAAGCGATTCTTGATTTAGTAGGTATTTCCATAGTGAATGGTTTTCACCAACTTCAATAAATTTATTATGATTTTTGGTCTCTTGGGAATTTTGTTTGGGGAAATATTTTACACATATATCAAATATTTTACGACCATCGCCTGGATGGTTTTTGGCGGTTATGATCCCAAAAGAATAAGAATTCCTAACAGTTGACCGTGCGCTGAAGTTAAAATTTTCTATCTCAGGATTTCTTATTTGATTAAATTTATTAAGAAATTTATAGGGAATTATTGCATAGTTTACAAGTTTTAGCTCGCTGATTCTATCGTCAAAATTTTTGTTTTTTGTTTTCTTGAAAATATTAATCATTGGTTGATCTCATTATCTTTGCGCTAATTAAAGAAGTTTTATATTCTTTTAGTAACTTCATGTGCGAAAGAACATCTTGTGTTAATTGCAGATATTTCTCTTCGTAATCAGTGATTCTTTTGACTATTTGTTGCTGAATTTCTAGAGAATGGTGGGGAATGAGAAGCGCTTCTAGTTTCTCAGCGGTAAGATGCGGAATTGTTGCCTGATTTGTGGCAACTAAAATTTCTCCTGCGTGTAACATTGAAAGTAGAGTGTAATGTATATAATAGGGATCTGCTATATTTTTATTAACTCGTATGCGATTTATCGAATTTTGATAGCCCCACCCATAAAGATTATTCTTTAGAACCCCGCTACGTCCAAAACCTGCCCCGCCCTCTACAACAACCACATCATCTTTGATAAGATTTAGAGCTTGTAATTCATCCTTTGTGAAGAACATTTCTTTAGTATCATATTCATAAGTGAGCACACCCCAAGGTTGAATATTTGCGGCTCTTATGTATGGGGCTTTGATCATATCGTCTTTTTCACGAGAGGTAATCATTTTACCAAGTTTGACAGTACCAAAACGTTTTATAGGGGCCATAGGTACATCGTGCGTGAAAATTAATCTCCGAATCTCAGTTAAAAGCTTTTCATTTGAAAGAAGTTTTAGATTATTTAGATCTTCTATGGCTGCGTCAATTTCTGCCAGCTCGCGGTCAAGCTCATCTGCGATTTGTTCTTGTTCTTGGAGAGTAGGGACATTAACTCTTTGGGAAAGAAAAGCTTGTAAATCTAAATTTTGGATACCAGTGGATTGCTTAATGAATGGAAAAGTTCCTCTGTTGGAATAGAGACTAGCTAAAACGTATGACCAGAATCTACTAGATTGATTAGACCGAGGTCGAAGCACTGACACAAAATTTGAACAGACTGCTTGATACTCACCAGTAAATCGAACAGCTCGGCCAACTAAGGTTTTTTCTCCTCCACCTGACTTCTCTATTAGAATATCGCCATGTCGTAGAGACTTAGAGCTTAACTCCAAATCGGAGATATTTCGGATTGTAGATGGATTATCAATGACTTTAAATCGAGAATAGTCAAAATCTGCTACTCGGATGCAAATTCTATCCCGTTGATCATACTTTTCGTCGGTTCCCCAGATGCCTCCAAAAGTAGTTTCGAAAGCGTATTTTATGGGCATTGAAGTCCAACCCATCTAAATCCCCAACCCTTCCAAACGTTCACGGATTCTGCCCAGCACCTCGTTCAAATCGCGGTCAATCTCCTCCAAAGAGCGCGGCGGCACATACTCATAAAAATGCCTCGTAAACGGAATCTCCGCGCCCTCCTTAGTCTTCGACTCATCAATCCACGCATCAGGCACAAACGGCTTCACTTCACGTTCCAGATACTCGTGAATATCCTCGCCCCACGGTACATTCTCAGAATCACGCAACGCAGCATCAGCAACTGGCTTACCTGCCTTAACAACAGGTTCAGCAGTCTCATCACGCTCAGACAACTCATCGACTAACTTCTTCAACGCAACCGGTTTTACCACCACACCCGCAGAATCAAACACAGCCTTCAGCTGTTTCTCAAACTCCAAACGGTCAGTCTCAACCACACCAGCAACCTCAACCGCGCGTCCATCCAAAGCCGCACGCAACGTAGCCGCCGCGTCGTCGTCCAACTTCAACTTAGCCAGCTCTTTAGAGCCCATCAACCGCTCAATGCGTTCCGGCAAAAACGCAAAATTAATGCGCAACGGGCGCTCCACCGTAATAGTGCGGTACATAAACTCTTCGCGGTCAAACACCTTAGAACGCTTATCGTCCGCAGACTCAAAACCCTTAAACAACCGCGCAATCTCAGCAATATGATCCGAGCTCAACTGCTTACGCTTAGAACCCACCGACTTACGCATCTTCTCAAACATTTCAGTCGCATCAATCAACTGAACCTTATTGCGCCGCTCAGCCTTCTTGCTCTTATTCAGCATCCACACATAAGTAGAAATACCGGTGTTATAAAACATGTCTGTAGGCAAACCAATAATTGCCTCAAGATAATCATTATCCAAAACCCACTTGCGAATATTGCTCTCACCTGAACCCGCACCACCAGTAAAAAGCGGCGAACCATTCAAAACAATCGCACCACGGCCACCAGTCTCAGCCACACCCTGCTGCGCACCCGAACTCGGCTCACGCAACTTAGAAATCAAATGCTGCAAAAACAGAAGCGACCCATCAGAAACACGCGGCAAACCAGCACCAAAACGGCCATTGAAGCCAGCAACCTTATGCTCCTTCTCAACAACAGCCTTAGCGCCCTTCCAATCCACACCAAACGGTGGGTTGCTCAAACCATAGTGAAAAGTGCGCTCTTCAAAAGCTGGATTCGTAAGGGTGTTACCAAGAGCGATATTCTCAATCGCCTGACCCTTCACCACCATATCTGCCTTACAAATCGCATACGACGCAGGGTTAATCTCCTGCCCCAAAAGATTCACCTGTGCAGACGGGTTGTACTGCTTGATATGCTCATCAGCCACCGAAAGCATGCCACCGGTGCCAGCCGTAGGATCATAAACATCACGCGAAATATTAGGGCGCAGCAAATCTTCTTCATCAGCGAGCAACAACGTAACCATCAGCTCGATCACCTCACGCGGCGTGAAATGCTCACCGGCAGTCTCATTCGAAGCCTCCGCAAACTTACGAATCAGCTCCTCAAAAATATTGCCCATCTGCTGATTAGAAACATTATCCGGGTGCAAATTCACCTTGCTGAAATGCTGCACCACCTGGAACAACAAATCATGCTCCGCCAACTCAGCAACGGTGTCTTCAAACTTATACTTCTCAAAAATGTCGCGCACATTCGGCGAAAACGCATTCACATACGAACGCAGATTCTGCTCCAACGTATCGGCGTCACCCTTCAGCGAGTTCAGCGTGTGCTGCGAAGCATTATAAAAACTGTAGGCATGCCCAGCTCGTGCGCGAAGCATCGCCAGCGGCACTTCGTCGTCCGCATCGTAACCAGAGATCGCCGCCAAAACCGCCTCTTTGGTGGGCTCCAATACGGCGTCAAGGCGGTACAAAACCGTAAACGGCAAAATAACATCACCATACTGGTGCTGCTTATAAGTACCTCTCAACACATCGGCAACGTTCCAAATGAACTGCGAATAATTCAACGAGCTCGACATAAACGCCAAGAACCTAACTCTCAAAAGGGGCAAAATCTCTACCTCTAAATGTAGAACATGGCACTCAAATTCTTGACGTTCTGTGAAGGTTCGCACTGAGTCTTCTCTTATGAGACATAAAATGAAGCGCGGGGAGGGGCTCAGACGCGCGCCAGGCAAGTGCCGCCCGTATGTCCTACATCCAATTCCGCTTCTTGAACACGCGGTACAGAATCGCCGAGACCACCACCATGAGCAACAATGACGCCGGGTAGCCAAACACCCAGTGCAGTTCGGGCATGTAGTCAAAGTTCATGCCGTAAATCGATCCGATAATCGTGGGCGCCACCAGAATTGCAGCCCATGCCGAGATACGTTTCATATCATCGTTTTGGCGCTCTGCCACAATAATGCTGTTGACTTCGAGCGCGTTTTGTAGTGTTGCCCGGAGGTCGTCGATTCGGTCATTGATTTGCAGAGCGTGGTCTTTGACGTCGCGGAACTGGCGAACATCATCAATTGCTTCTTGCTTGCCTTCGTTATTATCGTTGCTTGCCAGCGCATGAATACGCTCCATGAGGGCATCAATCATGCCCATGAGAGGCTTGCACGCCCGCTTGAAATCAGCAATCTCATTGAGCAAGGTATAGATGCGCTGGGAGACACCACTGGTGTCAGTCATCTCGGTGGTGAAGAGGTCGTCTTCAATCTCATCGCTGTCGTTTTCAAGACCTTCGATGACCGGGAAGTAGCGGTCAACGACGCCGTCTAGCGCCGCGTGCACCATGTCCCAGGGGGTTTTGAGGTCTTCCATTTTTGAGGCGATATCTTGCAACAGCACTTTCACACTGGACTCTTCACGCAAATAATCTTTAACGATTGCCACCATAAAGTTTTCACCCATGAATAGGTGAATTTCGCCAAAGTGAATCTCTTCTTCGGCATCTAAATATACGGCGGGGCGTAGCACTAGAAAGTAAGTGTTGCCGTAGCGGTCGAGCTTGGCGCGCTGGTGACCTTCCATGGAGTCTTCCACAGCCAATTCGTTCATGCCAAAGTGGGTGGTGAGCGCGTGCATGTCGTTATCGCTGGGGTCGCTGATACCCACAAACGCATTGACGTCGGAACCATTTTTCAGGGCTTCAAGAGTTTCATCGAGGTTATCGCAGTCTTTAGATGAACCGTCGTGGTAGTTCAGGGTGTTTACGAGAATTGGCATGGTATCTATGTTAACCCCGTTCAATGCCTGTAAATTGCTATCTCTGATACCCTAAAACGTTGGCGTCATCACGTGTTTTCTGGAGATTTAGTGCAACAAAAAGTTATTCACATGCCCGGCATGGTTTCTATTTTGGCAACCTTTGCGGCAGTGATTAGTAGTCTTTCGCTCTTAATGCCTGCATCCCCTTCCTGGGTTGCCCTTGGTGGTACCGGTGCGATGGGTGCAGGGTCGGTGACGGCGGTGTTGATGGCATCGACTGTTGCTACCCAGTTGTTTGTAGTGCAACGGCTCCTCGCAAAATTGGGGTGGACGTTTACCCTGGTGGCAGGCACCTTACTGATGGGCTTGGCGTCTCCTATTCAGGCGATTGCCCCTGATCTAACACTGGCTTTAGTAAGTTCTATTTTGCGCGGCATTGGGTTTGGCATTATTACAGTGAGCGGTTCTACCGCGCTTTCTTTGCTGATTCCTGTTGAACGACGAGGTCAGGCAGTTGGCATCTACGGACTGGCGGCTGCGATTCCGCAGATGATTCTGACACCGCTCACCCCCTGGATGATTGAGACCTTCGGCTACCGTTTTGTTTTGTGTAGCGGTCTAATCGCTGTGCTCGGCGCACCGTTTGCATTTCACTTGGGCCAACTTGTCACTGAACGCCTAGGAGAAATTGCCGAAGAAAACACCGAACCACCGGCAGGGATGGGTGTTGTACTCAAAAAAATCTGGCCCGCGTTGGCTACTCTTACTCTCATCACTGCCGCCGGCGGCGCGTTTCTCACATTCTCAATAGACATCGCGCCAACCGCCGCTGCGGCGTCGATCGCTTTGCTGTGCTTTACCGTGATTGCCGCCCCAGCACGCGTTATGGGTGGCTCACTCAGTGACCGCTTTGGCACCCGCTTGTTCATGACGCCAGTGCTCGGTCTGGCAGCCCTCGGCGCGGCGCTCATCGGCTTTTCGATACCGGCTCATGACACCGTCCTGCGCTGGATTCTGTTGATTTGTGGTTCTCTGCTGGTAGGTATTGGCTATGGGTTCTTGCAATCCATCACCATGGTGCGCGCACTCAACGATGCCGGTGCGGCAAACACCACCCGCGCGTCCGTGGCATGGAACGCCAACTTTGACTTGGGCACTGGTCTAGGTGGAATCGCATTGGGCACGATGGCGCAGGCGGCAGGTTTCCCCTTTGCTTGGTACGCCTGGGCGGGGCTCATGGCGGTATCTGTAGTGGCGATGGGCGCGCGCGATATGCGAGAAACCCACACTAATTCGCCCAAGTAGCCGTATCGCTTTAACGATAGAGTTTTAATCAGTTTTCCACCGACTGCGCGCAACGCGCCTTTGAGGAAGTTCAACATGAACCAGTCTGTAGCAGTTATTGTTCGCACCAAGGATCGCCCCCGCTTGCTAGAACGAGCGTTGGCGAATATTGCAGAACAGACCCATTCGCAGGTAAAAACGGTGGTGGTTAACGACGGCGGTGATGCGCAGGCGGTCGATCAACTGGTACAAGCATCGGCGCTAAATCAGGTGCAGGTAATTCACCATGAGGTGAGCCGAGGGATGGAAGCCGCATCGAACGCAGGAATTCGCGCCTGCGACTCCGAATTCATTGCAATTCATGACGACGACGACCTCTGGGAACCCACTTTCCTTGAAAAAACGGTGACTGCACTGGAGAAAACTGGCGACGTCATGGTGGTAGTCCGCACCGATGAATACTTTGAAAAAATTACCGATTCGGGGTTTGAATTTATTGAATCACGCCCCTTCTGGGAAAACCTGCAGGGGGTCAACATCATCGATTACTTCCGGGTAAATCGAGCGGTGCCGATTGGAATTCTCTACCGCCGCCGTCTACTCGATGAACTGGGCTACTACGTCGAAGACCTGCCGGTGGTAGGGGACTGGGAATTCAACATGCGAGTTGCCTCCAGGTATGAGGTTCTCTTTCTGAACGAGAACCTTGCCCACTGGTCCAAGCGCGTGGACGCTACCGGTGCCAACTCCAACAGCGTGTACGCGGCGGCAAAGGAACACAAATTTTTTGACGCGCGGGTGCGTAGCGACGCCGTGCGTGATCACCTAGCACAGGGTGCGCACA
>JAUMUA010000089.1 GCA_030530925.1 Rothia sp. (in: high G+C Gram-positive bacteria) | reverse complement strand
GTTCACGAATCTGCGCAACCACCTGCGCGTCTGTGGTATTTTCGCCCAGCCGGTTAGGTTTGCCCGCGCCGTGATAGTCAGAGGAACCAGTGCTCAGAAGTTGATTCGATTGGGCAAGTTGCTCAAGCCATAGTTGATCTTCTGGGGAATTATCGCGATGGCGTACCTCAAGGCCCGCTAGTCCTGCCTCAATCATTTTTTCGATGAGGATTTCAGGAATAACCCGCCCGCGTTTGCGAGCCCTGGGATGCGCCAGGATAGGCACTCCCCCGGCTTGGCGCACCAGTTGTACCGCTTTGACCGGATTGACTGCATAGTGCGAGACGTAATAGGGCGAATCCGGGGTAAGAATTGAGGTAAAAGCTAAACTGCGGTTTTCAATAACCCCGGCGCTCACTAGCGCGTCGGCAATATGGGGTCTACCCACCGTAGCACCCTCACCGGTATGTGCCATGACGTCTTCCCACGTGATCGGAAAATCTGCGCTGAGTCGCTGCACCATTTTCTGCGCACGATGCAACCGCGAATCCCTCGCTCGCCCAATCTCTTGAAGGAGCGGTCCAAAGGTGGGGTCATGCAAATAACTGAGCAGATGCACGCTGGTGCCCATAGCGGCACACGAAATTTCCATGGCAGGCACAAAATCCAACCCATATTCCCCAGCATTTTGGGCAGCCTCAACCCAGCCCACCGTGGTGTCGTGATCGGTCAAAGCGAATCCGCTCAACCCAGATTGCGAAATCTCTTGAACCAAATCAGCAACCGATTGAGTGCCGTCGGAATACTGTGAATGCACGTGAAGGTCATAACCCATAGCTCTATCTTAGAACGAGTAGTTGTTACAGCCGGCAGTGAAAGACATGAGATGTGCCCACCTGCCATATTAGAGTTGAGGGTATGGATACTTCAGAAAACACCCCAGAAATGGATTCTCAACCGCTTGAAGAACGCGTCAACAACCGTTCTCAGCCACCCCAGTCTGCGGCTTTTACGCAGTTCATGGGCTCGCAGTGGGCAACAGATACCGCTAAGTTGCCAGAGCGCGAACGCGTTGCAGATTTCGCAGCGCAACGACGTGCGGTCATTTCTCGCCAGTTCCCCGGTGAGCGTCTGGTGATTCCTGCGGGCCCGCTCAAGGTGCGCTCTAACGACACTGACTACCGTTTTCGTCCGCACTCAGCATTTGCGCATCAGACCGGTTTGGGTACCGATCACGAGCCCGACGCCGTCCTGATTTTTGAGCCGGTGGACGAGGGCGCCGGTGATAACGGCTCGAATCACGAAGTTACGCTGTATTTCCGCCCGCTGGCTGGGCGCGATTCCGCGCAGTTCTACTCTGATCCGCGTTATGGCGAGTTCTGGATTGGCCCCCGCCCCACCCTCGCAGCCATTGAGGCTGCCTATGGAATTCGTACCCGCGATCTTTCAGAGCTTGAAGTTGCCGTCACTAAGAACGCTGGCAATGCGGCGCTAGGTGGTACTCAGATTCGGTTGGTGCGCAATGTTGATCTCAACATTGATGCGCTCGTTGATACGTCGCGCTACAACACCGGCGTAGATTTGGAACAGGCAGACGCTACCGATGCTGTGCTGACCGAGGCACTCTCGACCGCTCGCTTAGTCAAAGACGAAGTGGAGATTGAGAATCTTCGCCGCTCTGTTGCGCACACTGTTGAAGGTTTTGAGAACGTAATTCGTTCATTGCCTCGTGCAGTGTCTCATCGTCGTGGCGAGCGCGTGATTGAGGGCGCTTTCTTCGCCAAGGCTCGTGAAGAGGGCAACGATTTGGGCTATGACACCATTGCTGCCTGCGGCAATAACGCCACCGTTCTGCACTGGATTCAGAATAACGGCACCGTTGAAGAGGGCAAGCTGGTACTGCTCGACGCGGGCGTGGAGGACGACACTCTTTACACCGCTGACATCACCCGTACTTTCCCCGTGAACGGCACTTTCACCGAAGCGCAGGCAAAGGTTTATCAGGCAGTTTTGGACGCCGCAGAAGCCGCGTTTAAGGTTGCTGTTCCCGGCAACAAGTTCCGCGACGTTCACGCTGCAGCCATGGATGTTTTGGCGCATCGCCTCAGCGACTGGGGTCTTTTGCCAGTCAGTGCTGAAGTGTCCCTCTCTGACGAGGGTGGGCAGCACCGTCGTTGGATGCCGCACGGCACCAGCCACCATTTGGGCCTTGACGTGCATGATTGCGCGCAGGCAAAGCGAGAGCTCTACCTGGACGGCATTATTGAACCGGGCATGGTCTTCACCATTGAGCCCGGCTTGTATTTCAAGGAAGAGGATTTGGCGATTCCCGAGGAGTTGCGCGGCATTGGTATTCGCCTTGAGGACGACGTTCTGATTACCGAGAACGGCAACGAAAACCTCTCGGCGGCTCTGCCTCGAGAAATCAAAGAAATCGAAGCATGGATGGCACAGCTAGCTAACTAGCGCACCAAGAAATAGATGCATTTCAAATCATGCTGAGAGAAAGGGCCTCGCACTGTGAGAACAGTGCGAGGCCCTTTTCGTGAAGCTTCTTAGCGCTGGGCTAGCTACAGCGTGATGCTCGCTGTAACATGCTCAGACGCTAGAGTCTGCGGCTACCTGCTGAGCCGTGTTCGTCGTTGTCGTCGCCAGAAACGGAACCGCCGCGGACGTCGTCGTTATAGGTAGCGTCGTTATGCACATTTTCGTGAGCGAAAGCGTCGTTGTTTTCGGCGGCCTCGGAAGCGACGCGCTGAGAACCTAGCGGCGAAGTCTTCTCGGTAGCAACCGGAGCTGGTTCTTTGCGCACGGTCTGTGCAAACTCTTCGGGGTCTTCAATGCGCAAACCGTATTTGCCGCCAGCTTTAGAGCCGTCTTTGTTGAATTCAGGGCCCACAAAGCTCACCGGTTCAGTAGGCGGGGTAAAAGTAGGTTGTTGTCCCTGCTGCGGGGCTACCGCCTGTTGCGCGCCGTGCGCAGAAAACTGGTGCGGTGCGGGGGCTACAAAGTTCGAAGAGGGAGAACCAAGAACTTCGCGGGCTTGAGTAGCAACAGCGGAGCTTGCCATCAGCGAGAACGCTGAGGGAACCAGATGCCCCTTCATTTGGAAAGAGCTATTGGGGTTGGCGCGGGAGAAACTAAAGATAGCTGAAATCATCCAGATAGCAATACCCAACGGAATAGCGGTAGCCAAATGTGGCATAACCGAAGTGCCCGTGAGCAACGCTGTGGCAACACCAATCATTGCGCCAAAGACGGCACCAGAAAAAGCGGCACTGAGTGCAACGCGAGGGTATGAGAGCTTACCCATAAAGTATTCCACTTGCTTGACGTCGTGACCCACCACAAAAAATGCCTGCGCGGGCAGTCCTGCGGCAGTGAGTTTTCCCATCGCGGCATCGAGTTCTTTGCGCGAAGAGAAGTTCTGCACGAGTTGGCCGGCAGGGATTTTGGTAGGGTCAGGGGCAATCATTGGGTTCTGGTGTTCGTCCATACGTTCTATCATCTAATGAACCGCAGGTTATTCACCGTAAATTGGTGCAGGTATCGCAACCGGCGAAAACCTCTGAGCCAGTACACCGATTCTTCGGCGAAAACGGAAAGAATCCTTTGCAGTCGGTCACAGTCCTAGCCTCAGCTCCCCAGAATGTGCTCCCCTCGCGTAACCTAGAGAGGTGAGCACAACACCAAACAAAATTTTCATTGCACGCCTGTTAGGCATGGACGTTTTTGACCCCTTAGGCGATCGCCTAGGCCGGTTGCGAGATGTTGTCGTGCTCAAACGAAGTTTTAGTCCGCTGGCGGCAGTTTCTGGAAGCGTCAACCAGCGCGGTAAAGAACCCATTGCGGTGGGGATTGTGATCGAGGTTTTGGGCAAAAAGCGCATATTTGTGCCCATGACCCGCGTGACCACCATTGAGTCTTCGCAAATTATTTGTACCGGTTTGGTGAATCTGCGCCGCTTTGAACAGCGTGGTTCAGAATCGCTCGTCGTTGCCGAGATTTTTGACCGCAAGGTGCGTTTGTTGGATGGCTCCGGTGAGGCAATGGTCGAGGACGTTGCTATGGAACAGCGCCGCAACGGCGACTGGTTCCTCTCTGAACTTTTTGTCTCGCGAGCACAGGAATCCGCCGGTTTGCTCCGCCGTCGTAAAGCCACGTTGGTAGTGGACTGGGACGAAGCGATTCTCTCCACTGACCTTGAGCCGCAGGCAGCAACTGCATTTGTGGCGAACCATGAAAACGCCAACCCTGCTGACCTTGCAGACGCTATTCACGAGATGAATGATAAGCGCATGGTTGAGGTTGCTCACGAGCTTCAAGACGAGCGCTTGGCTGATGTGTTGCAGGAACTTCCTGAAGATGACCAGGTAGAAATTCTCTCTCATCTTGACGTAGAGCGCGCCGCGCAGGTTCTTGAAGAGATGGAACCCGACGACGCCGCCGACCTTTTGAACGAGCTCTCCGACGCCCAGCGCGAGGAGCTGTTGCATTTGATGGAGCCAGAAGAAGCAGAAGACGTACGCCGTCTGCTGGAGTATGACGAAGGTACCGCCGGTTCGCTGATGAACCCCGTGCCGATTATTCTCTCCCCTGAAGCTACGGTGGCTGAGGCGCTGGCACACATTCGCCAAGAGGAAATTTCCCCGGCAATGGCGGCGGCTGTTTTGGTAGCTCGTCCACCGCTAGAGACCCCCACCGGCAAGTATTTGGGCATGGTGCATATGCAACAGCTTTTGCGCTTCCCACCCAGCGAACTCGTTGGCACCCTCTTGGACTCTTCCATTGAGCCGGTCTCTGATATGTCTAGCCTGGAAGAAATTTCTCGCGTTTTGGCAACCTATGACCTCACGCTATTGCCGGTTGTGAACGAGAACGATCGCCTGGTTGGGGCTATTACTATTGACGACGTGCTCGATGCCATCTTGCCCGAAGACTGGCGAACATACGATGACGGCACCCCCATTCGAAAGGTAGGTCGCTACTTTGAGTGATAAGAACCGCGAGCGCACCACTGCAGACGAGCGCCTCTCGACCCCGCAAGAATCTAGGCGCCGTTTAGCTTCGCGTTCTAACCCCGATCGTTTTGGTAGGGCTACCGAATCTATTGCCCGTTTTATGGGTACCCCGCAGTTTTTGATGTGGATGACCATTTTTTGTGGTCTGTGGTTGGGCTGGAACACGTTGGCGCCAGAGAGCATGCAGTTTGACCCTCGGTCGCTGAACTTTACATTGCTAACTTTGTTTCTTTCGTTGCAGGCATCGTACGCTGCGCCGCTTTTGCTGTTGGCACAGAATCGCCAGGACGACCGCGACCGCGTGACTGCCTCGCAGGACCGCAAGCGTGATGAGCAAAATCTTGAAGAGACTCAGTACCTCACCCGTGAGATTGCCGCGTTGCGTATTGCGCTTCGAGAAGTAGCTACTCGCGATTATGTGCGCGGTGAATTGCGCGATGTGATGGAAGAATTGCAGAAAATTCAGGAATTGCAGTCGCAGGTTTCTGACGGTTCGCGCCCCGTTGCTGATCCTCGCACGAGTTCCATTGCGGTGATTACCGAAGAGCAACAAGCACGCAAGCGTAAAAAAGTTAAAGACCTTGAAGAAGACCGCTCTGCTGAATAAAACAAATCGCCGCTTGAGGAGTTGTATGTCTGAACCCACCCAAAATGCTGTGCGCCGTGCCCTCGATACGGTGATTGATCCCGAATTGCGCCAGCCAATTACTGAGCTGGGCATGGTTGAATCGATTGCTGTTGAGGGCGGTGCCGTCGCCGTGAGTATCTTGCTCACGATTGAGGGTTGCCCGTTGCGCTCAACGATTGAGCACGACGTCAAGAATGCGCTCCAAGAGGTTCCCGGGGTTGAGCAGGTAGAGATTTCGGTGGGGTTCATGAACCCCGAGCAACGCGCCGCGTTGCGGAACCGGTTAGGCCACACCAAGAAGAATCCGTTTGCTGAGCAGAATATGCTCACCCGAGTTTTTGCGGTGGTCTCTGGTAAAGGCGGCGTGGGTAAATCGTCCATGACGGCAA